>NZ_FRAE01000009.1 GCF_900142235.1 Tepidibacter formicigenes DSM 15518 | reverse complement strand
TATATCCATAAAATTGAATATGTTGAAGTTATATCCAAAAATTATATCTATCAATTTATGAAATTGTAAGAAATAGAGAGTATTTAAGAGAAAATAAAAGTATATAGAGGGAGGATATTTATGGTCGGAATTGTAGTAGTATCTCATAGCAAAAATTTAGCAGAAGAAATAATAAATTTTAGTATGCAGATGGCTAAATCAGAGATTAAAGTTATCAATGCAGGTGGAACAAGTGATGGAAGATTTGGAACAGATGCCTCTAAAATAGTGGAAGCAATACAAAATGTTGATGATGGAAGTGGTGTTTTAATTCTTGTAGATTTGGGAAGTGCTATTATGAGTGCTGAGATGGCAGTAGAGTTTTTAGATGAAGAGCTTCAAAAAAGAGTATTTATTGCAGATGCACCAATAGTTGAAGGTAGCATAGCGGCTATTAGTCAAGCTTCTATAGGAGCAAGTCTTGAAGAAGTTAAAAATGCAGCTGAAGGAGCAAAAGCATATTCTAAAAAATAGGTTTATGTAAAAAAGGGAAATTCTCATAGTTTGAGGATTTCTCTTTTTATTTATCAAAGTTAGGTGGTATAATATGTAATATAAAATTAATAAATACTTGATTAAAATGTTGTAATTATTTAAAATTATTATATTAATAATAAAAGAAAGAGGGAATGCCTGTGAAGCTAGCAGAGATTAATGAATATATTCAAAAGACATGTGAAAATATTTCAAAATTACTTAATGTTGAGGTTACTTTAGTAGATGTAAATTTAGTGAGGATAGCTGGTACAGGAAATTTCGAGCAAAAAATTGGGACTAGCATAGATCAAAATTCAATTTATTCTCACGTTTTAAAATCAGGACAGTGTTATATAATGGATGAAAAATATGCAAGTGAGAAGTGTAAAACATGTAATCAGAGAGATTACTGTAAAGAAATTGCAGATATTTGTTGTCCTATAATAATGAACGATAAGATACTAGGGGTTATAGGTTTAGTTGCTTTTAATGAAGATCAAAGAGATATTATGTTATCAAAAAAAGATGAGCTTATGACTTTCATTTCTAGCATAGCAGAGCTTATGTCATTAAAACTTGAAGGATCATCCAAAAAATTAAAAAATCAAAATAAAGAGATAAGACCTTTTGAGGAATTAGAGAAGGAAGAAATAATGAAAGCGCTAAAAAAATATGGTAATAGTACAGAAGGAATGAAAAAAATAGCAGATGCTTTGAATATTGGAATAGCTACTCTTTATAGAAAAGTAAAAAAATATAATATAAAAGAATAAATATAATTTATTTTATAAAGCTCCATATCGTTCAAAATATATGGAGTTTTTTGTTATTTCCTTACTTAACAAATTTTAATATTAGATATATACTAGATTTATATACTAGATTCATGAAATTTTAAATATAAAAGACAAAAATAAGAAAGGAATAATTTAATGGGAAAAGTTTTAGTTTTAGCTGAGAAACCTTCTGTAGGTCGTGATTTAGCAAAAGTATTAAAATGTAATCAAAAAGGTAATGGATATATTGAAGGAAATAAATATATAGTTACATGGGCATTAGGACATTTAGTAACACTTGCAAATCCAGAAGCCTATGGTGAAAAATATAAAACTTGGAGTTTAGAAAATTTACCTATGCTTCCTAATAAAATGGAGCTTTCAGTTATAAAAAAAACTGGTAAACAATTTAATGCAGTTAAAAACTTAATGAAAAGAAAAGATATTAGTGAATTAGTTATAGCAACAGATGCTGGAAGAGAAGGTGAGCTTGTTGCTAGATGGATTATTGAAAAAGTTGGATTTAAAAAGCCAATTAAAAGATTATGGATTTCATCTCAAACAGATAAAGCTATAAAAGATGGATTTAATAATTTAAAGCAAGGGAAGAATTACGAGAATTTATATAAATCAGCAGTATGTAGAGCACAAGCAGATTGGATTGTTGGACTTAATGTTACTAGAGCTTTAACATGCAAATATAATGCACAGCTTTCAGCAGGAAGAGTTCAAACTCCAACTTTAGCGATGATAGTTCAAAGAGAAGAAGAAATTAAAAATTTTATTCCAAAGAACTATTATACTATTACAGGAAATGCTGATAATTTTATTCTTCAATGGATTGATAATAAAGGAGGACAAACTCGTACATTTAATAAAGATAAAGCACAAAAAATTGTTTCTAAGGTTAATGGACAATATGGTGAAATTATAGAAGTTAATAAAACTTCTAAGAAAAAATATTCACCTTTTTTATATGATTTAACAGAGCTTCAAAGAGATGCTAATAAAAAATTTGGATACTCAGCAAAAAAAACACTATCCATAATGCAAAGATTATATGAAAATCATAAGATACTTACTTATCCTAGAACTGATTCAAGATATTTAACTACTGATATAGTAGAGACTATACCTGAACGGTTAAAGAGTATATCTGTTGGGCCATATACAAAGGCAGCTCAGAATTTACTTAGAGGAAAAATAAAGGTTAATAAAAGTTTTGTAGATAATAGTAAGGTTTCAGAACACCATGCTATTATTCCAACAGAACAAATAGTTATCCTTGGAGAACTTAGCATTGAGGAAAGAAATATATATGATTTAGTAGTTAAAAGATTTTTATCTGTAATGTATCCTCCTTTTGAATATGAGCAAACTAAAATTAAAGCTTTAGTAAATGGAGAAACATTTATTGCTAAAGGTAAAATAGTCAAGTCAAAAGGATGGAAAGCTGTTTATAGCAATGAATATAATGAAGATGAAACAGATGAAGAAATAAAAGACCAATCTCTCCCTCAAATCAATAAAGGAGATGAAATAAAATTAACTGGGGTAAAAATTGTTAAAGGACAAACTAAACCTCCAGCAAGGTATAATGAAGCTACACTGCTTTCAGCCATGGAAAATCCTCAAAAATTTATGAATATAGGGAATAAAGAGTTAATTAAGACTATTGATGAGGTAGGAGGATTAGGGACAGTTGCTACAAGAGCAGATATAATAGAAAAGTTGTTTAATGTATTCTATATAGAAAAAAAAGGAAAAGAAATATTTCCAACATCAAAAGGTAAACAGTTAATAGAGTTGGTTCCTTTGGATTTAAAATCTCCTACACTTACAGCAAAGTGGGAACAGCAGCTAATTAAAATAAGTAAAGGAGATTTAAATTATAAAGAATTTATACAAAATATGAAAGAATATGCATCAAAGCTTGTTTTAGATGTAGCAAATAGCAGCTATACTTATAGACATGATAATATGACAAGAGAAAGATGCCCAGAGTGTAATAAATATCTATTAGAGGTAAATAGTAAAAAAGGTAAAATACTCGTATGTCAAGATAGAGAATGTGGATATAGAAAAGGAGTATCAAAACTTACAAACGCTAGATGTCCTCAGTGTCATAGAAGATTAGAACTTCGAGGACAGGGGGAAGGTCAGATATTTAAATGTCCTAAATGTAGTTATAAAGAAAAGCTTTCAGCATTTAATAAAAGAAAAAAGGAACAAGGAGCAAAGGTTAATAAAAGAGATGTTGTTAAATATATGAAAAAACAAAAAAAAGAAAATGAACAACAATTAAATTCTGCTTTAGCAGACGCATTATCTAAATGGAAACAATCATAAAAAATATTAAAAGGAGAAAATTATGTTTAAACTAGGAGACTTTAATGAACTAAAGATAGTAAAAGAAAGAGATTTTGGATTATATTTAGATTCGGAGGTTGGAGAAATACTTCTTCCAAATAAATATGTTCCAAAAGAAGCAAAAGTAGGAGAAGTTTTAAATGTTTTTGTATATAAAGATTCAGAAGATAGATATATAGCTACAACTTTAACTCCTAAAGCAAAGGTAGGAGATATTGTTTGTTTAGAAGTAAGAGATGTAAATAAATATGGTGCTTTTTTAGATTGGGGTCTTGAAAAAGACTTATTAGCGCCTTACAGAGAACAATCTAGAAAAATGATAAAAAATAAAAAGTATATTGTTAAAGTATGTAAAGATGATGTTACAAATAGAATAATTGCTAGTCAAAAAATAAATAAATTTATAGATAATGAAGATATAAAAGTTAGTGAAGGAGAAGAGGTTGATTTATTAGTTTATGAATTTAATGACTTAGGAATAAAAGTTATAATTAACAATATTCATTTTGGAATGCTTTATAAAAATGAAGTATACCAAAAGCTAAAAATAGGAGATAAAATAAAAGGACGTATTAAAAAAATAAGAGAAGATAATAAAATAGATGTAACTATTAGAAAAAAGATAAATAAAGAAATAGAAGAATTCAAGGCTAAAATTTTAGAAGAATTGAATAAAAACAATGGATTTTTAAGCTTAACAGATAAATCTTCTCCAGATGATATAAAAGATAGATTAGAAATGAGTAAGAGTATGTTTAAAAAATCAATTGGAGGTTTATATAAAGAAGGATTAATAGATTTAACTGATGAAGGTATAGCTTTAAAAAGATAAAATAATAAAATCTCGCTTTTTAACATTTAAAAGGCGAGATTTTTTTACTTATTATAAATATGTTATAATACAATAGATTATTAATATAAAGGAAGGAATTACTATGAATATAATAACTATAGAAAATATATGCAAAAGTTATTCAGAAAAAATACTACTTAATAATGTATCTCTTGGTATAAATGAAGGAGAAAAAATAGGAGTATTAGGCATAAATGGAACAGGAAAATCAACTTTATTAAAAATTATTGCAGGAGTTGAAAATTATGATAGTGGTAAAATTACTAAGTCAAAAAATGCTAACATAGAATATTTACCTCAAGATCCAGATTTTGATAACGAATTGACTGTATTAGAGCAGGTTTTTAAAGGGACTTCACCAGTTATGAAGTTAATTAGTGAATATGAATATACATTAGAAAAGTTAAATAAAAATCCTGAAGATAGTAATTTACAAAATAAATTAATGAAATTAAATCAAGAAATAGATGTTATGAATGCATGGCAAATTGAGAGTGAAGCTAAGGCTGTACTTACAAAATTAGGAGTTTGTGATTTTAATCTAAAAATAGAAACTCTTTCAGGAGGACAAAAAAAGAGAGTAGCCCTTGCTAGTGCTCTTATTAATCCCTGTGACTTATTAATACTTGATGAGCCAACTAACCATATGGACAATGAAACTATATCTTGGCTTGAAGAATACTTAAATAATAGAAAAGGCTCACTTCTTATGATTACACATGATAGATATTTTTTAAATAGAGTTGTTAATAAAATAATAGAAGTAGACAATGGTAATGTTTATAGTTATCCGGGAAATTATACTAAGTTTCTTGAACTAAAAGAACAAAGACAAGATATGATGATAGCATCTGAAAGAAAAAGAAGAAGCATTTTTAGAACAGAATTAGAATGGATTAAAAGGGGAGCAAAAGCTAGAACTACCAAGCAAAAAGCAAGAATTGATAGATTTGAAAAATTGAAAGAAGAAAAATTAGAGTTAACTAATGATAAAATTGAAATATCAGTTGGTAATACTAGATTAGGAAAAAAAGTAATAGAAATTAACAATATATCTAAAAGTTTTGATGATAAAAAAGTAATAGATAATTTTAGTTATATAATTTCAAAAGGAGATAGAGTAGGTATTATTGGTAATAATGGTTGTGGGAAATCAACACTTATAAATATCATTGTTGGCAAATTACAACCAGATTATGGAATTATAGATATAGGTGAAACTGTTAAAATAGGTTATTTTTCTCAAGAAAATGAACATATGAAAGAAGAACTTAGAGTCATAGAATATATTAAAGAAGAAGCAGAATATATTTATACATCAGATGGGAAACATATAAGTGCTTCTTCTATGTTAGAAAGGTTTTTATTTCCTCCTCATGCTCAGTGGACCCCTATATCAAAGCTTTCAGGAGGAGAAAAAAGGAGATTATATTTATTACGTGTTCTTATGAGTGCACCTAATGTTTTAATTTTGGATGAGCCAACAAATGACTTGGATATTCAAACTTTAACAATACTTGAGGAGTATTTAGATGAATTTGAAGGATGTGTTATAACTGTTTCTCATGATAGATATTTTCTTAATAGGATTGTAGATAAAATACTATCTTTTAGAGGAAATGGACATATAGAGCATTATGTAGGAAATTATTCTGATTATGAAGAGTTTAAAAAAAATCAATTTGAAGATACTAAGTCTAGTGAAAGTAAAGTTAAGAAAAATAATAAGGATAATAATAAAAATGTAGAAAATAAAAAGAATAAACCTTTGAAATTTTCATTTAAAGAACAAAAAGAGTATGAAGAAATTGATGGAATTATTGAAGATTTAGAAAATAAGTTAGAAGAAATAAATAAAAAAATAAATAATGCAGGAAGTGATTTTGTACTATTACAAGAATTAATGAAAGATAAGGAAGTTCTAGAAAATACATTAAAAGAAAAATTTGAAAGATGGACATACTTAAATGAATTAGCAGAAAAAATAGCTAATAGTAAATAATAGTTTATATATTTGTAAAAAAGAATAAAGTACAGTACTTTATTCTTTTTTACAAATATTTATTACGTAATATAAATTGGGGATATGTAATAATCCATGGCCCCCTTTAATAAATCTCTTCTTTTATTATAGTAAATTAAATTATATAAATTAGTAGCTTTTATATCGTATTTTAAAAATAAATTTAGTATTTCATTTTCTTTTTTAAAATTTATATTACTTAATCTGTTTACTAATTTAATATCTGAATTTTGTTTTATATTTTTTATAATCTCTCTTCCTTTATTATTAAATGCAAGTATTCTAACATAAGGAACAGTATTTATATTTTTAACTTTTAACATGTCTTCTTTTTTTATTCCCAATAAAATATTCATAAGCATTCTTTTTATTTTAGTTAGAGTATATCTTTTAGATTTTATATTCATAACAAATTCTTCAAGAGAAGAGGTTTTTAAAGCTAAATCTATTATTTTATTTTCTATTCCTTCATTTACTTCAAAATAAGAAGCTATATTTTTTTCTTCTCTCAATATAGTTCCTATTATTAATTCATAAAAATAACTATTAAAAACAGGATTAAAATTATCATTTATTTGACTGTTTATTAAATCATAAGTACTTTTAGGAACAACTTTACGTAAAGTATCTAAGTCAAAGGTTGATTTTAATAATTCTCTTATTGCAGTAGCACTACATATATTAGTTTCTATATCTTTTGAGTTATATTCAGATTTTATTCTTTTTATTGTATAAGGTTTAATTGAACTTTTCAATTTTATAATACTTTTAATATATTCTATACCTAATATATTATTAGAACTATTTAAAATACTTGAAAGTTCATCTTCCTTTATATCTAATATATTATTATTTTGTATATAATTAAATAAAGATTTAGATCTAGCTACAGGAAATAATAAACCATCACTTAAATATTTTTTTAACTCAGTTTTAAATTCTTTTGGCTCATTAACTAGTACTTCACTTATTTTATATAAAACATCAGCACTTCCTATTTCACTTCCAAAGCAAAGGCTATCTACAACTTTAGTGCTGTTTAAAGTATTAATAGCTCCGTGACTAAAAAATTCCGCACTTTGAGTAGAGTAAAGAGTAGGAAGTTCAATAACTAGATCAACTCCAGATTTCACAGCCATTTTTGCTCTTGTCCATTTATCAAATAATGCTGGTTCACCTCTTTGTAGAAAATGACCACTCATTATGGCTATAGTATGAGTGGAATTAGTTATTTTTTTAGATTCTAAAATATGATATAAATGACCGTTATGAAAAGGGTTGTATTCGACTACTAATCCTAAAACTTTCATATTGCCCTCCTTTAAGTTTACATAAATTATATATTAACCTAATTTATAATTAAAATAAATAATTTTATAAAAAATAAAAAGGAATTTTATAAAATTTGTAGAATATTTAAAAAATGATGAAAAACGTTTACTTATCATTAACAGACTTTTCTATTAATGTAATTTTTTTAAACTGTAACTTTGGTAACTGAATAAAAGTATCAACTATTTTGAGCAACGGAGTCCGTTAGGACTCGTTGGCGACATGAGCCATGCGATAGCATGAAGCGAATTTTTTTATGTACATTTTTAATCAAAAATGCTATATTATTTATTGTTAGGTTTATTGTGTAATGTATACACGTAATCATAAGCTAAAATTAAACAAAACTAGGAGGTAGTAAAAAGGATGAATATATTAGTTATTAATTGTGGTAGTTCTTCTTTAAAGTACCAATTAATCAACATGGAAAATGAAAGTGTATTAGCTAAAGGTTTAGCAGAAAGAATAGGTATAGAAGGTTCAGTGGTAAAGCATCAAACTACTGGAAAAGATAAAGTTACTATTGAAGAATCAATGAAAGACCACAAAGATGCACTTAAAATAGTATTAGATTCAATAGCACATCCAGAATATGGTGCAGTAAAAGATATGAATGAAATTTCAGCTGTTGGACACAGAGTTGTTCACGGTGGAGAAAAATTTACAACTTCTGTTGTTATAACTGATGAAGTTAAAAAAGGTATAGAAGATTGTGTAGAACTTGCGCCTCTTCACAATCCTGCAAACTTAATAGGAATAAATGCTTGTCAAGAAATACTTCCAAATGTTCCAATGGTTGCAGTATTTGATACAGCATTCCATCAAACTATGCCAAAATCTTCATTTTTATACGGGCTTCCATATGAATTATATGAAAAATATGGAGTAAGAAGATATGGATTCCATGGTACATCTCATAAATATGTATCACAAAGAGCAGCTCAGATGCTTGGTAAAAATATAGAAGATTTAAAAATAGTTACTTGTCACTTAGGAAATGGAGCAAGTATAGCTGCTGTTGAAAATGGAAAATGTGTAGATACTTCTATGGGATTCACTCCACTTGAAGGTTTAATAATGGGAACTAGATGTGGAGATATGGACCCAGCTATAGTACCGTTTATTATGGAAAAAGAAGGATTAGATGCAGTTGGATTAAATAATTTAATGAACAAAAAATCAGGTGTCCTTGGAATGACAGGAATATCAAGTGATTTTAGAGATATAGAAGATGCTGCAAATAATGGAGATGAAAAAGCTATAACTGCACTTGATGCTTATTGTAAGAGAGTTAAAAAGTACATAGGATCTTATATGGCTGAAATGGGCGGATTGGATGTAGTGTTGTTTACTGCAGGAATAGGAGAAAACTCTACTTTAATTCGTGAACAAGTATGTAAAGGACTTGAAGGAATTGGAATTAAAATAGATATAGAAAAGAATAACGTTAGAGGAGAAGAAAGAGTAATAAGTACAGAAAATTCTAAAGTTAAAGTATTAATAGTTCCTACTAACGAAGAATTAATGATTGCAAGAGAAACTACTGAGTTAGTTAAATAATTATTGGGTAAAATAAAAAGGTAGGTTGAAGCCTACCTTTTTATTGTCTATCAAGTAAAAATACTTGACAAAACAATAAGGCATTTGTATAATTAATTTGGCAATATATTGAGGTGATTAAATGATAATAAGTCTAGAAAAATTAATAAAAGGACAAGTAGACATTTTAGACTTGAATTTTTCTCAAAAAATTGATAACATTAATTATTGTGGTAAAAGTTATAAAATAACTAATCCAGTGGAAGTTAAAGGGAAAATAACTAAAACTGGCGAAAAAATGTATTTGGATTGTGAGATTAAACTTTCAATACTAGATTACTGTAGTAGATGCTTAAAAGAACTAGAAATAGATTTAGAGTATCCAGTTAAAGGGTTTCTAGTTAAAGATGAAGAAGATGTTTTAGAAGATGAGGATACTTTTGTTTATAATGGGGACGAATTAGATTTTAAAGATATAATTGAAGATACTTTTATATTGAATGTTCCACAAAAGGTTTTATGTGATGAAGATTGTAAAGGTCTTTGTCCTAGCTGTGGAGCAAATTTAAATGAAGAAGAATGTAAATGTCATGATGATAAAAATGACAAAGAATTTATTGATCCCCGTTTTGCTAAATTAAAAGATTTTTTTAAAAATGACTAAGGAGGTGGGATAAATGGCAGTACCAAAGCGTAAAACTTCAAGATCAAAAAGAAATTCAAGAAGAGCAGCTAACTCAAAAATGGTTGCAACAGGGTTTGTAAAATGCCCACAGTGTCACGAACCGAAATTACCACATAGAGTATGCCCAGATTGTGGATACTATAAAGGTAAAGAAGTAGTAGCAAAATAATTAAGAAAGCATGTAGTTATTAACTACATGCTTTTTATTTTGGTATATTGATTTATATAATTAAATAATATATACTAATATTAGTATCTGGTACTAAGATGAGTTATAATTTAGGGGTGAATAATTTGAAAAGAAAGAGTAAAGAAGGCAGACAAAAAGAACTTTCCCAAATGTTAAAACAAGACCCTTTTTATACAGATGAAGAATTATCTACCTATTTTGGTGTTAGTATACAGACTATAAGATTAGATAGACTTAAACTTGGGATACCAGAACTTAGAGAAAGAGTGAAAAAGGTTGCAGAAAATAATATAAATAAAGTAAAAACTTTGGGAAGTAAAGAAATAGTAGGAGAAATTATAGACTTAGAAGTTGGTACTTTAGGAATTTCAATACTTGAAACTACTAGTGATATGACATATTCTAAGACAAATATAGTAAGAGGACATTTTGTTTTTGCTCAGGCAGAATCTCTTGCCATGGCAGTAGTTGATGCTCCTGTAGTACTTATGGGAGTTGCAAATATAAAAAATATTAACCCTATAAAACCAGATGATAGATTAATAGCAAAAGCAGAGGTAGTTAGAGTTAGAGATAAAAAACACTATGTACACGTCAAAATAAATAATAAAAATCATGAACAAGTTTTTAGAGGGAAATTCATATTCAATGAGATAGCTCAGAGGGAGGAATAAATGTGAAAATAGTAGTTGATTGTATGGGAGGAGATAATGCCCCGTATTCAACTGTTGAAGGAGTAGTTAGTGCTATAAATGAGTTTGATATAGATATAATAGCAACTGGAGACAAGAATGTATTAGAGGAAAACTTTAATAAATATACCTTTGATAAAAGTAAATTAGAAATAATTCATACAAGTGAAATAATTTTAAATGAAGATAAGCCTGTAAAAGCTATAAGAAGTAAAAAAGATTCTTCAATGGTAGTAGCCCTAAACTTAGTTAAAGAAGGAAAAGCCGATGCTGTAGTTTCAGCAGGAAATACTGGAGCACTTCTTGCTGGGGGGCTATTTATACTTGGAAGAGTAGAAGGATTAGATAGACCTGCACTTTGTACTTTTTTGCCAAATAAAAAAGGTATGTCAGTGCTACTTGATGCAGGGGCTAATGCTGATTGCAAACCTAGGAATTTATTGGAATTTGGAGTTATGGGAGATATCTATGCTAGTAAAATTTTAAATATCAATAGTCCTAAGGTTGGAATTGTAAATGTTGGAGAAGAAGAAGGAAAAGGAAACGAACTTTCTAAAAAGTCTTATGAGATGTTAAAAAATAATAAGGATATAAATTTTATAGGAAATGTTGAAGCCAGAAATATACCTTATGGATATAGTGATGTAATTGTTTGTGATGGATTTACTGGAAATGTTATTTTGAAGCTTATGGAAGGGGTCGCTATGTCAATATTTTCAATGCTTAAAGAAACTTTTTTAAGTAGTATTAAAACAAAAATTGGCGCAGCACTTCTTAAAGATGATTTATTAAATATGAAAAAAAATTTAGATTATACAGAGTATGGAGGAGCACCTCTTCTTGGAGTTAATGGAGCTTTAATTAAAGCACATGGAAGTTCAAATGGAAAAGCTATAAAAAATGCAATTAAGCAGAGCATTAAATTTGTAGAAGGTAATGTTTTAAATGAAATTAAGTTAAAAATAGATAAATTAGGAGCTGATAATATTGAATAAGTTAAAAAGAGCAGGAATAATTGGATTAGGAAGCTATGTTCCTGAAAAAGTTCTTACTAACTTTGACTTAGAGAAAATGGTTGATACTTCCGATGAATGGATAGTTACAAGAACTGGAATAAAAGCTAGAAGAATAGCAGATAAAAATACATCAACTTCAGATATTGCAACAATTTCTGCACAAAAAGCAATAAAGAGTGCAGGAATTAACCCAGAAGAAATTGATTTAATAATAGTAGCAACAGTAACTCCTGATATGGCATTTCCATCAACAGCTTGTATAGTGCAAAAAAATATAGGAGCAGTTAATGCTGCTGCATTTGATTTGGAAGCAGGTTGCTCAGGCTTTGTATATGCAATGAGTATTGGAAAGAATTTTATAGAAACAGGAATGTATAAAAAGGTATTAATAATAGGAGCAGAAACTCTTTCTAAGATAATAGATTGGGAAGATAGAAATACATGTGTATTATTTGGAGATGGAGCAGGAGCAGCAGTACTAGGAGAGGTTGAAGAAAATGAAGGAATACTATCAACAACCTTAGGCGCAGATGGAGCAGGTGGAGAATGCTTGAATATGCCAGCGGGAGGATCAAGAATGCCTGCAAGTGCTGATACTGTTAAAGATAGACTTCATTATATAAGAATGGCTGGAAGTGACGTATTCAAATTTGCAGTTAGAGTTATGCCAAAAGCTTCTAAAGAAGCATTAGAACTTGCCGGTTTAGGCTTAGAAGATATAGATTATTTAGTACCTCATCAAGCTAATATAAGAATAATAGATGCAGCAGCTAAAAGGTTAAAAGTTGATATGGATAAAGTATATGTAAATCTACATGAGTATGGAAATATGTCAGCAGCTTCTATTCCAGTAGCACTTGATGAAGCATATAGAAAAGGGAAAATTAAAAAAGGAGATAATGTTGTTCTAGTAGGATTTGGAGCAGGTCTTACTTGGGGATCAGCAGTTATAAAATGGAGTATTTAGGAGGAATGGTTATGAATAGAGTATGTAGTCTTTTAAATATAAAATATCCTATAATTCAAGGTGGAATGGCATGGGTTGCTACAGCTGAGCTTGCAGCAGCAGTATCAAATGCAGGAGGTCTTGGACTTATTGCAGGAGGAAATGCACCAGCAGATATTGTAAGAGAGCAGATTAGAAAAGCTAAAGAACTTACAGATAAGCCATTTGGTGTAAATGTAATGTTATTATCTCCTTATGTAGATGAAGTAATGGATGTTATATATGAGGAGAAAGTATCTGTAATTACAACAGGAGCAGGAAATCCTGCTAAGTATATGGAAAGATTAAAAGAAATTGGAACAAAAATAATTCCAGTAGTTCCATCTGTAGCCTTAGCAAAAAGAATGGAAAAATGTGGAGCTGATGCTATTATAGTAGAAGGAACAGAAGCAGGAGGACATATTGGAGAACTTACAACTATGGCTTTAATTCCTCAAATAGTAGATTCAGTTAGTATTCCTGTAATAGGAGCAGGAGGAATAGCTGATGGAAGAGGAATGGCAGCTACATTTGCTCTAGGAGCTGAAGGTGTACAAATAGGAACTAGGTTTGTTTGTAGTACTGAGTGTACAGCTCATGATAACTATAAAGAGGCTATTATAAAAGCAAAAGATAGAGATGCTGTAGTTAGTGGAAGAAGTACAGGACATCCTGTTAGAGCTTTAAAAAATAAATTAATAAAAGAAATGCTAAAGCTTGAAAAAGAAGGAGTAGATCCAGCAAAAATAGAGGAAATAGGACTAGGAGCTTTAAGACGTGCAGTGATAGATGGAGATATGGAAAATGGTTCTATAATGGCAGGTCAGGTTGCTGCTATGATAAAAGAAATAAAACCTTGCAAGGATATTATAGAAGAAATAGTTAATGATGCTAAGAAAGTAATATCTAATTTAGATATTTAGGAGGGGTTTTTATGGGGAAAATAGCTTTTGTATTTCCAGGTCAAGGATCTCAATATGTAGGAATGGGTAAGGACATATACGAAAATTATGAAAGTGCAAGAAAAATATTTGATAAAGCTAATGAAGTTTTACATATGGATTTAAAATCAATAATGTTTGAAGGACCAGATAAAGATATTACTAAAACTGAAAATACTCAACCAGCAATACTTACATTAAGTGTAGCTTTACTTGAGGTGTTAAAAGAAAAATTAAATCTCAATTTTGATGCCTGTGCAGGATTATCATTAGGAGAATATTCAGCTTTGGTTGCAGCGGATGCTATATCTTTTGAAGAAGCTGTAAAACTTGTTAAAAAAAGAGGAAAATATATGCAAGAAGCAGTTCCTCAAGGTGTTGGAACTATGGCAGCAATACTTGGGCTTGAAAGAGAAATATTAATAGATGCATTAAAAGAAGCTTCAAAAGAAGGAATAGTAGAAGCTGCTAATTTTAATAGTCCAGGACAAATAGTTATATCAGGAGAAATAAAAGCTGTAGAAAAAGCAGCACAGATTTGTAAGGAAAAAGGGGCTAAAAAGGCTGTTATATTAAAGGTAAGTGCTCCTTTTCATTCTTCTATGTTAATTAAAGCTGGAGAAAATCTTAAAAAAGAGCTTGATAATATAGAATTTAATTCTTTACAAGTTCCTGTAGTTACAAATGTTACTGCTAATTATGTTAAAAAAGAAGATATAAAGGATCTTTTAGTTAAGCAAGTAAGTTCATCTGTACTTTGGGAAGATTCTATAGAAAGACTTATAAATGATGGTTTTGATACTTTTGTTGAAATAGGTCCAGGAAAAACATTAAAAGGATTTATAAATAAAATATCTAGAAAACTAAAAATAAAAGTAAATATTTATAATGTAGAAAATACAGATACTTTAGAAAAATTTATTAATGATATAAGGGGGTAAAAATAAAAATGATAGATTTAAAAGATAGAGTTGCTCTTGTGACAGGAGGTTCAAGAGGGATAGGAAAAGCTATTGCTATAAAGCTTGCATCTTTTGGAGCAAATGTTGCTATAAATTATACTTCAAGAGAAGAAGAAGCACTAAAAACAAAAGAAGAAATAGAGAAGCATGGAGTAAAAGCTTTTGTTATAAAGTGTGATGTATCAAATTTTGAAGATGCACAAAATATGATAGATGAAGTAATAAATGAATTTGGTAAAATAGACGTATTAGTAAATAATGCAGGAATAACTAAAGATACTCTTTTAATGAAAATGAAAGAAGAAGATTTTGATAAAGTAATTTCTGTAAATTTAAAAGGAGTATTTAACTGCACAAAAGCTGTAACTAGACCTATGATGAAGAAAAAATACGGAAAGATAATAAATATGGCTTCTGTAGTTGGGATTATAGGAAATCCAGGTCAAGCAAATTATTGCGCATCTAAAGCTGGAGTTATAGGTTTTACTAAAGCAACAGCAAGAGAACTTGCTTCTAGAAATATAACTATAAATGCTATTGCTCCAGGATTTATAGAAACAGAAATGACTAAAGTATTAAAAGATGATGTTAAAGAAGCTTATGAATCAAGTATACCTATGAGAAAATTTGGGAAACCAGAAGATATAGCTAATTTAGTAGCATTTTTATCTAGTGATATGTCTTCTTATATAACAGGTCAAGTTATAAATGTAGATGGTGGTATGGTAATGCAGTAAAAAAAATATTTGGGAGGTATTTATATGTTTGAAAAAGTGAGAGATATAATAGCAGAACAATTAGGAATAGATAATGTTGAGGAGATTACTCCACAAACTTCTTTAATTAATGATTTAGAAGCAGATTCATTGGATGCTGTAGAAATAATGATGGCTCTTGAAGATGAATTTGAATTAGAAATACCAGATGAAGATGCAGAAAAGTTTACTTGTATAGGTGAAATAGTAAAATATATTGAAGAAAATAAGTAGTTTTTGGAGGTAAAAGAATATGAAAAGAAGAGTTGTGGTTACGGGAATAGGATGTGTAACTCCAGTAGGAATAGGAAAAGAAAATTTTTGGAATAATTTGAAAAATGGAGTTTGTGGAATTGATAAAATAACTAGATTTGATGCTACTGATTTTGCAACTCAAATAGCTGGTGAAGTTAAAGACTTTACTGCTTCTGATTTTATTGATAAGAAAGAAGCTAGAAGAATGGATAGATTTACTCAATATGCAGTAGCATCAGCTAAAATGGCAGTTGGAGATGCAAAAATTGATTTAGAAAAACTAGAAAAAGATAAATTTGGAGTAATTATAGGTTCAGGAATAGGTGGGATTGAGACTCTAGAAGAGCAACATACTAAGCTTTTAGAAAAAGGACCAAGAAGAGTTAGTCCTTTCTTCGTTCCTATGATGATTACAAATATTGCAGCAGGTCAAATTTCTATAATGCTTGGAGCAAAAGGACCAAATACTAGTGTTGTAACTGCTTGTGCTTCTGGTACTCATGCTGTTGGTGATGCTTTTAAGGCAATTCAAAGAGGAGATGCAGACATAATGGTTGCTGGAGGAGCTGAAAGTCCTATAACTCCACTTGCTGTAGCAGGATTTTGTACAATGAAAGCGATGTCAACTAGAAATGATAATCCTAAAACTGCTTCAAGACCATTTGACAAGGATAGAGATGGATTTGTAATGGGAGAAGGAGCAGGAATATTAGTTTTAGAAGAACTAGAACATGCACTTAATAGAAATGCTACTATTTATGCAGAGGTAGTTGGATATGGTTTAACAGCAGATGCATATCACATTACAGCTCCAGCTGAAGGTGGAGAAGGTGCTGCTAGAGCCATGGAAATGGCTTTACTTGATGGAAATATAAAAAAGGAAGAAGTAGACTATATAAATGCTCATGGAACTAGTACTCCTCTTAATGATAAAAATGAGACTATGGCAATTAAATCAGTATTTGGTGAACATGCATATAATTTAGCTGTATCTTCAACTAAATCTATGACAGGACACCTTTTAGGAGCTGCAGGAGGAGTAGAAGCTATAGTTTGTGCTCTTGCAATAAAAGATGGATTTATTCCACCTACAATTAACATTCAAAATCAAGATTCAGAACTTGATTTAGACTATGTTGCAAATGAAGGAAGAAAAAAAGAAATAAGATATGCAATGTCTAACTCTTTAGGATTTGGTGGACATAATGGAACTCTTGCTTTTAAAAAGTATGAATAGAAGTAAAAAAACTGGCTTATAAATTTTTATAAGTCAGTTTTTTTATGCATATTTTTATATTTAGCATAATATTATTTAGAAATAGGAAGGAGGACGAGTTTATGAATAAACTTCCAGAAGAAATTATTAATTCACTTAGCACAAAAATAAAGGAGTGTTTATTAAATGTGAGGGGGGAATTTATAGGAGATATAGAAGAAATACGACTTAGAATAAATCGGCCTCTTATGATTTGTGCAAATAATAAAGATTACTTTTTAAATTTAAGAAAAAATTCTTTTGATATTTGTGATAAATACGCTTACATAGTTAGAAAGGAAGATATAGAACAGACTTTTCAGCTTATATGTAGATATTCTATACATTCTTTTTTAGATGATATAAAAAAAGGATTTATAACTATAAGAGGAGGACATAGGGTAGGAATTGGAGGAAAGGTTATAATTGAAGAAAATAATATAAAGAATATAAAACACATTTCATCTTTGAATATAAGAATATCTAAAGAAGTGTTAGATTGTTCAAAAAAAGTAATTAAATATATAATAAAACCTTCAAAAGGAATACATAATACGTTAATTATTTCACCTCCTCAGTGTGGAAAAACAACACTTCTTAGAGATATAGTTAAAAATATAAGTAATGGGATTGAAGAGTATAATTTTGAAGGTGTAAAGGTTGCTGTGATAGATGAAAGGAATGAAATAGCTGGGTCGTATTTAGGAGTGCCTCAAAGAGATATAGGGACTAGAACAGATATTATAGAGTCTTGTCCAAAGGATATAGGAATAATGATGCTTTTAAGGTCTATGTCACCAAATGTAATAGTTACAGATGAAATAGGAAATAGCAAAGAAATAAAATCATTGTATACTGCTTTGAATGGAGGAGTTGGACTTATAACATCTGTTCATGGATATGGAATAGAAGATATTCAAAATAGAAAAGAGTTAAACACTTTACTAGATAAAGAATTGTTTAAAAGAGTAATTGTTCTATCTTCAAGAAAAGGACCAGGAACAGTAGAGAAAATATATGATTTAGAAGAAAAGAGGTGTATCTTTGTTAATTAAGATAGTGCTAATTACAATAATATTAATATGCTTTTTTTTGTTAGGAGAAGAAATACATAAATCATATAAAAAGAAATATAAGGATATATCAGATTTAATAAAAATCTTAGAAATACTTCATATGCAGCTTGAATTTGGACTTTATACATTAGGAGAAGTTTTTTCAAAATTAGGTGAAAGAAAGGAGTTTGCAGTATCTAAGTTTTTTAAAAATCTAAGTAATAATATAGAAAATAGTGATAGTAAAAATTTAGAAGAAATATTAGATGGAACTATATGTTTAATTAAAGAAAATACTTCTTTAGAAGAAAAAGAAATTCATGAATTAAGGAATTTGATAATCAATTTAGGTAAAAGTGATTTTTACTCTCAAGAAAGAATTATAAATTTGACAATAGAAAATTTTAAAAAAATGCAAAGTCAGGCTTTCGTTGAAATAACTAGCAAGGGTGTTTTATACAAGAAATTAACGGTGAGTATGGGATTTTTACTAGTAATAATATTTTTTTAAGGAGGAGGTTTTATGGGAATAAATGTAGATTTAATTTTTAAGATAGGTGGTATAGGCATATTATTATCTGTATTACATTCAGTTTTGCAAAAGGCAGGAAAAGAGGAATGGGCGTATGCAGCAAATCTTGTAGGAATAGTACTGGTGCTTACTATGGTAATAAAAGAAGTAAGTAATTTATTTGATACTGTAAAGACAATGTTTAATCTTTATTAACAAGAAGGAAGTGATAGGTTGGAATTTGTTAAGCTGATTTCAGTAGCCTTTGTAGGAACTATTTTATCTTTACTATTTAAAAAAGAAAGACCAGAAATAGGAATAGCTATAGCATTAATAACTGGTATAGGTATATTTTTAGCATCAATTTATAAGATAAATTATATAATTAGTTGTATAAACGACTTGTCTAACAAAGTACATATTAATAAAATGTATTTTTCTACAATAATTAAAATTGTAGGAATATCCTATTTAATGGAATTTGCTATTCAGATTTGTAAAGATTGTGGAGAAGGAGCAATAGCTTCTAAACTTGAGTTTGGTGGAAAGGTTATAGTACTTGCTCTTTCTTTCCCCATACTGTTATCTATATTGAACACAATAATAACTATTATTCCTTAGGAGTTTACTTATGAGAAGAAGATTATTTATTAGCTTAATAATTATGATGATTTTAATTACTACTTTTTCTTTTGCACAAAATGATGAAGCTAAAAAAGATATAAATGAATATTTAGAAAGTCAATTAAAATCTATGGAAATATACAAGCTAGAAGAATGTTTTGAAAATGAACAAGCATTAAAAAATATAAATTTTAAAAATTTTATTATGGATGTAATGAAAGGAAAGAAAAATATACTAGACCTTATAGATAAAGACATAATTAAAGATTATTTTTTAAAAGAGTTGAGAATAAATTTTAAAATATTTATTAGTATTTTAGTACTTTCTATATTATCTTCAATACTTAAGAACTTAGACAATTCTTTTTCATCAGGATCAGTAAGTAAAATATCAAATTATGCAATATTCCTTATAATAATATCTATAAGTTTTTTAGGATTTAAACAGGCTTTAGATATATGTAAATCTACTATAGAGCATATGGTTAATTTTATGGAAATAGCAATACCAATTGAGATAGCTCTTTTAGTAACTTTAGGATTTCCAGTTACATCTGCAGCTTTAAATCCAGTATTTTTAGGAGGAATTGTTTTTATAAATATTATTTTTAAAACATTTTTAATAATTACAATGACTTTATCTTTTTCAATATTAATTGTAAATAGTATATCTGAAAATATAAAACTAAAAAGATTTTTTTCTTTTATAAAGCAAATTAATATATTCACTATTGGTATTTTATTAACCATATATCTTGGAATAATTTCTATACAAGGTATATATGTTACATCCTTTGATAATTTTTCAGTTAAGACGATAAAATTTGCAGTAGACTTTATTCCTGTGATAGGAGGGTTTGTTTCTGATTCAATAGAAATTTTACTTTCTTCATCACATTTATTGAAAAGTGTATTAGGGGCTGCATCACTTGTTATACTAATAGGAATATGTTTAATACCTGTTTTAAAAATAGTATCTATTATATTAGTATATAAAATATCATCAATAGTTATTGAGCCTATATCAGAGGATGGAATATCTAGTTATTTAAATGAAATAGGAAATTTAATGACTATAATATTATCTGCTGTAGTTGCTATATGTATAATGTTTTTTATAACTATAGCTATACTTGCATCAATTGGAAATGTAACAAAACTTTAAGGAGGATAAAATGGACTTTGTAAAGGAATGGATAAGCAGTATATTAATAGCAGCATTTATAATAAATTTAATAGATATGCTGCTTCCTTCAGGAAATTTGAAGTCTTATATAAATTTAGCACTAAATTTCATATTTATTTTTATAGTAATTACACCTATTATAAATAATTTTACAAATGAAATGTCTATAGAAGATAAGATTTTAAAAGAATTTAATGAGTTTCAATATGGATATAATGAAAAATTAATGGCTTTTGATAAAAATATAGATAAAGAAAAAATAAGAGAAAATTATAATAATTATTTAAAGGAAAGTATAAATCTAAAATTAGAGGAACAGGGTTATAAATTAGAAAGTATAGAAATAGAAGGTAATGAAGTCAAAAATCTAGTAATAAAAGAACTAAAAACTAATAAAAATAGTAATAATGAAAGTAAAGAAAAAATAGAATTTAAAGAGAGTGAAAACTGTAAAGAAGCTTTTAGTGAGAGTAAAGTACATGAGGAAAATATAAAGAATACATTAAATAAGGTATTTAAAGTATCTATTGAAAAAATAAAAATTAACTAATGTGAGGGATCATTATGGAGAACATGAAATTTGATAAGAAAAAAATGTATAGTATTATAGCTGTAATAATAATTTCATTAATACTTCTTATAAGTATTTCTGATATATTTGATGGAAAAGCAGAAAAAAATTATCCAAATGCAACTTTAGTAGAAAGAAAAGAAAATATAAAATCAAATACTACAAAGGAAGAAGTCTTAGAGGAGAGACTAGAAGAAATATTATCAAACATACAAGGTGTTAAATCTGTAAAGGTAATGATAACTTTAGAAACTAATGGAGAAATTGAACCTGCTTTTAATAAGGTTATATCAACTGAAACTACACAGGAAAATGATTCAGCTGGTGGAAGGAGGGTTGTAACAACAGAAAATAATACACAAACAATAGTTACTACAAATAATAAACAGGGAAATGAACCTATATTATTAAAATCTATTGAACCTCAAATAAGAGGGGTTATTGTTGTAGCAGAGGGAGCAGAAAATATAGTAGTAAAAGAAAGACTTTTTAATGCTGTTAAAACAGTACTTCAAGTATCTGGCCATAAAATAGAGGTGTATCCAAAAAAGAAATAAGGGGGATTTAAAATTATGAAGTTTAATGGAAAATTTTTAAAAAGTAGAAATTTTGTTATATTTACATTGGTATTAATGTTAGTATTAGTGGGAACAATAAATTATAACTTAAGTAAAAAGTCATTACTTGAAACTTCTAGTGAGCTTGAAGAGTATGAACAAAGTTTATTACAAAATATGGATGAAGATGAAAATTTAAATGTAGATGAAGAATTAGCAAAAGAGACTTCTAAAGAAGATAGCCAAAATGAGGAAATAAAAGTTGTAGATAGTAATAAAAGTGAAGTTGAAGAAAAAGTAAAGGAAACTAGTGCAAATATAACGCAAGAAATGGCTTTAAAGGAGAACATGGAAAAGGATACATATTTTATTGATATGAAATTAAATAGAGAACAAAAAAGAGGAGAATTAATAGAAGAATTAGATGCAATTATAAAAAATCCTTCTTCTAGTCAAAAATCAATAGATGAAGCATCAGCTATGAAATTAGAATTAGTTAAATATAGAGAAGCAGAGTCAAATATTGAAAATTTATTAACGGCTAAAGGCTTTAATAATCCTATTGTATATATAAGTAAAAACAGTGCAAATGTTATAGTTGATAAAGAAAAGCTTGATAAGCAAGATGTAGCAAAAATATTTGATGTAGTATATACGGAAACAAAATTACCTTATGAAAATATAAAAATAATGGAGTATAAAAGATAATTTGTAAAATTTACTCTCATTTGATATAATTAGAATATAATTCAATAAACACTTTGGGGGTGTACCAGTGGAAAACAAAAACTATGGCCAGATAAAAATATCTGAAGATGTGATAGCTACTATATCAGGAATCGCTGCTGCTGAAATAGAAGGTGTAGCATCTATGAGTGGAAGTATTACAGGTAATATAACTGAAATTCTTGGTAAAAAGAATCTATCTAAGGGTGTTAAAGTAGTAGTAAATGAAGAAGATGTATTTATAGATTTATTTTTACTTATTGAATATGGAGTTGTTATACCAGATGTAGCATGGAAAATACAAGAAAATGTTAAAAATACTGTTGAGACAATGACTGGTTTAAAAGTTGTTGAGGTAAATGTTCATATTCAAGGAATTACTTTTAAAAAAGAAAAAATTGAAGAAAACAATCAATAATATGAATATTTAACCCTCTGAATAATCAGAGGGTTAGTTTTGTGTAGATAAACATTTAGGAGGTAAGTAATGAGTAGAAAAATTAGTAGAGAACTAGCAATGAAGCTTTTTTATCAAATTGAAATGACTAAGGATTACACTATTGAAAGAGTAGAAGATTTTATTGAAGAAAATTCTCATGAAAACTTTGATAAAGACTACATATTAAATGTAGGAAGCAAATTTATAGAAAATAAGGACGAAGTAGATGAATTTATAACAAAGTATTCTAAAGGATGGAAATTAGATAGAATAGCTAAAGTTGATTTAAGTATTATAAGGCTTGCTATAGTAGAGCTTATTTATAGGGAAGATATACCTTTTAAGGTTTCTATAAATGAAGCTGTAGAACTTGCTAAGAAATATGCAAATGAAGATTCCTCAAGCTTTATAAATGGAGTATTAGGAAGTGTTTTAAATGATACTCAAAAATAAAATAATTTTAGGAATTGATACAAGCTGCTATACTACTTCTATAGCAGCTATAAATTTAGAAAGAAAATTGATTTTAAGCGATAAAAAAATGTTAAGTGTAAAAAAGGGAAACAAAGGACTTAGGCAGTCAGAAGCAGTTTTTCAGCATGTAAATAATTTAGGAGATATGTTTGAAAATATTAAATCTAAAATAAAAGAATTTGAAATAGTTGGTATTTGTGCTTCATCAAAACCAAGATCTATAAAAGGATCCTATATGCCAGTATTTAATTGTGGATATAAATTTGCCAAAGGGATTTCTTCAGTTCTAAATATTCCATTATATGAAACGTCTCATCAAGATGGACACATAGAGGCAGCTTTCTTTGATACAAAAATAGATAAAGATGAATTTATATGTGTTCATATGTCTGGAGGAACAACAGAAATACTTTTGGTTAATAAATTTTTAAATAGATATAATTTAGAAATAATAGGTGGAACAAAAGATATAAGTGTGGGACAACTTATAGATAGAATAGGGGTAAAATTTGAATATCCATTCCCATGTGGATTTTATATAGATGAAAATGCAATGAAATGTAATGAAGAAGTAAAAAATTTAAGAATTTCTTCTAAAGAAGGATTTATGAATTTTTCAGGAATGGAGACAAAGATATATAGTTTGATAAATGATTATTCAAAAGAGTATATATCTAAACTTACATTAAAGGTAGTTTCAGATTCTTTATACAAAGCATTAATATATTTGAGTGAAAAGTATAAGGTGAAAGATATACTATTTGTTGGAGGTGTATCTTCCAGCAAATATATATCTTCTAATTTAAGTGATAATTTAAAATCATACAATATAAATACTTATTTTACAAAATCAGAGTATGCAAAGGATAATGCTATTGGAGTTTCATTAATTGGATTAAATAGTTTTTTAGGTGGGATATAATATGAAATTAAAGGCTCTTTCAGTAAGTGAGATTAACTCGTATATAAAAAGAATACTTGTAAATGACCCTATACTTTATAATTTAAAAGTAAAAGGAGAAATATCTAATTTAAAGATACACAGTAGTGGAAATGTATATTTATCTTTAAAGGATAAAAATTCTAAAATAAATTGTGTTATGTTTAAAAATAATAGACCACTTGATATAGATTTAAAAGAAGGGCTTAATATAGTAGCATCAGGTTATATATCTTTATATGAGAAAGACGGAAGTTATCAATTTTATATTAATTTTATAGAAATTGAAGGAATAGGAAATTTATATATAAAATTTATGAAGTTAAGAGATGAATTAGAAAAAGAAGGTTTATTTGATAAAAAATATAAGAAAAGTATTCCCGCTATGCCTAAAAATATAGGAGTTATCACATCTTCTACAGGAGCAGCTATAAGAGATATAATAAATGTAATAAGTAGAAGATATCCAAAAGTAAATATAAAGATATATTCAGTACTTGTTCAAGGGGAAAAATCAGCAGAAGATATAGTTAAAGCAATTGATTTCTTTAATAAATTTAGTAATGTAGATGTTATAATATTAGGTAGAGGTGGAGGATCTATAGAAGAGTTGTGGTCTTTTAATGAAGAAATAGTAGCAAGAAGTATATTTAAATCTCAAATTCCTATAATTTCTGCTGTCGGACATGAAACAGATTTTACAATTTCAGATTTTGTAGCAGATTTTAGAGCTCCAACACCTTCTGCTGCTGCAGAGATTGCTGTGCCTTCATATTTAGATGTGAAATATAAGCTTGAAAATATAAAACATAGAATAGATAAAACTTTTAAAAATATAATAGATAAAGATAGAGTTAAGCTTGAAAATGTAAAAAAAGGGATACTCTTTACATATTCAAATTTTATTTTAAAGGATAAAAAAATAGAACTAGATAGCATATTTGAAGATATGAATAAAGCAGTAGTTAATAAAATAAAATTTAAAAAAGATCAGTTGAATCACTTAGGAAAAAATCTACATAGTTTAAGCCCTTTATCAGTAATGTCAAGAGGATATGCTTTAGTTGAAAAGGAAAGTAAGTTAGTAAAAAATCCTAAAAATTTGAATTTAGGAGATAATATTAAAATATTGTTTAAAAAAGCTGATATAGATTGTAAGATTGAAAATATAAATTTAAAAGAGGTAGATTAATATGAAATATGAAGAGGCTTATAAAAGATTAGAAGAAATACTTGAAAAATTAGAAGAAGAAGCAGTTTTTTTAGATGAATCTTTAAAGCTTTATGAAGAAGGTATTAAGTTATATAGGTATTGTAACAATTTATTAGAATCTGCTGAACTTAAAATAACAAAGTTTTCTGATGAAAATTTTGAAGAGTTAGAGTTTGAAATTGGGGAGGATTAGTATGAATTTAAAAAAAGAATTAAATGATAAGAAAGAATACTTCGAAAAAGAGCTTGAAAATTATATACCGAAAATACAAGGATATCAAAAAACATTATTTGAGGCTATGAAATATAGCTTAGATGCTGGGGGAAAAAGACTTAGACCTATACTGTTAATGGAAAGTACTTCTTTAGTTGGAGGAAATATTGAAGATGCTATACCATTTGCATGTGCAATTGAAATGATACATACATATTCTCTTATACATGACGATCTACCAGCAATGGATGATGATGATTTAAGAAGAGGAAAGCCGACAAATCACAAAGTTTTTGGAGAAGGCATAGCAATTCTTGCTGGAGATGGACTTTTAAATTATGCTTTTGAGTTGATGATTAAACATTCATTAAAATACGAGAAAGAAAGCTATAAATATTTAAAAGCAATGAATGAAATAGCTAAAGCGGCAGGAGTATATGGGATGATTGCAGGTCAAGTTGTAGATTTAGAGAGTGAAAATAAAAAAATTGATAAAGAAACATTAGATTTCATTCATACCAACAAAACATCAGCAATGATTGTAGGAGCTTTAAGAGCTGGAGCTATAATAGGTGGAGCAGATGAGAAACAATTAGAAAATATAACTACTTATGCAAATAACATTGGTCTTGGATTTCAAATAGTTGATGATATATTAGATATTGTTGGAGATGAATCAAAACTTGGAAAAAATGTTGGAAGTGATTTGGAAAATAATAAATCAACATATCCTTCATTGTTTGGACTTGAAGAATCAAAAAAAATTGCTAAAAAGCTTATAGATGACGCTAAAAATTCTATATCTAGCTTTGAAGATAAAGGAGAGTTTTTGAAATATTTAGCAGATTATATTGTAGACAGAGAATATTAATAAGGAGGATTTTAAGTGTCTTTTTTTGAAGGGTTATTAAATAACGATGTTTTTATGGCTTGCTTTACAGCTTGGTTTATAGCTCAGCTTTTAAAGGTTATACTTACATTTGTATTTGAAAAGAAAATTGATGTTTCAAGATTTGTAGGTTCTGGAGGAATGCCTAGCTCTCATTCTTCTTTTGTAATGAGTTTAGCAACAGGAGTAGGAATAAAAAGAGGATATAATTCTGTTGAATTTGCATTAGGATTGGTTTTTGCTTTAATTGTAATGTACGATGCAGCAGGAGTTAGAAGAGCAGTTGGCAAACAAGCTAAGATTTTAAATAAAATGATAGAGGATATTCATGCTCATAAAAAAGATGTGTTTAATGAAAAAAGATTAAAAGAATTAGTTGGACACACTCCTGTAGAGGTTATTTCAGGAGCTATACTTGGGATTATAATTGCTAATATAATGATTTGAAAACGAACCTTTAATATGCTATAATATCTATGCTTTAAGTATATATAGAGTGTATCAGTATATCCTAGTAATAAATACTAGGGTATATTTGTATTAAAAATAATTATTGAGAAAGTAGGATGAAATAATGTATAAATATTTATACAATGTGAATGATCCTGAGGATTTAAAAAAATTAGATATAAATGAACTAGATATTCTAGCTAATGAGATTAGAAAATTCTTAGTTAAGTCAATATCTAAAACCGGTGGACATTTAGCTTCAAATTTAGGAATAGTTGAGCTTACACTTGCTCTTCATTATATATTTAAAAGCCCAAAGGATAAAATAGTATGGGATGTTGGACATCAAGCTTATGTACATAAGATTATAACAGGAAGAAGAGATAAATTTGATACATTAAGAAAATTTGAAGGACTAAGTGGTTTTCCAAAGAGATGTGAAAGTAGCCATGACATATTTGAAACAGGTCATAGTTCTACTTCTATTTCAGCAGGACTTGGACTTGCCATGGCTAGAGATATAAATAAAGAAAGTCACTCTATTATTTCAATAATAGGAGATGGAGCTTTAACAGGAGGAATGGCATTTGAAGCATTAAATCATTTAGGACATACTAAAACAAATATGATAGTTGTTTTAAACGACAATGAAATGTCTATAGATGAAAATGTAGGAAGTCTTTCTAATTACTTATTAAAACTTAGAACTAATAAAGCTTATAAAAAGATTAAAGATGAATTTGAGAATATCACAAATATAATTCCTAAAATTGGAAATACTGTTTATAAAGCAGCTGATAAATTCAAAGATAGTGTAAAATACTTTATGAGTGAAGGTATTTTATTCGAAGAAATGGGAATAAAGTATTTTGGACCTATAGATGGACATGATATAAATGAGTTAATTGAAACTTTCAATAAAATAAAAAATGTAAAAGGGCCAGTACTTGTACATGTAGTTACTAAAAAAGGAAAAGGATATAGATTTGCAGAAAATGAACCTAATAAATATCATGGAGTAAGTCCTTTTAATGTTGAAAAAGGTATAGAAAAAAGCACTAAAGAAAGTTACTCAGAAGTTGTAGGAAATAAGCTTGTATCTCTTGCAAAAAAAAATAAAAAAATAGTTGCAATAACCGCTGCTATGCCATCTGGAACTGGACTTAATAAGTTTAAAGAAGCTTATCCCGATAGATTTTTTGACGTAGGAATAGCTGAAGGACATGCAGTTACATTTGCTGCAGGGCTTGCAGCAAATGGAATTAGACCTTATTTTGCTGTATATTCTACTTTTCTTCAAAGAGGATATGATCAAATAATACACGATGTTGCTCTTCAAAATTTACCTGTTACATTCCTGCTTGACAGAGCAGGATTAGTTGGAGCTGATGGAGAAACTCATCATGGCGTATTTGATTTAAGTTATTTAAATTCAATACCTAATCTAACTGTTATGGCGCCTAAAGATAAACTAGAGCTTGAAAAGATGATTGAATTTTCTTTTGAAATAGATGGACCTGTTGCTATAAGATATCCTAGAGGAGAAGCTATAAAACTTAAAAATGAAAATTTTGATTTTAAATTAGGTAAATGGGAATTATTAAATCAAGGAGAAAATACAGCAATTATAGCAATAGGAAATGTAGTTAAAAATTCTCTTGAAGCAGCAGATACATTAAAAGAAAAAGGAGTAAGTCCTACAGTTATTAATGGTAGATTTTTAAAACCTATGGATGAAGATATATTGAAAGATTTAAGTCAAAAATATAAATATATATTTACAGTTGAAGATAATGTTTTAACTGGAGGATTTGGAGAAAAAATAACTTCTGTTTTATCAAGTTTTGGATTTAAAGGAAAAATAGTGAATATAGCTCTTCCGGATATTTTTATAGAACATGGAAGTGTAGATATACTTTATAATAAGTATGGATTATCTAGTGAAAAAATAGCTAATAGAGTATTAAATGAATTAAATATAGAAAGGTAACAATTATTATGAAAAAAAGAGCAGATTTATTGTTAGTAGAACAAGGATATTTTGAAAGTAGAGAAAGGGCTAGAAAAGCAATAATGGCAGGACTTGTATTTATAGATGGTCAAAGATGTGATAAACCAGGAACAAATGTTAAAGAAGACTGTAAAATACAGGTAAAAGGAAATCCTATTCCATATGTAAGTAGAGGTGGATTAAAATTAGAAAAATCTATGAAAAAATTTAATATAGATTTAAAAGACAAGGTATGCTTAGATATAGGTGCATCAACTGGTGGTTTTACAGATTGTATGCTTCAAAATAAAGCTAAAAAAGTTTTTTCTATAGATGTAGGATATGGACAACTTGCTTGGAAATTAAGACAAGATGATAGAGTTGTATGTATGGAAAGAACTAATATAAGACATGTAAACTTTGAAGATATAGGAGAATATGCAGATTTTGCCTCAATAGATGTTTCTTTTATATCTTTAAAATTAGTTCTTCCAAAAGCTAAAGAACTTTTAAATAATGATGGAGAAATAGTAGCATTAATAAAGCCTCAATTTGAAGCAGGAAGAGAAAAGGTAGGAAAAAAAGGAGTAGTAAGAGAAAAAGAAACTCATATAGAAGTTATAGAAAAGATAGTAAATTTTGCTGTAGAAATTGGATTTGAAGTTTTAAACTTAGATTATTCACCAATAAAAGGTCCAGAGGGGAATATAGAATATCTATTATACATAAGAAAAAATGAAAATATAAATAATATTAGCAATGAGGATTATAAAACAAATATTTCAGAAGTAGTAAATAATTCCCATAAAAATCTTTAATTAGGAGGAATTGTTTTGAAAATATCAAGGCACAGTAAAATACTAGAAATAATTGAAAATGAAGAGATAGAAACTCAGGATGATCTTGCTCAAAGACTTAGAGATAATGGTATAAATGTAACTCAAGCTACTGTTTCTAGAGATATTAAAGAGTTAAAGCTAGTAAAAGTACTAACTAGAGATGGAAGGTATAAATATGCAGCATTAAAGAAAGAAGAAAAAGGTTCTTCTGATAGATTAATTAGATTAATAAAAGAAGTTCTTGTAGATTTAGATTCTTCAGAAAATATTGTGTGTTTGAAAACTGTTTCTGGATCTGCACAATTAGTGGCTAGAGCTATAGACGAATTAGATCTTAGAGAAATAGTTGGAACAATAGCGGGGATGGATACAGTATTTGTTTTAATAAAAAACATAGAATATGTAGAGAAAATAAAAGATAGATTTAGGAAGTTAATTTAGATAGGAGGATTATTATGATCCTTGAGTTATATATAAATAATTTTGCATTAGTAGAAGAGGTAAGATTGAACTTTGAAAATGGGCTAAATATATTAACTGGAGAAACAGGATCAGGAAAATCTATAATAATAGATGCACTTAATCTATGCTTAGGTGGAAGGTTTGACAAATCTTTTGTGAGAAAAGGAACTAATAAAGGTTTAATAGAAGCTACATTTAATGTTTCAAATGAAAAGTTAGAAAATGAACTTTTAGAATATGGAATAGATACATCTTTAGATAAAAATATAATAATATCAAGAGAAATTTATGCAGATGGAAAAAATATAAGTAGAATTAATGGAAGAAATGTAAGGCTTTCTTTTTTGAAAAATATAAGCTCTTTTTTAATTGATGTTCACTCTCAGCATGAAAATCAAGTATTGTTTAATAAAGAAAAGCATATAGAATTTTTAGATTTATATGGAGAAGAAAAATTAAAAATTTTAAAAGATGAATATTTAATTGGATATAAAAAATACACAGAAATAAAGAATAAGTTAAATTCACTTACAGAAAATAAAGATGATATACAAATTGCAAGAGAAATAGATCTTTTAAAATTTCAAATAGATGAAATAGAGGATGCTAATTTAAGTGCAGAAGAATATGAAGAGCTTTTAAAACAAAGAGAAGTGCATAGAAATAGTGAAAAGATATATACTAATTTAAATAAGGCGTATTTAAACTTATATGAATCTAATATAAATGCTTTTGACTTAATTTCAAAAGCATTAAAGGATTTAGGTGATTTATCAAATTTTGATAAGAAACTAGAAGATTATTATTCAAATTTAGAAGATATAATGTACAGACTTCAAGATTTATCAAAAGATGTAAGGGATTATAAAGATAATATTGATTTTGATATAAAAAATTTAGATGATGTTGAAATTAGAATTGATACAATAAATAATCTTAGAAGAAAATATGGAAATACTATAGAGGAAATTTTAGAATATAAGAAAAAAATAACTTTAAGATTGGATGAAATATTAAGTAGAGATGAAAAAATAATTCAGTTAAAAGAAAGTTTAGAAAAAATAAAAGAAGATTTAAATAAAAAAAGTAAAAAAATAACTTTAAGAAGAAAAGAAATTGCCAAAGAGCTTGAAAATAAAATTTGTAATGAGCTAAATTCTTTAAATATGAAAAATGTAAGTTTTAAAGTTAATTTTGAAGAAAGAGAAGATTTTACTCATAATGGAAAAGATATTATAGAATTTATGATTTCATTTAATCTAGGAGAAGATTTAAAGCCTATTTACAAAATAGCATCTGGTGGAGAAATGTCCAGATTTATGTTAGCATTTAAAACTATTTTATCAGATATAGATAAAGTAGAAACATTAGTTTTTGATGAAATAGATACAGGAATAAGTGGAATAGCAGCACAAATTGTGGGTGATAAATTAAAAATTATATCAAATAAAAAGCAAATTATATGTATAACTCATTTGCCTCAAATTGCTGTTAATTCTGATGTTCATTTTAATATAGAAAAAATTACTCAAGAAGATAGAACTTATACAAGAATAGAAAAATTAACCGAAGAAGATAAAGTACAAGAAATTGCTAGATTAATAGGAGGACTTAATATAACACAAAAAACTATAGAACATGCAAAAGAACTACTTCAAATTGCAAAAAATAAAGACATTTAAATGTCTTTATTTTTTGTTTTTTTTTACAGTATTATAATTATTTGTTCCGGATATAAATTTGAGTTTCAAGGAAAATTAATATTAAAAGAACTCAAGGATGTGATAATAGTGACAAAATTTTCTAAAAAGAAAATGTTGTTTTTTACTATAATTTTATCTATTATTCTAACAAGTTTTGTATCATTCAATTTATTTATTCAAGCTTCTGACAAAGATAAACTATATTTAGTTCCTCTTGGTAATGTGACAGGGATAAAATTAGATACAAAAGGAGTATTAGTAATAGGAATTGATGAAAATTATTTAAAACAAAAAAGCAGAGGAATAAAAATAGGAGATATAATTGTAAAAGTAGAAAATAAAGAGGTGAACAAAGCTAAAGATATAGAAAATATATTAAATGATATATCTAAAAATACTGTTAATATAACATTAAAGAGAGATGGCTCATATCTAAATAAAAATATAAAATTATATAAAGATGATAAAAGTAATAAATATAAAATAGGAGTATGGGTAAGAGATAAAGTAGCAGGAATTGGAACTCTTACTTATTATAATCCCGACACTAAAGAATTTTCTGCTTTAGGTCATGGAATTACAGATATAGATACAGGAAAATTAATTGAAGTAAGGAATGGAAGTCTATATAAACCTAAAAAAATAGGAATTAAAAAAGGAATATCAGGAGTACCTGGTGAAATAATGGGTGAATTTGGAGAAGATGATATAATAGGAATATTTAATAAAAATACTTCTTTTGGAATAAAAGGAAAAATTAATAATATTTCTGATTTAAATGTAATAAAACCTATAGAAGTAGGTAATTATTATGAAATAAAAAAAGGAAATGCATATTTATTGTTTCCCGATAAAAATAATAATATAAAAAAATATAAAATAAAAATTAGAAAAATATTTAATCAAAACACACCTAAATCAAAAAGTATGATAGTAGAAATAGTAGATAAAGAATTATTGGAATATACAGGAGGTATAGTACAAGGAATGAGTGGAGCTCCTATAATACAAAATGGAAAATTAATTGGAGCTATAACACATGTATTTGTAAATGATCCTAAAAAAGGATATGCAATATTTATTGATTGGATGTTAAAATAAATTTATTTTAACAAAGTCTACTTTCATTACATTAAAAAACAAAGACTTTGTTATATTTTTTTTAAAATACAAAAATAATTAAGAAGGAAATATAATAGAAATGTCGAATTAGTTATTTATGTAAATATATAAATATTTTTATTGGGGGGTAATTTTGTGAAACAGAAAATAAATATAGTAATAGCGGATGATAACAAAGATTTTTGCCAAATTTTAAAAGAATATTTACAAAATGAAAATGATGTAGAAATACTAGGTATAGCAAAAGATGGAGTTGAAGCATTAGATTTGGTTTCAGAAAAAGAGCCAGATTTATTAATACTAGATATAATAATGCCTCATCTTGATGGTTTGGGTGTAATAGAAAAATTAAACTCTATGAATATTAAGAAAATGCCTAAAATTATAATATTATCAGCTGTAGGACAAGATAAAATTACACAAAGAGCTATAAATTTAGGAGCTGATTATTATATAGTAAAGCCATTTGATTTTAGTGTATTTATAAGTAGAATAAGAGAGCTTGTAGGACATAAAGATGTGTCTGTAATTGAAAAAAATAAACCTTTAATAGAATTTAAAACTGTTAAAAATGACTTTGTTAGAAATAATGGAAATATAGAAGCTGAAATAACTAATATAATTCATGAAATAGGAGTTCCAGCTCATATTAAAGGATATTTATATTTAAGAGAAGCTATAAAAATGGTAATAGACAATGTTGAACTATTAAGTGCTGTAACTAAAGAATTATATCCAAATATAGCAAAGCAATTTAATACTACTCCATCAAGAGTAGAAAGAGCAATTAGACATGCAATTGAAGTAGCATGGAGTAGAGGAAAAGTAGATACTATAAATCAATTATTTGGATATACAGTTCATAATACAAAAGGAAAGCCAACAAACTCAGAATTTATCGCTATGGTTGCTGATAAATTAAGGCTTGAACATAAAGTAGCAAGATAAATATAAAAAATACCTCTTATTTGTTGATTTAAAACCAACAAATAAGAGGTATTTTTTTTATGAAACAATCACAAAATAAAAAAGAGGTGATATTATGTCTAAACAAGCTATAAATCCTAATGCTGTAAAAGCATTAAATCAAATGAAATATGAAATAGCAAATGAGCTGGGAATAGGAAATAATATTACAAATGATAAAAGTGATTTATCCTCCGGAAAAAATGTATTTTATGGAGGTTATGTTGGAGGAGCTATGACAAAAAAATTAGTTGAAATGGGAGAGCAAATGTTAATAGATAAAAATAAAAAAGATTAATATAAGAGCCATGGCTTAAGTTAATATACTTGCCATGGCTTTATTTATTATTTAAATTATTCTTAGTTATATGATATAATTAGATTTGTTTAAAATAAAATTATACAAAAAAATATCTTATTCTACATTTTTATATAATAGAAAATTTTTAAAAGCTAATTTTCAATTTTTTACTCTATAGAAAAGTATAAATTTTTTAAACTGTAACTTTGGTAACTGAATAAAAATATCAACTATTTTGAGCAACAAAGTCCTTAGGACTCGTTGGCGACATGAGCCATGCGATAGCATGAAGCGAATTTTTTTATGATAGGGAGGAAAATTATGAGAATAAAAGCTCCAATAAAAATAGATAGAAAAACTAAGAATTTAGCTAAAAGATTGAATGGTGGAGAAATTGCTATAATAAATCATAAAGATATAGATGAAGTAGCAGCAAATTCATTAGTAGAAGGAAAAATAAGAGCTGTAATAAATGTAGATATGTCTATAAGTGGGAGGTATCCTAATAAAGGACCAATGATATTATCTAAAAAAAATATACCTATAATAGATAATGTAGGAAAAGAAGTATTTGAAAGGTTAGAAGAGGGAGATATTGTAGAAATAGTAGATAATAAAGTATACTATCAAGATGAATTAATAGGAGAAGGAGAATTTTTAGATCAAGTTAAAATTAAAGAAAAATTAAAAGCTTGTTACGAGAATTTATCTCATGAGCTTGATAATTTTATAGAAAATACTATTGAATATGCTAAAAAGGAAAAAGGATTTATATTAGGAGAATTAGAGATACCTAAAATAAAAACACACTTTAAAAATAAGCATGCATTAGTTGTAGTTAGGGGTCAGGATTATAAAAAAGACTTAAGCACTATAATTTCATATATAGAAGAGGTAAAGCCAGTATTAATAGGAGTAGATGGTGGAGGAGATGCATTGCTTGAATTTGGATACACTCCCGATATGATAGTAGGAGATATGGATAGTATAAGTGATGAATGTTTAAAAAAATGTAAAGAAATAGTAGTACATGCCTATCCTGATGGAAGAGCTCCAGGCCTTAAAAGAGTAGAAGAGTTAGGACTTGAAGCTGTAGTATTTCCAGCACCAGGAACTAGTGAAGATATAGCAATGCTTACTGCTTATGAATATGGGGCAAAGCTTATAGTTGCACTTGGAACTCATTCTAATATGATAGATTTTTTAGAAAAAGGAAGAAAGGGTATGGCAAGTACTTTTTTAGTAAGACTTAAAATAGGATCAAAACTGATAGATGCAAAAGGAGTAAATCTTCTTTATAGAAGTAAGCTTAAAATAAAATATATATGGGGACTAATACTTGCAGCACTTTTTCCAGTATGTATAGTGGCTTATTTGTCACCACCTATTCAACAGTTAATAAAGCTTATGCAGTTAAAATTAAGAGTATTATTAGAATTTTAAGGAGGGTTTTTTGTGAATGTAAATATGAAATACTATATAACCACTTTAGGGGCTATTTTTATAACTTTGGGAATTGGGATATTAATAGGATTTAATCTAAATAGTAATGGTGCCTTTACTGAGCAGCAAACTCAAATAATACAAGATTTAGAAAATAGATTTGAAAATATTAAAACTGAAAATCAAGAATTAGAAAGTAATATACTAAATCTTACCAAGAAAAATGAAAATCTTAATAAATATATAGAAAATACTTTTGATTATATTATAGATGCAAGACTTGAAGGAAAAAACATAGGTATATTAAAAACTACCGAAGATTATTTTTATCCTAATGTAAAAGAGTTTATAAATAAAGCAAAAGGAAATGTTGTATTTGATATAACAATAAAAGATAAAATAGTAGAAGATATAGATTTCAATGTTTTAAATCAAGAATTTAATACAGCTTTAAATAATAAAGAAGAATTAATTAATTATATATGCAAAGTTATATATGAAGATAAAAATATAGAATTATTAAATAAATTCAATGAAAAAGGAATAATAGAGATACAAACTTTAAATTTAGATTACGAGAACTTAGATACTGTTATTTTAGAAGGTGGAAGTATACAAAAAAATGAAAGTAAACTAGAGATTATCGATAATGGTATAATACAATATTTCAAGAATAACAACTTAAAATTACTTGGAACTGAAAGAAGTGATGTAGAAAACTCATATATTCCTTTTTATAAACAATCTAAAATATCTACTATAGATAATTTAGATGAGGTTATGGGCAAAATATCATTAATTATGGTTTTAGAAGGTAAAACAGGACATTTTGGAATTAAAGATACAGCAGATGAATTTACCCCTCTTGAAATAAAATAACAAGGAGTGTATTTATGGAAAATAAACACATAAGCATAATAATTCCAGCGTATAATGAAAAAGATAAAATAAAAGATACAATAGAAGGAATTAAAGATTTAAATTGTATAGATGAAATAATAATAATTGATGATGGGTCAAGTGATAATACATTTAAAATAGCATCTTCTTATGAATGTGTAAAAGCATACAGACTTGATAAAAATATGGGAAAGGGATATGCTCTTAATTATGGACTTAAAATAGCAATGAAAAATTCAGATATAATTGGATTTTTAGATGGAGATTTAGGAAGAACTTCAAGTGAAGTAGAAAAATTAATATATCCAATATTAAATAATGAATGTGATGTAACTATTGCAAAGTTTCCTCCTGCAAAGAAAAAAGGAGGATTTGGATTTGTAAAGAAACTTGCTAAAAATGGAGTTAAATTTTTAACAGGAGAAGAATTGGATAGTACTCTATCCGGACAAAGGATATTTAAAAAAGAAGTTTTAAAAGAGTTTAAAGAAATACCTTTTGGTTATGGTGTTGAGGTTGGTATGACTATTGATATTCTAAAAAAAGGATATAAAGTAAAGGAAGTTTTAGTTAATATGACCCATAATGAAACAGGAAGAGATTTAAAAGGGTTTATTCATAGAGGAAAGCAGTTTTATCATATAAACATTATTTTACTTAAAAAGATGTTAGGGAGGTAGTACCTTGATATATATATTATTTTTGATTGGCTTTTTAGGAACATTACTAATAATACCATATTTTAAATCTCTTTTAGTAGAAAGTAACATTGTAAGAAAAAATTATAAAGGGGACTTAATACCTGTATCTATTGGAATAGTGTTTTTGCCAATGCTTATTGTAAACTCTTCTATTGTAAGATATTTTTATAAAGATAATCAAATATATATTTTTTTATTCGGAATAATAGCCATGGCATTTATAGGAATTATAGATGACCTTATTGGAAATAGAGATGTATCAGGACTTAAAGGTCATTTTAAAAGTTTATTTAAAGGAAGACTTACAACAGGTGGATTTAAAGCTTTGTTTGGAGGGTTTGTAGCACTATTTGTATCAATGAGTATATCTAACAATATAATAGATATAATAATAAATACTTTATTAATATCATTATTTACAAATCTAATAAACTTATTAGATTTAAGACCAGGTAGAGCTATAAAAGGATATGTATTAATTTCTTTAATACTTTTATTTACTGTATCCTTATATTATCAAAAGATACTGATAATACTACTTCTTTCAAATGTTTTAGCTTATTTTAAAGATGACTTAAAGGCAAAAGCTATGATGGGAGATGTAGGTTCTAATGTACTTGGAATTTCCATTGGAATAATTGTTGCTAGCAATTTTTCTTTTATTGCAAGAAGTATAACTTTAATTTTATTAATACTTATTCATATAATTACTGAAAAGTATTCTCTAACTAAAATAATTGAAAAAAACAAAATATTAAACTATATAGATATGATAGGAAGATAAAGAGGGATAAATATGATAAGCAAAAAAGTAGGAATAGTAGATTCTATAATAAGCAAAACTGAAGAAATGGAAGAGTTAAAAGTTAAAATAGGAGATAAAATAGAAAAAGCAATAAATTATCCAAAAATAAATTCAGATGTAAATGTAGGAGATGAAGTACTTCTTAATACAAGTGCAGTGGAGTTAAGCCTTGGAACAGGAGGATTTCATTTTGTAATTGCTAATTTAAATAATTTGGAAAGTAAAATGAGTGAAGGGGGACATATAATGAAATTAAGATATACCCCTCTTCAAGTTAAAATATTTGCAGCAGAAGAACAAGAAAGCATGCATCATGAAAAAATTAAAAATTTTAAATCGCTAGATAATCTTCCTGTAGTTGTAGGAACACTACATAGCATGTTAGTTCCATTTATAGCTTCTTATAAAAGAGGAAATAAGGATAAAAAAATAGCTTACATAATGACTGATGGTGCAGCTCTTCCAATTTATTTAAGTAAAAATGTAAAGAATTTAAAAGATAAAGGTATTTTAGATGCAACTATAACTATGGGAAATGCTTTTGGAGGAGATTATGAGTGTATAAATATATACACAGCGTTAATAACAGCAAAAGAAGTTGTAGGTGCTGATGTAGTATTTGTATGTATGGGACCTGGAATTGTAGGTAGTGGAACTAAATATGGATTTACTGGTATAGAACAAGGAAATATATTAGATGCAGTTTCAAAGCTTAAAGGAAAAGCCATAGCTGTGCCTAGAATAAGCTTTGCCGACAAAAGAGATAGACATTTAGGTCTTAGTCATCACTCTATAACTATTTTAAAGGAAATAGTTAACAGTAAAGTTGTAGTTCCTATTAATATACAAGATGCTGATAAAAGAAATTATGTACTATCTCAAATAAAAGAGCATAATATAGATAAATTACATGATATAGTCTTTATAGAAAAAGATAGAACGAAGGAAGATTTAAGTTATTTTAATCTAAAAGTAAAAAGCATGGGAAGAAGTTATGAAGAAGATGAGGAGTTTTTTAAATCTTGTAGTGGAGCTGCTTATTATATATTGGAGGGATCAAAATGATTCTTGAAGAAAAAACTATGAGTTCAGAAAAAATATATAATGGTAAAGTTATAAATCTAAGAGTAGATACCGTAGAACTTCCCCAGCATAAATATCAAAAAAGAGAAATCGTTGAGCATCCTGGAGCCGTTGCTATTTTAGCATTAACAGAAAAAAAAGAAGTAATACTTGTAAAGCAATTTAGAAAACCTGTTGAAGAAACTCTACTTGAGCTTCCAGCTGGTAAATTAGAACTTGGAGAAGATCCAAAAGAATGCGCCATTAGAGAATTAAAAGAAGAAACTGGATATGAAGCTGAAAAAATAAAATTTTCAAATTTATTTTATACATCTGCTGGATTTTCAAATGAGAAAATGTATTTATATTTAGCTACGGGATTAAAAGAAGGACAGAGCTGTCCTGATGAAGATGAATATATTGAGGTTTTTAAGGTGAAAATAAGTGAAGCTTTGGATATGATAAAAAAAGGCGAAATAAAAGATGCTAAAACTATAATTGGAATTTTATTATCAAAAGATTTAATATAATTTTTGTAATACACCCCTTATTTTTAACATAGAATTATGTAAAGTTAAAAAGAAGGGGGTTTTACTTTGAAGAAGATTTTTAATTTTTCTAAATCTAATTATAAAATAATTTTAATATTTTTCATTTTTTTATTTAGTTTAGGAATAACTAGTGGGGTCTATTTAAACAAGGTATATCCTATTTCAAATAGCTCTATTGTAGATTATATATCTAGGACAACTAGTTACTATGAAGGCAGTTTTGATGTGTTAAAACTTACTTTTTTGAACTTTAAAAATGATATTATTTATTTACTTTCTATGTATTTATGTTCACTTATGGTATTTACCTGTCCTTTAGTTTTAGTTATAGTATTTTTAAAAGGGTTATCTATAGGTTATACTATAAATACAGTGATATTAATTTTAAAGATGAGTTCTTTTAAAATTGTACTTTTAACACTCATAAAAAATATTTTAATTGTGCCATTTTCATTTTTTGTAATTATACTATCGTTTAATTATTTTTTAGAGGCTGTTTCTGCAATTAAAATTTGTAATAGATTTAAAAGCTTAAATCATATGAAGAAGTTAATAACAAAGTATAGTATAAATGTATTGACTTTGTTTTTAGTTGTATCAATTTTGCAAAGTTTGGTTAATGTAGCATCTATATTCATAATACAAAGAATATTTTAATTAGGGGAGTTTAGAATGAATAATGTCATAAATAAGTATTTAGAATATATAAGATTAGATAAAAATCTTTCACAAAATACTATAGAGTCGTATAAGCTAGATTTAAAAAAATATATACACTACTTAAATGAAAACGATATAGATTTTTTACAGGTAACTGAAAATGATATATTTACTTTTTTAATTCATCTAGAAAAGAACAATGCATCAGTATCTAGTATTTCAAGAAAGATATCTTCTATAAAATCTTTCCATGAGTTTTTATTTTTGAATAAATTATCTGATAATAACCCAGCAAAAAAATTAAAAAAACCTAGAATTGAAAGAGCTAAAATGGATATATTAACAGAAGAGGAAGTAGATTTATTTTTAAATTCCCCAGACACTAATACTACTAAAGGTATAAGAGATAAGGCAATTCTTGAAATGCTTTATGGAACAGGAATTAAGGTTTCTGAATTAATACAGCTTAATTTAGATGATATAAATTTAGATATGGAATATATAAGCTGTAAAACAAATAAAGGTATTAGAATTATTCCTCTTGGAAGTATTGCAAAACAATACATTGTTAAATATTTAAATGACTCTAGGTCGAAAATAGTTAAGGATGAAAATCAAAAAGCTTTATTTTTAAATTCAAAAGGAGAAAGATTTACAAGACAAGGTCTTTGGAAAATAATAAAAAGATATACTGAAAAGTTAAATCTAAATAAAAATGTTACTCCAACAATGCTTAGACATTCTTTTGCAATTCATTTATTAAATAAAGGAGCAAATATAAGTGTAGTTGGTAAAATATTGGGTAATACTAATTTAAGCAGTCTTCAAGGATATTTAAATCATTTAAATAAAAATATAAGACAAGAATTTAAAGAAAAACATCCAAGAGGATAAAAATTATTATAATATTCATTAAAGTTATAATTGAAATGAAATTAAATCAATGATAAAATTTAATTATGTTTATGAGAAAATGTTAACACAAAATTTTCTCTTTAATAAAGGAGTTGATAAAAATGGATAAAAGGGTAATTTTAATAGTAATGGACAGTGTAGGAATTGGACAGCTTCCTGATTCTGAAAAATTTGGAGATGTAGGAGTAAACACATTAGGTAATATCATTAAAGCTCATAGAAATATAAATATACCTAATTTAACTAAAATGGGTATAGGTAATATAGACGGGTTCAATGAAATTGATCCGATTGAAACTCCTATAGCTTCTTTTGGAAAATGTTCTGAAGTATCTCAAGGAAAGGATACTACAACAGGACACTGGGAAATGGTTGGGCTTAGAGTAGATCAACCTTTTAAAACATTCCCTGATGGATTTACAAAGGAAATAATTGAAGAATTTGAAAATAAAACAGGGAGAAAAGTTATTGGAAATAAACCTGCTTCAGGGACAGCTATACTTGATGAACTTGGAGAAGAGCATATGAAAACTGGAGATGTTATAGTTTATACATCAGCAGATAGTGTTTTTCAAATTGCAGCACATGAAGAAGTAGTTCCTTTAGAAGAATTATATAAAATGTGCAAAATTGCAAGAGAAATAATGATGGGAGATAATGCGGTTGCTAGAATAATTGCAAGACCATTTATAGGAACACCTGGAAACTTTACTAGAACTGCAAATAGAAGAGACTTTTCACTAGATCCTTATGAAGATACTGTACTTGATAATATAAAAAATAAAGGCTTAGATGTAATTGCTGTAGGAAAAATAGAAGATATATTTAATGGAAAAGGTATAACAGAAGCAGTTCATACAAAAAGTAATATGGATGGTGTAGATAAAACAATAGAATATATTAAAAAAGAAAATAAAGGTCTTATATTTACTAATCTAGTAGATTTTGATTCAAAGTTTGGTCATAGAAGAAATGTAGAAGGGTATAAAAATGCTATAGAAGAATTAGATGCTAGAATTCCAGAAATAATTGAAAGTATGAAAGACGAAGATATACTAATATTAACTGCAGACCATGGCAATGATCCAACTTATAAGGGAACCGATCACACAAGAGAATATGTTCCAATCTTAGTATACGGGAAAAATGTAAAAAGTGGAGTGAATTTAGGAATAAGAAAAACATTTTCTGATATTGGAGCAACTGTTGCAGATATATTAGAAGCTGATTTTCCTAAAAATGGAGAAAGTTTTAAAGACTTAATATTAAAATAATTAAATTTTTAATAGTTTTAAGGTTAAATTAATAATTAAAGTAATAGTATTGTTTAAACAATATTATTACTTTATTAAATAGACAATTATAAACTAATAATTACATAGGAGGAACGAAAATGAAAGATTTAAGAGTAAAAATAAATGAAAGTGCAGAATTTATAAAATCAAAAATAGGTGTTGAGCCTAAAATAGGGTTAATATTAGGATCAGGACTAGGAGTATTAGCAGATGAAATAGAAGATGCTGTAGCAATAAAATATGAAGAAATACCGAACTTCCCAGTTTCAACAGTAGAAGGACATGCAGGACAGCTTGTAATAGGAAAACTTGAAGGGAAAAATGTAGTAGCAATGCAAGGAAGATTCCATTTTTATGAAGGATATACTATGCAGGAAGCAACATTCCCTGTAAGAGTAATGAAAGCTTTAGGCGTTGAAACTATAGTAGTAACTAATGCTGCTGGTGGAGCAAACAAAAGCTATGTTCCTGGAGATTTAATGATAATAAATGATCATATAAATCTTGGAGGAAATAATCCACTTATTGGACCAAATGATAAAGAATTAGGAGTAAGATTTCCAGATATGTCAACAGCTTATACTCCAGAATATATAAAGCTTGCTAAAGAAGCAGCTAATGAATTAGGAATAGATGTAAAAGAAGGAGTTTATACATACTTTACAGGACCAACTTATGAAACTCCAGCAGAAATAAGAATGGTTCAAACAATAGGAGGAGATGCTGTTGGAATGTCAACAGTTCCAGAAGTAATAGTAGCAAGACATTCAAGTTTAAAAGTACTTGGAATATCTTGTATAACTAACATGGCAGCTGGAATATTAGATCAACCACTAGATCATGAAGAAGTTATAGAAACTACTCAAAGAGTTAAAAAACAATTCATATCTTTAGTTAAAACTATATTAAAGAAAATGTAATTAAAATATTTTTATTTTGCATATATAATATATTTACTTGGGTCAAACTGTTATTTAGGTGACCCAAGATTTTTAAATTTCTAGAAAAGGTTTACAAAGTTATTTATTTAAAATTAAGAAAAATAGTAAAAGGAGTGTAATATTATTATGAGAATGTATGATATTATAAAGAAAAAAAGAGATGGACAGGAATTAACTAAAGAGGAAATAAACTTTTTTGTAGAAGGATACTCCAAAGGTGAAATTCCAGATTATCAAGCTTCAGCACTTGTTATGGCCATATTCTTACAAAAAATGACTAAAGAAGAGACTGTATATTTAACAGAAGCTATGATGAATTCAGGAGATGTTATAGATTTATCTAAAATAGAAGGAATAAAAGTTGATAAACATAGTACTGGTGGTGTAGGAGATAAAACTACAATTACTTTAGCTCCACTTGTAGCATCATGCGGTGCCCCTGTTGCAAAAATGTCAGGAAGAGGACTTGGTCATACAGGAGGAACGCTTGATAAGCTTGAAGCTATACCAGGTTTATCTATAGAAATGGACCAAGATAAATTTACAGATAATGTAAATACTCACAAAATAGCTGTTTGTGGGCAAACTGCTTCTATTGTTCCAGCTGATAAAAAATTATATGCTCTAAGAGATGTTACTGCAACAGTTGATAATATATCATTAATTGCAAGTAGTATAATGAGTAAAAAATTAGCTTCTGGAGCAGATGCAATAGTTCTAGATGTTAAAACTGGAAGTGGAGCATTTATGAAAGAGTTAGATGACTCATTTGCTTTAGCTAAGGAAATGGTTGATATAGGTAATGGAATGGATAGAGAAACAATAGGTGTAATTACAGATATGGATCAGCCATTAGGTTATGCTGTAGGTAACGCATTAGAGGTAATAGAAGCAATAGAAACTTTAAAAGGAAATGGACCAAAAGATTTTACTGAGCTTTGCTTAAATTTAGGATCTTATATGCTAATGCTTGCTAAAGTTGCAAGTAACTATGAAGAAGGAAGAAAAATGCTTGAAGAAGCTATATCTTCAGGAAAAGCTTTGGATAAGCTAAGAGAATTTATAGAGATTCAAGGTGGAAATAAAGAAATAGTTGATAATTATGATTTATTACCAAGTGCATCCAATGTAATAGAAGTAAAAGCTCCTAAAAAAGGATATGTAAGCAAAATTGAAGCAGAAACTGTTGGACTAAGTGCAATGATCTTAGGAGCAGGAAGAGAAACTAAAGAAGATGAGTTAGATTTAGGCGCAGGTATAGTACTTGATAAAAAAGTAGGAGACCATGTTGAAGAAGGAGAAACTTTAGCATGTATGTATGTAAATAAAATGGAAAAGCTTGAAAGTGCTAAAGAAAGACTTTTATCAGCATATACTATATCTGATGAAAAACCAAAGGAAAGAAAATTAATATATGGAGTAGTTACAAAAGAAGGAATAGAAAGATTTTAATTAATTTGTTAAAATTTACAATATAATATTGAATTTAGAATTACTATGTGATAAAATTATGGTAAATGAAGGAAAAGGTCATGAAGGCTGAAATAACCTTTGAATGGGGTTTATAGCTTTTATGACTTTTTTTATTTAAAAATATAATATGATTAAAGGGGGATATAACTATGCATATGGCAGATGCTTTGATTTCGCCTGCTGTAGGTACAACTATGTGGGCAGCAACAGCAGGAACTGCTGCTTATTCAATTAAAAAAATTCAAAATGATATTGATGAGAAAAAGATACCTTTGATGGGAGTAATGGGTGCATTTGTATTTGCAGCTCAAATGATAAACTTCACAATTCCTGCAACTGGCTCTAGTGGACATTTAGGAGGAGGGTTACTTCTTGCTATTTTACTTGGACCTTATGCTGGTTTTTTGACCATGGCTTCTATACTGATAATACAGGCACTGTTTTTTGCAGATGGTGGATTATTAGCTTTAGGCTGTAATATTTTTAATATGGGATTTTATACATGCTTTATTGGTTATCCTTTAATATATAAACGTATTATGAGTAAAGGTTACTCATCTACTCGTATATTTATAGGAGCAATGCTATCTGCTATTATAGGGCTTCAACTTGGTGCATTTAGTGTTGTTATAGAAACTTTGCTATCAGGTAAGACTGAGTTACCTTTTGGTACATTTGTTTTATTAATGCAGCCTATTCATTTAGCTATTGGAGTAGTAGAAGGGCTTGTAACGGCTACTGTAGTAAAATTTGTTTATAATACCCGTCCTGAAGTTATAGAAAAGGCATCTTTAGGTCATGCTTTAGGTGATATTTCTATTAAAAAGGTACTTTCTACACTTGCTATTTTTGCAGTTTTAACTGGAGGTATTTTATCTTGGTTTGCTTCTGCATATCCAGATGGACTTGAATGGTCTATGTTAAAAACTTCAGGGAAAGAAGAGTTAGATGCTCCAAATGGAATTCATCAAACACTTGAGAAAATTCAAGAAAAAACTGCATTCTTGCCTGATTATACTTTTAAAGCAAATGAAGAGGAATCATTAGAAGATGAGAGTCAAGAAGCATGGCCTGCTGTTAGTAGTGGAACTACTGTTTCTGGGGTAGTTGGGGGTTCGATGACTTTAGTATTAGCTTGTATAATAGGAATTATTACAAATATTATCAAAAAAAATAAAAAGAAGGAAAAAACTAAGGCTGTATAGAAAATAAGTAGGAGGATTATAATCCTTCTACTTATTGCTCTTAATAGGAAAGGTTGGTTCAAGTTATGACAAATATGATAAAGTCATTGTACAATATTAGACTACTAGATGAAATTGCAGATAAAAATACAATGATACATAACATACATCCAGTTGCAAAGCTACTTACAACAATTGTATTTTTGATAGTTACTGTATCCTTTGGTAAATATGAGATAAGTAGATTGCTACCTCTTGTTCTTTATCCTATTATTGTTATGATTATAGCAGAGATTCCTATAGTTCCTATAATGAAAAGATTACTTATTGCTGCACCGTTTGTTATTGGATTAGGAATATTTAATCCTTTATTTGATGTTAAGCCCATGATAGTACTACCTTGGATTCAAATTTCAGGTGGGTGGATTTCTTTTATTTCAATTATAATTAAATGTGTTTTAACTGTTTTAGCAGTTTTTATTCTTATAGCTACTACAGGGATTAATGGAATTGCATTGGCACTTAGAATGATGAGGATACCTAAGATATTTGTAATGCAGATTATTTTAACATATCGATATATATCATTGCTAATTGAAGAAGTTTCTAGTATAGTTCGAGCGTATTCACTTAGATCTCTTAATGAAAAAGGTATTCGGTTTAGTGTATGGGGTTCACTTACAGGACAGTTACTTATTAGAACAGTAGAAAGAGCACAGCGTATTTACCTAGCTATGTGCTGTCGAGGATTTACGGGAGATTATAATATTGGTAATACAAATAATATAAGGTTTAAAGATATATTTTATTTTGGGGGATGGACAGTATACTTTATATTAGTACGCTGTTTAAGTATTACGACTATAATAGGGTTGTTAATAACAGGAGGAGTAAGATGAGTCATAATATTATTGAAGTAAAAAACTTGAATTATAAATATCCTGATGGAAATAGTGCTTTAAATGGAGTTACTTTTAAAATAAATCATGGAGAGTCTGTAGGGATTATAGGTGCAAATGGTGCTGGAAAATCGACATTATTAATGAATATTATTGGTATTTTATTTCCAAATAAAGGTGAAGTTCGTATAGGAGATATTCTAGTGGAAAAGAAAACATTGTCAGTTATAAGAAAAAAAGTTGGAATTGTTTTTCAAAATTCAGATGATCAGTTGTTTATGACAACTGTTTATGATGATGTTGCTTTTGGACCTCGTAACTATAAATTATCTGAGGAAGAGGTTAAAAATAGGGTTATGACTTCTCTTGAGACTGTTGGTATATCACACCTAAAGGATAGACCTCCATATAAACTTTCAGGTGGTGAAAAACGTGCAGCCGCCATTGCAACAGTTTTGGCAATGAATCCAGACATTTTGGTTATGGATGAACCAACAACTGCGCTTGACCCAAAATCTAGAAGAAGATTAATAAACCTTCTCCGTAGCTTGCCTCATACAAAAATAATTACTACACATGATTTAGACATGGTACTTGAATTGTGTAATAGAGTTATTGTATTAAATGAAGGACAGATTGTTGAAGATAGTTCTACTTTGAGTATTTTTGAAAATGATGAACTTATGAAAAACTGTGGACTTGAAAGACCTTTAAGTATGCAAAATTGCCCTATATGTGGAACGAAAAAACAAATAAAATATAGATATAATATAGGATAGAGTAAGCCATGGCTTACTCTATTTTAAATTATTAAAGTTACATATTGTAAAAAACAGTCTAAAATTATATAATAATATAGATATATGTATAATACTCAATAAAAATAAAAAGAGGTACTATTATGAAAAAATTTTTAAAAATATCTATTTTAATGGTAATTATTATTGCTTGTGGGTTAGTTTACTTTAATATACAAACAGGACCTTATGATGAAAGTAGCAATGAAAAAGTACTTGTTAATATACCTAGTGGATCATCACTTAACAAAATATCAGATATTTTATTTGAAAAAAAACTTATAAAAAACAAATTATTTTTTGTATCAGTGGCTAAAATAAACAATATGGATAAAGATATAAAAGCGGGAATATATAATATTCCCAAATCGTTATCGAATAAAGAAATACTTTTTTTGCTAAATTCAGGTAAAGTTTATAAAGACATAATTAAAGTAACTATTCCAGAAGGGTTTGAAGCTAATCAAATTGCAGACAGACTTTCAACTCTTGGAATTGTTGATAGAGAAAAATTCTTAGAATTAGTAAATAATCCTTCTATATTTAAGGAAAAATATCCTTTTTTAAATAGTGAAAATATAATTTCTTTAGAAGGTTTTTTATTTCCTGATACATACTTTATAGATAAGAATTACTCAGAAAAAGTTATTATAGATATAATGCTAAAAAGATTCAATGAAATATATAATGCTGAGTACAAAAAAAGGCAAAAAGAACTTGGACTTAATTTAAATGAGATTATAACAATAGCTTCTATTATAGAAAGAGAAGCAAAACTTGATAAAGAAAGACCATTGGTTTCAGCTGTTTTTTATAATAGGATAAATATAAATATGCCTCTTCAATCTTGTGCTACAGTACAGTACGTTTTAGGAGAGCGAAAATCAGTTTTATCTTATGATGACATAAAAATAGATTCACCTTATAATACTTATAAAAATAATGGACTTCCACCATCACCTATAGCATCCCCTGGGGAAAAATCTATTAAGGCAGCACTTTATCCAGAAGATGTAGATTATCTTTATTTTGTAGCAAAAAAAGATGGAAGTCATAGTTTTTCAAAAACGTACAATGAACATCTTAAAAGAAAAGCTGAAAATAAATAGGTGGGAATCCACCTATTTATTTGTGTCATAGAAAGGATGATACTTTTGAGTAATATAGTTGATGAATTAGTACAAGATTATATAAGAAGTACTTTAAAAGAGAGTAAAACTTTTTTAAGAGAACTAGAAGAATATGCAGATAAGAATTTAGTTCCAATAGTTCATAAAGAAGTTGCACAGCTTTTAAAGGTACTTTTAAAAATACATAAACCTAAAAAAATTTTAGAAGTTGGATGTGCTATAGGATATTCTTCTATGCTATTTGCTGATACTTTAGATAAAAATTGTGAAATAATAACTGTAGAAAGAAATGAAAAAATGATAGAAAAAGCAAAAGAAAATTTAAAAAAATATGGTTTTGAAGATAACATAAAAATATTAGAAGGTGATGCTGAGGAAAAATTGAAAGAAGTTGAAGGTTCTTTTGATATGATATTTTTAGACGCAGCAAAAGGACAATACAAGCTTTTTTATGATTTAGTCATAGATAAGTTAAAAACAGGAGGATTATTAGTTTCAGATAACATACTTTATAAGGGTATGGTAGCTAGTGATAAATATGTTATAAGAAGAAAAAAAACTATAGTAAAAAGAATGAGAAGTTACTTAGATTATATAAGTAACTGTGACTATTTAGATACTAGCTTAATATCAATTGGTGATGGTGTAGCGCTAAGTTATAAAAAATATTAATTAAGAAAAAATAAAGAGGTGTTTTTTTATGGAAAAAGTAGAATTACTTGCTCCAGCAGGAGATTTAGAAAAATTAAAAATGGCTATTACTTATGGTGCTGATGCGGTATATATAGGAGGAGAATTTTTTGGATTAAGAGCAGGAGCTAAAAACTTTACTAAGGAGCAAATGGAAGAAGGAGTAAAATTTGCTCATGAAAGAGGTAAAAAAGTATATGTAACCGTAAACATAATACCTCATAATGAAGATTTTGAAGGACTTGATGAATATTTAAAAACTTTAGAAGAGATAGGTATAGATGCAGTTATAGTTTCAGATCCAGGAGTTTTATCTATAGTTAAAGAAGTTATACCTAATATGGAAGTTCATCTGAGTACACAGGCAAATAACACAAATTATATGAGCGCTAAATTTTGGTACAAGCAGGGAGTAAATAGGATAGTAACTGCAAGAGAGCTTTCATTCAAAGAGATAAAAGAAATAAGAGAAAATATTCCGCAAGATATGGAAATAGAAGCATTTATCCATGGCGCAATGTGTATATCATACTCAGGAAGATGTCTTATAAGTAATTATATGACAGGAAGAGATGCAAACAGAGGAGCGTGTGCACATCCTTGTAGATGGGAATATTACTTAGTTGAACAAAAAAGACCAGGAGAATATTTCCCTGTATATGAAGATGAAAGAGGTACTTTCTTCTTTAATTCTAAAGATTTATGTATGATAGAGTATATACCTGAAATTATAAACTCAGGAATTAAAAGTTTAAAAATAGAAGGAAGAATGAAAACAGCTTACTATGTTGCAAGTATTGTCAGAGCTTATAGAATGGCCATTGATGAATATTATAAAGATCCTCAAAATTGGAAATTCAATACTATGTGGCTTGATGAAATAAAAAAAGCAAGTCATAGAGATTTTACAACGGGATTTTATTTTGAAAAGCCAGGATCACAGGAACAGCACTATGGGTCTAGTTCATATATAAGAAATTATGATTTTATAGGGCTTGTTAAGGAATATAATGAAAAAGAAGGTCTTGCAGTTGTTGAGCAGAGAAATAGAATGTTTATTGGAGATGAAATAGAAATTATAGGACCTAATATAGAAACTATATATGCTAATATAGAAAAAATGTGGACATTAGAAGGCGAAGAAATAGATGTAGCTCCACATCCAAGACAAATAATAAAAATGAAATTAAATGTTCCTGTAAAGGAAAATTATATATTAAGGAAGGAGATAAAAGATGAAAAATAGACCGTTAATAATAGGAATAACTGGAGGAACAGGCTCAGGAAAAAGTACAGTATGTAAAACTATAATAGAAAGTGTTCCTAAAGAGAATATAGCTATAATAGAGCAAGATGCTTATTATAAGGATCAAAGTCATATTCCTTTTGAAGAAAGATTAAAAACAAATTATGACCATCCACTAGCTTTTGATAATGATTTACTTATAACTCATTTAAATGAGTTAGTAAATGGAAAAAGTATAGAAAAGCCGGTATATGACTTTGAAAAGCATACAAGAAAATTGGGAGAAACTGTAACAATAAATCCAAAAGACATAATAGTTGTTGAAGGGATAATGATTTTAGAAGATAAAAGATTAAGATCGATGCTTGATATAAAAATATTTGTAGATACTGATAATGATATCAGAATACTTAGAAGATTACAAAGAGATATAGAAGAAAGAGGAAGAACAGTAGAATCTGTGATAGACCAATATCTTACAACAGTAAGACCTGCCCATATGCAGTTTATAGAGCCTTACAAAAGATATGCAGATATTATAATCCCTGAAGGTGGATATAATGAAGTGGCTATAGACATAGTCGTAGCTAAACTTATATCTATAATAGAATCAAAAGTAAATAAAGATGTTTAAATAAAGTATTAACCTCCTGATAATTGGAAAAAATAATCCTTATTAGGAGGTGTTTTTTTGAGAAAAAAACATACTGAAAAGAAAATTAAGAGAATTAATATAGTTTTATATTTATATATTTTCATATCTATTATACTTTTAGGAAAACTTTTATATATTCAAGGCTATAAGGGAAAAGAATATTATGATAGAGCAGTAAGACAAAGTGAAATAAAAGTAGATTTAACTAGTAATAGAGGCTCTATATATGATAGAAATAATATTCTTTTGACAGATAAAGAAAAAGAAGATGTTCTTGTTGTATTAAAGAGAAATTTCAAATTAGATAAAAAGAAGATAGAGCTTTTAAAAGATATAACTAATATGTCTGAAAAAAATATATATAAAAAATTTGAAAGTAAAAGTGATTTGATAGAGTTAAAAATAAAACACCTAAATGAAAATCTTAAAAAAGAAATAGAAAGTCAAAGTGGAGTTTTAATAGTAAACAAAACACACAGATATTTAAAAGAAAATTTACTTACTCATGTTATTGGATATATAAATAAATATGAAAATGAGGGTGTAAGCGGGATAGAAAAAGCTAAAGATGATTTATTAAAAAATCAAAAAAAGGAATACGTGGAAGCTTTTCTAGATGCTAGGAAGAATGTAGTTTTGGGGAGTTTTAAAAAATATAGAAATGAAAATCTTAAAGCAAAAAATGTAAAGTTGACCATAGATTATGATATACAAAAGTCAGTTGAAAGAGCTTTAGATAAGGACAAAAAAAAGGGGGCGGTTGTGGTTTCAAATATAAAGACAGGAGAAATTGTAGCCATGGCATCTAGACCTAATTTTAACCCAAATAAGATTGAAGATTATATAAATAGTGAAAATCAAGAGCTTATAAATAAAGCTGTTCAATCTACTTATCCTCCAGGATCTATTTTTAAAATAATTATAGCACTTGCTGCATTTGAAGAAGGAGTAGTAGATGAAGATGAAAAATTCTATGATACAGGTGTAATTGATTTAGAAGGACTTAAAATAAGATGTTGGAAAAGAGAAGGCCATGGAGAGGAAACCTTTGAAGAAGCTTTTTACAATTCATGTAATCCTGTATTTGTTGAAGTAGGAAAAAGAATTGGCAGTAAAAAAATATTAGATATGGCTAAAAGAATGGGATTAAAAAATAAAGTTGATATTGGGCTTAAAGAAGAAAAAGGTGGAAATCTTCCTAAGGGAGATAAAATAAAAGGAAATGCAATAGGAAATATATCTATAGGACAAGGAGATATAGAAGTAACACCACTTCAAGTAAATCAAATGACACAAATATTGGCAAATAATGGAGTTTACAAAAAGTTATATTTATTTGATTCAGTGCTTAATGAAAATATGAAAGAAATAGAAAAATATGAAAATGAAAATGAAAATGAAAAGGTAGTTGTATCTCCCTTCATAATAAATAGAGTTAGAAAACTAATGGAAGGAGTAGTACAAGAAGGAACAGCAAGTAATATTAAGGGACTTAAAGGAGAATGTGCAGGAAAAACAGGTTCAGCAGAAAGTTATGTTGATGGTAAAAAGCTAGTACATGGATGGTTTACAGGATATTATCCTGCAAAAAATCCTAAATATGCTATAACAGTATTCATATATGACGGGAAATCAGGAAGTCGCTCGGCAGCTCCTGTATTTAAAGAGATTGTTAAAAATATAAATAATATTAAATAGGTACAGGCACAATGAAAACTTTATGTTCATATAATATAAAATGACTCAATATATGGGGGTGAATATATTGGCTTGCACAAAATCTTTTCCTAATCCACTAACCCCTAAAGAAGAACTAGAGTATCTAAAGATGTTTAAGGATGGAGACCTTAAAGCAAAATGTATTCTCATTGAGAGAAATTTAAGATTAGTTGCACATATTGTAAAAAAATATACAAATTATCAAGAAGAATTGGAAGACTTAATATCTATAGGAACAATAGGGCTCATAAAAGCAATAGAAACATACAATATAGACAAAGGAACAAGGCTTGCTACTTATGCTGCTAGATGTATAGAAAATGAAATATTAATGAGTATTAGAGCGGGGAAAAAAAATAAAGGAGAAGTTTCACTACAGGATCCAATAGGGGTAGATAAAGAGGGGAATGAAATATCTTGAACACTTTATCTATCATTTTTGCTTTTAAAAATTAGCTTAAATTTATTGGATAAGAAGATTAATTATGCAAATACTAATGATAGACTTATATAAAGGAGGTTTTTTCATGAAAAATGTTGGTGTTGAGAAGGAACTGTCTTCTATGAAAGAGTATTTAAAGAATCAAGGATATGAAATACAACTAATTGATACTAATCAAAAAAATGACCCTAATTATTTAAATACTCTTGATGCATTAGTTATTTCAGGATCATCTTCAAATGTAATGGGAATTGAAGATACATCTACTAAAATACCTATTATTAAAGCTAATGGGATGACTTCAGAAGATGTTAAGAATGCACTTGATAGAGTATTAAAATAAAAAATATTAAAATATAAATTACCTAAAAAATAGCTTGTAATAGGTTATTTTTTAGGTAATTTAGGATAAATAATTAAAGTGAATTCATCATTTTTTTGATGTTTTTCTTTCTTATATTCTACATAATAAATTATAGATTTTAATAATTTATTTTTTTTTGAAGGATCATTTGTTTTCTTATAAACATCAATAACTTTTTCTATTTTAGGAATAACATTTTTTTTACTACTTTGCTTCTTTATTTCTAGTTTTAAGTTAAATTCTAATTTCTCAATAGATTTTTTTATATTTTCAATTCGTTCATTTAAGTTTTTTGATCTTTCTATATAAGTATTTTCATTGTATATTTTGCGTTCTAATAAGTCATGAAGATTATTTTTTTGATTTTCAAGTTCATATAATTCTTTTTTCAAATTATATAAATTTTTTTTATATAAATTTATAGTAGAATCTATATCTTTGTTTGATATTTTTATTATATTCCAATTGGCTCTGTAGTTTTCTAGCCATTTACTTAGTCCTAGAATTAGATTTTCTTCTATATATATTAATTTACTACTTTTAGTACCACAATTTTTATAGCACATAATTTGAGCATCTTTATTTTTATAAGGTCTAAGTACCATAGATGAATTACAATTAAAGCATTTAATTAATCCTGCTAATGGATTTTTTATTGTATTTTTTGAATTATAAGGGGTATGATATTTTTTAGATAAAATCTTTTGAGCTTTTTCATACATTTCTATAGAAATTATTGGTTGATGCTTTCCTTCAACATCTATCCACTCTTTTTTAGGTCTAATTCTAGTTTCTTTTACTTGGTTTATTTTTTTTGATTTTTTATTTTCTGTTTTTTTCCACTGTATCCTTCCTGTGTATACTTTATTTTTTATAATACTAAGAACAGAAGAACTAGACCATTTTTTACCTGTATAGCTTTTATATCCCATAGCATTTAGGGTATTAGCTATTTTTTTTCCTCCCATTTCATGATTTATATATAAATCAAATATCATTTTAACTATTTCAGCTTGCTCTTTATGAGGTTTAAGGGTTCTGTATCTATCTGTATAATAAATTTCATATCCATATGGAGGAAGAGTTCCCAAATAGTTTCCTTCTTCTACACTTCTAATTCTCCCATTTTGAAGCCTTCTATTTATTATTTTCAACTCTTTACGAGCCATAAATGCCTCAAATTCTGAATATTCTTCATCGAATTCATCTTTTAAATTATAAGTTTTCCTAGGGGTGATTATTTTTGTATTTGATTTTTTAAAGGTTTCTAAAATAAGACCTTGTTCCTGCATATTTCCACGACCAAGTCTATCAAGGTCCATGCACAAAACTCCATCATACATTTTTTTTTCTACATCTTTAAGAAGTTTTAACATCTCAGGTCTGTGCATAAGGCTTTCACCTGAAACAATTTCTTCTCGTATACAAACTATATTAAGATTATTTTCCTTTGCAAATTTGTTTAGGGCTTTTTTATGCTTTAATAGAGTTTCTCCCTCACCTCTTTTTTCTGCTTCTTCATCAGCTCTAGATTTTCTAAGATACATGCATACTTTTTCCATTAATATCTTCCTTTCAAGTATCTTTAGTAAAAATTATATTAAATAATGAAAAAAGTTATGTATCTTAAAAAAATATATTAAAATAAAGACAACGTTTGCTAAAGTGTAATAATAGGTATAAAATATATATAACAGCATGTTAAATCTTAGCATGTTAAACAACCATTTAAAAGTGGTTAAAATATTTTAAATGGAGAGTGACGTACCATGGGGAATATTTTAGACATAATAAAGGATACTAGTTTAACTTATGAGCAAAAAGTATTAAGTCTTGCAAGAGAGGCAGAAAACAGTTTGAATGTACTTAATATAAGTAAAGAAGCTCAGGAATATAGAGAAGAAGGTATAATATGTGATCTTTTTGAGGGAAATGCTCCATACAGACCTAGATATATAGTACCTGATTATGAAAAATTTATAAAAAATGGAAGTGAATTTTTAGGACTTAAACCTCCTAAAGATATTTGGGAAGCGATAAATAGTTTATTAATTTTATATAAACATGTTCCTTCTATAACTTCTTTTCCCGTTTATGTAGGAAATATAGATACACTACTTGATTCATTTATAGAAGATGAAAATGAAGCTTATAAGGCTATTAAGCTATTTTTAACTCATATTGATAGAACTCTTACAGATTCATTTTGCCATGCTAATATTGGTCCAAAAGACACTAAAGCTGGAAGACTAATATTAAAAGCAGAAAGAGAACTTCAAAATTCTATACCTAATATTACAATTAAATACAGCAAAGATACATCTGATAATTTTGCGCTTGATGCAATAAATACAGCACTTGTTACAGCAAAACCAAGCTTTGCAAATCATGAAATTTTTTCAAGTGAATTTGGTGAATATGGTATTGTTAGTTGTTATAATGGATTAAATATTGGTGGAGGAAGTTATACATTAGTAAGATTAAATTTAGCAGATTTAGCTAAAAAAGCGGAGAATATAAATGATTTTATTAATTTAGTTCTTCCAGATGCAGTAAAAAGAATGGCTGGTTATATGGATGAGAGAGTTGGATTTTTAGTTAATGAAAGCGGTTTCTTTGAATCAAGCTTCTTAGTTAGAGAAGGATTAATAGTTAAGGATAAATTTACAGCTATGTTTGGGATGTTTGGTCTTGCTGAATGTGTAAATCATTTTATTGATTCTAATAGTCAAGAAGATAGATTTGGACATGGTGAATATGCTAATGAATTAGGATTGAAAATTATTGCTAAATTAGAAGAAGAAGTAAATAAGCATAACAATCCTTACTGTAAAGTTTCTGGTGGAAAATATTTATTACATGCACAGGTAGGAATTGATACAGATAGGGGAATAAGTCCTGGATGTAGAATACCTATTGGAGAAGAGCCACAGATTCATCAGCATTTAATTCAATCAGCTAAGTTTCATAAGTTTTTTTCATCTGGTATAGGTGATATTTTTAACTTTGACAGTATGGCAAAGAAAAATCCAGAGTTTATTTTAGATATTATCAAAGGTGCTTTTAAAGAGAATATGAGATATTTTTCATTATATTCTACAGATTGTGATGTGATTAGAATTACAGGATATCTTGTTAAAAAATCGGAAATAGAGAAGTTAGATAGGGGAGAACAGGTACTTCGAGATACTGTTGCTTTAGGTCTTGGATCAGTTAAGAATAACAAGATATTAGAAAGAAAGGTTAGAAAACATGTCTAGAGGATTAGTAAATAAAATACTTCTCTTTAGCTCTGTAGATGGTCCAGGAAATAGAACAGTAATTTTCCTTCAGGGATGTAATTTTGATTGTCTTTATTGTCATAACCCAGAGACTATAAATATTTGTAATAATTGTGGGGTATGTATAAATTCGTGTCCATATAATGCTATTTCACTAGAAAATGGAAATATAATATGGAATGAAAAAGTTTGCAAACAGTGTGATATGTGTTTAAAATCTTGTAAAAACAATAGTTTGCCAAAAACATCTTATATGAGTGTTGATGAAGTTTTTAAAGAAATAAATAAGGTAAAATCATTTATTTCGGGTATAACAGTTTCTGGTGGGGAGTGTACACTTCAATCAGAATTTTTAATATCTTTATTTAAAAAAGTAAAGAGTATAGGACTAACAGCTTTTGTTGATACTAATGGGTCTGTTCCCTTATATAATAAAAAAGAATTAGTTGATATAATGGATATGGCCATGGTAGATGTGAAATCATATGATCCTAAAGAGCATAATATGCTTACAGGTATGGATAATAATGTTGTACTTGAAAATGTAAAATATCTTGCAAGTATTAATAAATTGTATGAAATAAGGACAGTCATTGTTCCAGAGCTTTTAAATAATTATTATAATGTTGATATGATCAGCAAACTACTCTCATCTTTAAATCCTAATATAAGATATAAAATTATAAAATATAGGCCAATTGGAGTACGTGAAGGTATTATCAACAGTTATGTACCTAGTGATGAAATGATGAATGAACTATTAGATATAGCAGGTAAAAATGGATGTAAAAATATAATTTTAGTTTAATACAAAAATAGTGCTTTAAGATTATTTCTCTTAAGCACTATTTTTTTTTATGAAGAATAGGACAAATTTATAGACTCATATATTCTAATAGGAGGGAAAAGTAATGAATAATGGATTAAAAGAAGATGTAGAATATGATGAATTTTATAAATTTAGAAATACAAAAGTATATATAATAGGACCAAAATCAAATTTAGAAGAAGTAAATAAAGTATTACAGGATTTTCATAGGGTCGGATGGGAAATTATTGAAGAATTATTATCTAGAGGAGAAGAAGTTTAATATATAGATAAAAATATAATTCAAAGAAAATTTAAATATCGTTAATATAGTGTGTATATGATGGATTGGGGGTGAATTGCAGCTTTTAAGCTGTGATTTATATGAAAAATTCATTAAATTTAGGATTGGATATAGGTTCAACTACTGTTAAGATTGTGTTATTAGATAATAAAAATAATATAGTTTTTAGTAAATATAAAAGACATTATTCAGATATAAAAAAAGCAGTTAAAGAATTAATAAATGAAGCTTATGATAAGTTTAAAGATAGATATATAACTATTATGGTAGCAGGATCAGGAGGTCTTTATGTATCAAAATGGTTGAATGTAGAATTTATACAAGAAGTTGTAGCATGTACAAAAACTATTGAAAATCTCATTCCATCTACTGATGTAGCTATTGAGCTTGGAGGAGAAGATGCAAAAATAACATTTTTTGATAGTGGAATAGAGCAAAGAATGAATGGGACTTGTGCAGGTGGTACGGGAGCTTTTATAGATCAAATGGCAGCACTTTTAAAAACTGATGCTACAGGGATTAATGAACTTGCAAAAAATTATAAAAGCATATATCCTATAGCGTCTAGATGTGGAGTATTTGCAAAAACAGATATACAGTCTCTTTTAAATCAAGGAGCACCAAAAGAAGATATTGCAGCTTCTATATTTCAGGCTGTAGCAAATCAAACTATATCAGGGCTTGCATGTGGTAAGGCTATAAAGGGGAATGTAGCATTTTTAGGAGGCCCTTTTTGTTTTTTATCTGAGCTTAGAAAAAGATTTAAAGAAACTTTAAAATTAAAAGATGATGAAGTGATATTTCCTGAAAATTCTCAGTTTTATGTCGCTATAGGAGCAGCCATGGAGTCAAGAAATAAAAAAGAAATTTCTTTTGATGAATTAATAAATAAACTATTTAATTTGAGAGGCTTTGAAAATAATGAAGTAGCAAAACTAAAACCTTTATTTAAAAATAAATTTGAACTTAATGAGTTTAGATTAAGGCACAGTAAAAATAAAGTAAAGAGGAAAGGGTTAAACAATTTTAAAGGTAATTGCTATCTAGGTATAGATGCAGGATCTACTACAACAAAAATTGCACTTATAGATGAAGAAGGTTCACTTTTATATTCTTTTTATGGTGGTAATGAAGGAAGACCCCTTGAGTCTGTAATAAAAGTATTAAAAGATTTATATAATAAACTACCTATTAATGCAAAAATAGTAAATTCAGCAGTAACAGGATATGGAGAAGAACTTTTAAAATCAGCATTATCAATTGATATAGGAGAGGTTGAAACTGTAGCACATTATACAGCAGCCCAGTTTTTTTTGCCAGGAGTAGATTTTATATTAGATATCGGTGGACAAGATATGAAATGTTTGAAAATAAAGAATAAAACTATTGACAGTATAATGCTAAATGAAGCTTGTTCGTCAGGATGCGGTTCTTTTATTGAAACGTTTGCAAACTCTCTTAATATGAGTGTAAAGGAATTCGCAAATAATGCTTTACTTGCAAAAGAACCAGTTGATTTAGGGTCGAGATGTACAGTATTTATGAATTCTAAAGTAAAGCAAGCTCAAAAAGAAGGATTTACTATTGGGGATATTTCTGCAGGACTTTCTTATTCTATTATAAAAAATGCTTTATTTAAGGTTATAAAAATGAGAAAGTTAGAGGATTTAGGTGAAAAAATTATAGTTCAAGGTGGGACTTTTTATAATGATGCTATACTTAGAAGTTTTGAAATCATTACTCAAAGAAAAGTTATAAGACCAGATATATCGGGAATAATGGGAGCATTTGGAGCTGCGCTTATTGCAAAAAACAGATATTATAAAGGATATGAAAGTACTCTTTTGAAAGAAAATCAACTTGATAAATTTTCTATACAAACTTCTATGACAAGATGTAAAAAATGTACAAATAATTGTTTGCTTACAGTTAATAAATTCAATGATGGAAGAAAGTTTATTTCTGGAAATAGATGTGAAAAAGGAGTAAAGCAAGAAAAAAGTAGTGAAGAGATAATAAATCTTTATGATTATAAATATAAAAAAATATTTAGTTATAGTCCTCTTGAAAAAGAAGAAGCTACAAGAGGAAGTATAGGAATTCCAAGAGTTCTTAATATATATGAGAATTATCCTTTTTGGTTTACTTTTTTTACAAGTCTTGGATTTAGAGTTGAGCTTTCTCCAAGTTCTTCAAAAAATATTTATAAATTGGGAATAGAAACTATTCCTTCGGAATCTGTTTGTTATCCAGCAAAATTAGTACATGGACATATAACAGCCCTTATAAATAAAGGAGTAAAAACCATTTTTTATCCATGTATTTCTTATGAAAAAAAAGAAGAAAAAGAAGCAAATAATCATTTTAATTGTCCAATAGTTACATCTTATTCAGAAGTTATAAAAAACAATATGGATATTATTATGAAAAATGATGTGAAATTTTTAAATCCATTTATCCCTTATAATGACAAAAAAAGGCTTGTAAAAAGACTTTGTGAAGTGTTTGAAGATTTTAACATAAATAGAAGTGAAATAGAAAAAGCAGTAAATATAGCATGGAAAGAGGATATTAAGATAAAGGAAGACATAAGAAAAAAAGGAGAAGAAACTTTAAAATACTTAAAAGAAAATGGGAAAATAGGAATTGTTCTATCGGGAAGACCATATCATTTAGATCCAGAAATTAATCATGGAATACAAAACATTATAACTTCTTATGGCATAGCGGTGCTTACAGAAGACTCTGTAGCACATTTAGGAAAAATTGAAAGACCTTTAAGAGTTGTAGATCAATGGATGTATCATACTAGGCTGTACTTAGCTGCAAGCTTTGTAGCAACTCAGAAAAATTTAGAGCTTATTCAATTAAACTCATTTGGATGTGGTTTAGATGCAGTAACAACTGATCAGGTAGAAGAAATTTTAAATAATTATGGCAAAATATATACGGTTTTAAAGATAGATGAAGGAAGTAATTTAGGATCAGTTAAAATAAGAATACGTTCATTAATAGCAGCATTAAAAGAAAGGGATAGAAATAAATTTATTCCTAAAAAAATAGTAAAAAACAATGAAAAAATTATATTTACAAAAGAAATGAAAAAAAACCATACTATATTATGTCCCCAAATGTCTCCTATTCACTTTCAATTTATACAGGAAGCATTTAAAAGCGAGGGATATAATTTAGAAGTACTTTTATCACCTGATAAAAAATGCATAGATGAAGGTCTTAAATATGTAAATAATGATGCTTGTTATCCATCTATTATAGTAATTGGGCAAATAATTAATGCCTTAAAATCTGGAAAATATGACATCAATAATACTTCAGTTATTATATCTCAAACAGGAGGAGGATGTAGGGCTAGTAATTATATAGGATTTTTAAGAAAAGCTTTAAAAGATTCAGGATTTGAAAAAATACCTGTCATTTCTGCTAATTTATCAGGAATGGAAAAAAATCCTGGATTCAGATTGACAATTAATATTATGAAAAAAATGATTATGTCCTGTATTTATGGAGATGTTCTTATGAGGGTTTTATACAGGGTAAGACCTTATGAAAAATTTTCTGGTTCATCTAATTCACTTTATAATAAATGGGTTTTAGCATGTAAAGAAAATGTAAAGAATGGTAACATAAAAATATTTAAAACAAATATAAAAGATATAGTATGTGATTTTGATAGTCTAGAGATTATAGATACAAAAAAACCTAAAATAGGTTTAGTAGGAGAAATATTAGTTAAGTTTAATCCTATAGCAAATAATGATATTGTAAGCATTATAGAAAATGAAGGAGCAGAGGCTGTAGTCCCAGATCTTATTGACTTTTTCTTATATAGTATTTATGGGAATATATATAGGTATGATTACTTATCAGGTAAAAAAAGATATAAAATATTAAGTCAATTTATAATAAAACTTATTGAATACTTCAGAAAAGATGTTAGAAATGCTTTAAAGGAAAGTAAAAGATTTGGCCCTCCAATATCTATTTATGAATTAGCACAAAAAGCAAGTTCTTTTGTATCTTTAGGAAATCAGACTGGTGAAGGATGGCTTCTAACAGCAGAGATGATTGAATTAATAGAAGATGGAGCAGAAAATATAGTATGTATGCAGCCTTTTGCTTGTCTTCCTAATCATATAACTGGAAAGGGAGTAATTAAGGAATTAAAAAGAAAATATCCTAATTCTAATATTGTAGCTGTAGACTATGACCCTGGAGCTAGTGAAGTAAATCAATTAAATAGAATTAAGCTTATGCTTGAGGTTGCATTTAACAATATAAAGGATAAAGAAGAATTAGAGAAAGTTAAAAAATATGATAAAGTTGTTAATATGGAGTCTATATGTTAAAGTCGTTAGTTTTAAACTGACGACTTTAATTATTATAAATATATGGAATTGATAGGAGGTTTAAGATAACGAGATATCTTTGATAGATATATTAGGAACTAATGTAGATGATGTTATAGATGAAGTTGAACTAAAAATACAAATAAAAAAATTGTATGATAAGATTAATAACTTACTTACTTCAAGAGAAAAAGAAATTATAGAGTTAAGATATGGACTTACACCAAGTGGATATAAAACTCAAAGAGAAATTGCAAAAAAATTAGATATTTCTCGCTCTTATGTTTCTAGAATAGAAAAAAGGGCTCTAAAAAAACTTAAGAAAGAGTTTTGTTTCGAAAAGGATCATTCATAAGATCCTTTTTGTTTTTGAAGTAGTTATAGTATAATTAATTAATAGTATAATTATTTAAATATTAATATAAAAAATTAAGAGGTAGATAAGAGATGAATAAATATAGAAATTATATTATAGGATATATAAGTAGAACAAGAAAGAAAGCTCAAAGGTTTTTAGAAAGAGAGTTAAAGAATCATGGACTTGAGGAATTAATTCCATCTCATGGTTCTATATTATCTGTATTATATGAAAATGGTGGGAAATTAACTATGAAGGAAATAGCAGATTTAATTCGTAGAGATAAATCAACAGTTACAGCTCTAGCTAACAAACTTGTAAAACTTGGATATATAGAAAAACAAAAGTGTGAAGAAGATAAAAGAATTACTTATATAGTTCTTACAGAAAAGGGGAAAAGTATAAAAAACAAATTTGACTTGATTTCTAAAAATTTAATTGATACTGCATACAAAGGCTTTACAGAAGAAGAAGAGGATATGTTAGCAAAGTTATTGAACAAGCTTAATCAAAACTTTAGCCAAAAATAATTGACAATAGTTTGATATCAAACTATAATAATATTGTATACAATATTATTAGTGATATAGTTTGACATAAAACTATTTTATTATTTAACTTAAGGAGGATGAATATGAAAAATTTAGATTTTATTTACAAAAGACAAAGTGTTAGAAAGTTTAAAGACCAAAATGTACCTATGGAAGATATAAAAGAAATGATAAAAGCTGCTACGTATGCTCCATCAGGTAAAAATGTTCAAAATTGGCACTTTGTAGTTGTTAAAGATAAAGAAAAAATACAAGAAATGGCTAAAATAATAGAAAGAAAACATGAAGAAGTTGCAAATTATACAAAAGATGAAAAAAAACGTGAAAAATTTATGAAGTTTTTAAAGTACTTTACAATGTTCAAAAACGCACCTGTACTTATAATGGTATATGCAGGAGATTATCCTGTTACGGCATTAGATTTATTAAAAGAAGGTGGAGCATCTAGTGAAGAAATACATAGTCTTTTAAAACCAGCTCCAGGAATACAAAATATAGGAGCAGCTATTGAAAATTTACTTTTAGCTGCTGCTAATATGGGATATGGAGGTTGCTGGATGACGGGACCGAATTATGCTAAAAATGAATTAGCTGAATTTATAGGATTTGAAAAAGAAGGATATACCCTTGTTGCAATAACTCCTATTGGTGTTCCTGATGGAGAGATTATAAGTCCTCCTAGAAAACCAGTAGAAGAAGTTATGACGGTAATTGAATAGTTTCAAAAAAGTCCTTATATCATAAAACATGATATAGGGACTTTTTACATGTAAATAAGAATATATAAATGAAATCATGGAAATAATTATATAACATAAAGTACATATAAAAAAACAGAGGGTGTTTTATAATGAAAATATTTAAACAAAAAAGTAAAATAAAAAATACTAATTCAAATGAATATAGTAATTTAAAACTTTCAAAATCAATTGAAGATAATATAAATATGTTTAAAGAAAATTTGGCGGGTATAGAAACTATAAAATATAGAAAACTAAAAAATAAAAAAGTAAATAAATTCAATTATTGTATAATTTATGTTGATGAAATGGTAAAAAAAGAGATACTTAATGAGTATATAATGCAACCATTAATGACTCAAGAAATAAAAAAAAATAATGCAGATGAGATACTGGAAGAAATTATATTTGCAGCTGAAGCTTCTAAAGAAAAAAATGTTAACTATTTAATAGATAAAATTTTATATGGACATGTAGTTATTTTAGTTGATGGAATTGATGAAGCTATATCTGTTAGTGCTCAGGGGTGGGAAAGAAGAGCTATAACTGAACCAGAGTCAGAAGTTGTAGTAAGAGGACCTAGAGAAGGATTTACAGAATCTATTAGTACAAATTTAGGGTTGATAAGAAGAAAGGTTATAAATTCTGATTTGAAATTAAAATTTAAAACTATAGGGAATTGTACAAAAACTAAGGTTTGTATATGTTATATAGAAAGTATAGCATCTCCCAAAATCCTAAAAGAATTAGAATATAGATTAGATAAAATAGATATAGATGGAGTACTTGAATCAGGATATATAGAAGAACTAATAAAGGATGAACCTCTATCGCCATTTAAAACAATAGGGCATACGGAAAGACCGGATGTTGTTGTGGCTAATTTATTAGAGGGCAAAATTGCTTTAGTGGTTGATGGAACACCTGTTGTTTTAACATTACCTTTTTTATTTATGGAGTATTTTCAATCAAATGAAGATTACTATAACAATTTTATATATGCTTCTATTAACAGAATTATAAGATATATAGGCTTTTTCTTAACAACTAGTATACCAGCTATTTATTTAGCATTAGTTACTTATCACCAAGAAATGATTCCAACTCCTCTTTTGATTGGTATTTCAGCAGCTCGTGAAGGGATACCTTTTCCAACTATATTTGAAGCAATGGCTATGATATTTGTTTTTGAAGTATTAAGAGAAGCAGGAATTATGCTTCCAAAACCTATAGGTGCTACTATAAGTATAGTAGGAGCACTAGTATTAGGTGAAGCTGCTGTTAATGCAAGATTTATAAGTGCTCCTATGGTAATAATAATAGCAATGACTGGTATTTCAAGTTTCTTGACTCCTAAAATGCTAGGTCCTACACTTATAATTAGAACTATATTTTTATTATTAGCATCTTTTCTTGGGCTTTATGGATATATATTTGGGGTTATAGGTTTATTTATTCATTTAATGTCTATTAGATCTTTTGGAGTACCGTATATGTTAAATTTAGGTTCTATAGATACTCAGGATTTGAAAGACACAACTATAAGGGCTCCGTGGTGGTATATGCATTATAGGCCAAAATTAATTGCAAATAAAAACTTAGAAAGAAAGAAGAATGAAAGAAGGTAAAATACAATGAAAAATATAAAAATAATCATTTTAGTTTTTACCATTCTAATATGTCTATTTATACTTACAGGATGTTGGAACTATAGAGAAATCAGTGATGTTAATATAATTAATGGAGTTGCTGTGGACAAGTATAAAGAAAAAGAAAAGTATATTCTTAGTGTAGAAATTATAAAACCAAAGGCTGGTCAAGAGTTTAAAATGGATGCTGATGTAATTTCTGAAAAAGGAGATACTTTATTTGATGCTGCAAGAACTATGATTACTCATTCGGCTAAAAGGGGATATTGGTCTCATGCTAAGGTGTTTATTATAAGTGAAGAAATAGCAAAGGAAGGAATTGTAAATGTAATTGATTATATAAATAGAGATGCAGAAGTTAGAGCTGATATATGGCTTTTAGTTTCAAAAGAAAAAACTGCTAAAGAAATACTAGAAGGAAAAACAAAGCTTCATGCTACAATTTCAGCACATTTAGAAGATAAGCTAAAAAATGAAAAATCAACATCTAAATTTAAAGCAGTTGAGCTACATCAGTTTTTGAACGATTTATCATCAGAAGGAATTTCAGCAGTTCTTCCAGTTACTTATATGGTTACAAAAAAAGAAGATATAGTTCCTGAAATATATGGAAGTGCAGTATTTAAAAAAGATAAAATGGTAGGATATATTGATGGAATTGAAACAAGAAGTATGCTTCTTATAAAGGACGAATTAAAGGGAGGAGTATTTGTAGTAGAAGATGTAGGTGAAAAAAGTACTGATGTTAGTTTAGAAATATTTAAAGCAAAAACAAAAGTAAAGCCTATATTAAAAGATGGAAATATTGTAATGAGAATTGATTCTGAAATTGATGTAGGGATAGGAGAGATAATGGGAGATGAAGATCTTATAAGTGAAAAAGGACGTGAAAAGTTAAAAAAACAAGCAGAATTGGTAATAGAAAAACAAATGAAGGATGTAATAAGAAAAGCACAAAAAGAATATGAAAGTGATATCTTTGGTTTTGGAAACGTTGTTTATAGAGAAATGCCTAATGAATGGAAAAAGGTAAAATGTAGCTGGAGTCAAATTTTTAAAAACTTAGATACGCAAATAAATGTAAAATTAAATATTAAAGGAAGTGCTTTAACATCAAAGCCTATTAAAATAGGTGATTAATAAGAGGTAAAATAAATGAAACATATAAATGTGTTTTTTTTAATTATAGTAATTATTATGAATGGATTTATACTTACAGGATGCTGGAACTATAGGGAAATTAGTGATGTGAGTATAGTTCATGGTGCTGCTATAGACAAATATAGAGAAAAAGAAAAATATATTCTTACTACAGAGATTATAAAACCATTAGCAGGACAAAAATTTGAAATGAACACAGACATAGTATCTGAAACTGGTGATACCATATTTGATGCAATAAGAAATATGATTATACATTCAGCTAAAAAGCCATATTGGTCTCACGCTAAGATATTTATTATAAGTGAGGATATAGCAAAAGAAGGAGTCGTACCTATACTTGATTTTATAGTTAGAGATGCAGAGGTTAGAGCAGATATATGGATTTTAATTTCAAAGGAAAAAACAGCTAAAGAGATATTAGAAGGAAAAACAAAGCTTCATGCTACAATTTCAGCACATTTAGAAGATAAGTTAAAAAATGAAAAGTCAATATCAAAATTTCAGGCAGTTGAGCTTCATGAGTTTTTAAAGGATTTATCTTCTGAAGGTATTTCTCCTATTCTTCCAGTTGCTTATGTGGTTAAAAAAGAGGAGGATATAGTTCCAGAAATATACGGAAGTGCAGTATTTAAAAAAGATAAAATGGTAGGATATATTGATGGGATAGAAACAAGAAGTATGCTTCTTATAAAGGATGAGTTAAAAGGAGGTGTATTTGTAATAGAAGATGTAGGTGAAAAAAATATAGATGTTGGGTTAGAAATATTTAAAGCAAAAACAAAGGTAAAACCTATATTAAAAGATGGAAATATTTTAATGAAAATTGATTCTGAAATTGATGTGGGTATAGGGGAAATAATGGGAGATGAAGACCTTATAAGTGAAAAAGGACGTGAAAAGTTAAAAAAACAAGCAGAATTTGTAATAGAAAAACAAATGAAGGATGTAATAAGAAAAGCTCAAAAAGAATATGAAAGTGATATTTTTGGATTTGGAAGTATTGTTCATAGAAAAATGCCTCATGTATGGAAAAAAGTAAAAGGAAAATGGAGTGAAAATTTCAAAAATTTAGAAACTCAAATAAATGTACAAATAAACATAAAAGGAAGTGCTTTAACATCAAAACCTATTAAGGTAGGTGATTAATTATGGTTTTTTTAATAATTTTAGCTTATTTAATTATAGGATTTATTGAGATAGTTCCTTTAGTTAAAAGAAATCAAAGAAAAGAATTAGTGTTATATTCTGTAATGTTTGGACTAGCATTTGTAATAAGTATATTACTTAGCTTAGGAGTTAAAATTCCTAGTCCTGCAAAGGCTATTGAAAAAGTTGTTTTAACTGTTTTAGGGAAATAAAAAAGGTCTTTTTATAAGATCTTTTTTTGTTTTTCCGAACTATTTATTATTTTTCTTGAAGTATATTAGAAAAAAAATTACAATAGATATATAGTTGATGTTTTGTATTTTCAAAATAAGGGGGATTAGATTTGAGAAAAATTCATGTGAATGATATAACTGAAATTATAAAAAAAATGTGTATAAGTTCGAATATTAACTTAGGAGAAGATGTTCTTTGCGCTTTTAAAAAAAATAAAGAAAAAGAAGAGTCTGAATTAGGTAAAAATATATTAGATATTTTAATTAATAATGCTCAAGTAGCAAGAGATAATAAAATGCCAATATGTCAGGATACAGGAATGGCAGTTGTTTTCCTAGAAGTTGGACAAGAAGTTCAATTTCTAGGGGGAAATATAAATGATGCGATAAATGAAGGTGTTAGAAGAGGATATAAAGAAGGATATTTAAGAAAGTCAGTAGTAAGTGATCCTCTAATTAGAAAAAATACAAATGACAATACACCAGCTATAATATATTATGATATAGTACCGGGTGATAAAGTAAAAATTACTTTTGCTCCTAAGGGCTTTGGAAGTGAGAATATGAGTAGAATAAATATGCTAAAGCCATCAGATGGAGTTAAAGGAGTAGAAGACTTTATAGTTGAAACAGTATCAAAGGCTGGTCCTAATCCATGTCCCCCTATAGTTGTAGGAGTTGGAATTGGAGGAACTATGGATAAAGCTGCATATTTAGCAAAGAAAGCACTTTTAAGACCTATAGGTAAGAATAGTAAATTAGATCATATAAGAGATTTAGAAATTAGGGTCTTAGAGAAAATAAATAATCTTGGAATTGGGCCTCAAGGATTTGGAGGAAGAACCACTGCACTTTCTGTAAATATAGAAGTATTTGCAACTCATATAGCAGGATTACCTGTAGCTGTTAATATAAATTGCCATGCTTCAAGGCATGAAGAAATTATTTTATAAAGGAGATGTGAAAATGATAAAGAAAATAACAACTCCTTTAACTAAGGATAAAGTAAAAAGCTTAATTGCAGGAGATATAGTTTATATAAGTGGAACTATATATACTGCTAGAGATGTTGCTCATCAAAGGCTTTTAAAATCTATAGAAAAAGGAGAAAAACTTCCATTTAATATAAAGGACAGTATAATCTATTATGTAGGACCAGCTCCGGCAAAGCCAGATGATGTTATAGGTTCAGCAGGACCTACTACAAGTTATAGAATGGATAATTTAACCCTTCCTTTGTTAAAACTTGGATTAAAAGGGATGGTTGGAAAAGGAGATAGAAGCTTAAATGTTTTAGAAGGTATTAAACGCTATGAGTGTGTATACTTTGCAGCTGTAGGTGGCGCTGGTGCACTTATAGCAAATTCTATTAAAGAATCTGAAATTATAGCATATGAAGATTTAGGAGCTGAGGCTATAAGAAAGTTAAAAGTGGAAAATTTTCCGGTAACAGTTGTAATAGATAGTAAAGGTAATAATTTGTATACTATAGAAAGAAAAAAATATGAAAGAAAGTAGGTATATTATGATGGATTATAACAAGCTAGCTTTAGAATTACATGAAGAAAATAAAGGAAAAATAAGAGTAGAAAGTAAGGTTAAAGTAGAAAATAAACATGATTTATCTATAGCCTATACTCCAGGAGTTGCTCAGCCTTGTAGAGAAATACATAAAGATAAAAATAAAGTTTATGATTATACTTCGAAATCTAATTTAGTAGCAGTAGTTAGTGATGGAAGTGCAGTGCTTGGACTTGGAGATATAGGAGCTACAGCTTCAATTCCTGTTATGGAAGGAAAAGCAATTTTATTCAAAAGTTTTGCAGGGGTTGATGCTTTTCCTATTTGTGTTGATACTAAAGATGTAGATGAAATTGTAAGAACTGTAAAACTACTTGAACCAGTATTTGGAGGAGTAAATTTAGAAGATATTTCAGCTCCAAGATGTTTTGAAATAGAAAAAAAACTTAAAGAAGTTTTAGATATACCAGTATTTCATGATGATCAGCATGGAACAGCTATAGTAGTTGCTGCTGGTATTATCAATAGTTTAAAGCTTGCTAATAAAAAAATAGAAGATATCGAAGTTGTATTAAATGGACCAGGATCTGCTGGTATTGCAATATCTAAGCTTCTTATAGATTTAGGAGTTAAAAATATAGTTTTATGCGATAGAAAAGGTTCTATTTATGAAGGTCGTGAAGGTTTAAATTGGGCTCAAGAGGAAATGGCTAAAATTACAAATAAGCATAATGAAAAGGGAACCTTAAAAGACATTATAAAAGGAAAAGATGTTTTTATAGGTGTATCAGGGCCTAATGTTGTAAATTGTGAAATGATTGAATCAATGAATGAAAAGCCTATTGTATTTGCCATGGCAAATCCTATTCCAGAAATAATGCCAGATGAAGCAAAAAAAGGAGGAGCTTTTATAATAGGAACAGGAAGATCAGATTTTCCAAATCAAGTGAATAATGTATTAGCTTTTCCAGGAATATTTAGAGGAGCTCTTGATGTAAGAGCTAAAGATATAAATGAAGATATGAAAATTGCAGCAGCTCTTGCAATAGCTAATTCTATTCCTGAAAATGAATTAAGTCTTGACAATATACTTCCTAAGGCTTTTGACAAAAAAGTTTCAGAAAATGTAGCTGATGCAGTAAAAAAAGCTGCAATAAAAAGTGATGTTGCTCGTATATAATTTAAATTTTATGAAAAATGTTTTAAAAATAGTTGCAATATTTAGTTTTATTTAATATAATTATATAAAAAATAGATATATTAAATTCTAAGATCAGGAGTAGTAATTAGAATGTTTGATACTCAGCGAATGGGAGATTGGTGAAAGTCCCATTATTAAAATTCTAATGAATGGACCTGTGAGAAATCTGGTGAAATTCAATGTGTATACTTGAAAATTAGCCATGGTCGGGGGTTTCCCGTTATAGAAACAGGATATCGAGAGAAATCTCCGTATCTGTGAAGTGAGATAGTATTTTAATATCTAATTTGGGTGGTACCGCGGAAGTAAAGCCTTTCGTCCCTTGATTATAGGGATGAAAGGCTTTTTTTAATGTTTAAAAAGGGGTGATCAGTATGTTATGAACTGAAATAAAGGATAAATACAAATTCAAATATAAGAAAATTATTAATTGCAATAAAATAAAAAATAAAAGGAGAGATTTATATGAATTTAAGAAAAAATATATTAACAGCTTTACTACTTGCTATAGGATTTATATTACATCAGGTTGTTCCAGGTATATTAGCCGGCATGAAATTTGATTTAATGCTGTCTATAATGTTTGTGTCTATTCTTATAAATAGTGATTTTAAAAACTCTATGCTAACAGCAGTTATTGGAGGGTTTATAACTGCTATGACAACTACATTTCCAGGAGGACAGATTCCTAATATTATAGATAAATTTGTTACTTGTGTTTTAGTATTTTTAATAATAAAAATAATAGGAAAGTACAAAGAAAATCAAATATCTGTAGCATTAATATCTTTCGTAGGAACTATTATAAGTGGAACTATATTTTTAACATCTGCATTTTTTATAGTAGGACTTCCAGCTCCATTTAAAGGATTGTTTTTAGGTATAGTACTTCCAACTGCAGTAACTAATATTTTTGTAACAATAATTATTTATAATGCTGTTAGAGTAGCAATTAAGGTTTCAGGAGCTAAATTTGTCAGTAATTAAATATTAGATTAAAAGTCTCAATTTTAAAATAACATTGGGGCTTTTAATTTTGGTATAATTAATATGTATTAAGGAGGGGTATTATGATAGATGGTAAAACTAAATTAATTTGTCTTTTAGGGCATCCTGTAGGACATAGTTTTTCACCTAATATACATAATTTTTTATTTAAAAAATATAATTTAAATTATAAATACATGTGCTTTGATGTTAATCCAGAAAAATTAGAAGATTCGGTTAGTGGCATAAAAGCTCTTAAAATATTTGGTGCTAATATAACTGTTCCTCATAAAGTGAATATACTAAAATATTTAGATGAAATATCTTTTAACGCAAAATTAATAGGAGCTGTTAATACTATAAAAAATGAAAATGGAAAACTAGTAGGATATAATACTGACGGAATAGGATTTGTAAATTCTATTTTAGAAAAAGGATATAAAATAAAAGGTAAAAATATTATGATATTAGGAGCTGGGGGAGGAGCTAGAAGTATAGCTGTAGAAATTGCAAACTCTAGGGCAAAATCTATTGAAATTAGAAATAGGAGTTTAGAAAAAGCAAATAATATATGTGGATTAATAAAAGATAATTTTGACATAGAAACTAATACTGGTGATTTGAATATAGGTCAAAAAGATTTAGAAAGTATAGATATACTTATAAATACTACATCCTTGGGAATGAATCCAAATATTAATAGTAGTGTAATTGATGAAAATATAAAAATAAATAATGATATGTTAGTTTGTGACATTGTATATAATCCAAGAGAAACAAAGTTTTTAAAATGGGCAAAATATAATAACTTAGAAACATTAGGTGGAATAGACATGCTTATAAATCAAGCAATTGAGGCTTTTTATATATGGACAGGTATTAAAGCAGATAAAAAAGAATTAGAAAGTATATTGTAAAATGTAAATTTAAAGTCATATGTTTTTTATTGATTTAAAAGGAATAAAAAACATATGACTTTTTTCTTTTATACAAGGTATTATTTTACAAATTTTAGACAATACTATAAAAGTGCAATTTTACTTGAAAAATTTTACAGTTAAATAGCCAAAGTCATTTCTATGCAATTTTCAGATACTCAAAAATTTTATTAATAGGTTCACCTTGTATTGCAGCATTATAAATATTAATAACTTGTGTTTTTCTTAAATTGTTTTGTATTTTTTTAAATCCAGTGTTGAAACTTAAGGCTACGCCTGAACATAATTTGGAGTAAGTGTAAGCTACTAACATTATT
>NZ_FRAE01000026.1 GCF_900142235.1 Tepidibacter formicigenes DSM 15518 | reverse complement strand
CATCTAGTGCAAAATTTACTTTTACATGTAAAGCCTACTCTCTTACTTTCCATGCATTCTAAACACATATACTCTGTATATCCCTTTTCTAGCCTCCCACAGTCCATTGCTTTTTCAACTGTTTCTATAACATCTGCCCTTATTACCTTCGGAATTCTTTTAATTTTTTTCTTTAAAAAGTTTTGCCAATTATCTTGCAATATTTTTTTTAATGTTACTTTAGTCATCTCTTCATCTCTCTTTTTTCAATACTTATACATATATTTTAGCAAGTTTTCCACAGATTTTGAAATTTTATAATTTCCTACTTAATATAAAAAAATTCGCTTCATGCTATCGCATGGCTCATGTCGCCAATGAGTCCTAACGGACTCCGTTGCTCAAAATAGTTGATACTTTTTTTAAAAATTTAATGTTGTTTCCTATAAAAAAAGGATTATAATAGCATATTTTGCTATTATAATCCTTTTTCAGTTATAAGTTTATCTATCAAGGAGACCAACTTACCAATCTCTGGTTTACTCATTTGAGCATCTGCACCAACAGCTTCTCCTTTGTGCATTAAATCATCTGTAATTAAAGATGAAAATATAATTACTGGAAGCTTTTTAAGAATTTTATCTTCTTTTATTTTCCTTGTAAGAGTGTGACCATCCATTTGAGGCATTTCAATATCTGTTATAAGCATTTGTACATCTTCTATAAAGTTTTCTCCTTTTTTCTCTTCTATAGCCTTTAAATAATTTAAAGCTTGCTGTCCATCATCAAAAAATCTTAAATGCTTAAATCCCGCTTTAGTAAGAGTATCATTTAAAACTCTTCTTATAAGAGGTGAATCATCTGCTAAAACCATTTTTATATTAGACCTATCTACATTAGCTATGTTTTCCATTCTCTTTTCACCAATTCCTGACCCTGGATTAATATCCATAACTATTTTTTCAAAATCAAGAAGCATTATTATTTTGTCTCCTAAAATAATATTCCCTATAACTAAAGAAGATTCATTTATATTATCAGGCTTTTTAATATCATCCCATCCTATACGATGTATACCTACAATGCTATCAACACAAAATGCTACTTTCATTTGATTGAATTCACATAATATAGTTTTTGCTTTCTTTAAATCGCTATTTGTTTTTTCTAAAACTTGCTTCATATCTATTAATGTTACTACATCACCTCTAACGAGAGTAAGTCCAGCAACTGCTGGAGATGAATTTGGAACCTTTGTAATGTAATCTATTTCAAGTATTTCTTTTACTTTAATAACATTTATAGCATAATGAACTTCATTTACAACAAATTCTAATATCTCTACTTCTCCAGTACCTGCTTCTAATAATATCCCCTTTTTTTCACTAGCCATTATATCACTCCTTATAAAAAGTATGGTTTCGACTATTTACTATTATATTAGACATTAATTTTAAAATACCTTTATAATTACTTTAATTTCTTTAATATTTTATATTATCTATATAATATCCTAAATTTTGGTTTAGCTAATTTAAAGCATTATCAAAATAAGAGTTGTAATTACAAGTATTACTCCTATTATAAATACTGAATAAGTTATACTGTTCATATTAACCCCTATATTCTTTGATATGTCAGATAATTTATATACTTTATCATCTCCATTGACTTTATTTTTTATTTCAAAGCCTGCAAACTCAGTAATACTTGATGCTATATATTTCACAGAATTTACAACAGCTCTATCTATAACACTAAATCCTATAGATGATACTTTGTATATAAAAATACAAAGAGGTTTATATATATCATCTTCTAAACTAACCCAATCAAGAGCTGGATTTATATAGACATTTTTATCATTTTCTTTTTTTATCAGATGTCTTCTAATAAATAATACGTATATACTACAACCTATTAATATAGTTATCATTGAAGACTTAATATTTTCTATAGAATAAAACTCAAAACGAAAACTTCCATGAGATTCTAATTTAAAAGTATGAAGAGTATCATTCATTATATTTATTAGAAAATTTGGATTTATAGCAACAAATAATATGCTTAAACTTAAAATTATCATTGGAAATAATGCTCTTTTTTTAATATGACTTTTATATTGTCCTTTAAAATTATCACTTTCTTTAACAAATACAGCTATAAATAATTTTAAAAGATACGCTACTGTAAAGCTGCTGCAAATTGTAAAAATTATCTCTGCAATACTTAACCATATAGTATGATATTTATGATGTACTTCAGATAAAGCATGATGAAGAAGAGTTTTACTTATAAATCCATTAAATCCAGGCATTCCTATTACTCCAAATATACCTATTAAAAATGCAATTTTTAATATATTTTTATATTTTCCAAATCCCTGTATCTTATTTATACTAAGTTCATCTAATATCATATATATAATACCAGCCCCCATAAAAAGTAAAACTTTAAATAGAGCATGATTTACAATGTGATATATACTCCCATATATAGCTATCTCACTATGTTCTTTTAGAAATCCAATTAAAGCTATACCCATTAGCATATATCCAATTTGACTCATACTACTATATGCAAGTATTCTTTTAATATTTCTCTGAAACATTGCTAAAAATCCACCTATAAACATACTTAAAAATGAAAATATCAAAAGAATAATTGAAAACAATGTATCATTATTCATTATAAAAACAGAAACTATCATTATTCCATATACTCCAGATTTTGCCAAAATACCAGAAAGTACTGCTGTGGCAGGAGTTGGTGCTGCTGGGTATACCTTTGGAAGCCACACATGTAGTGGAAACATACTTGCTTTTACTGCAAATCCTATCATTAAAGAAAATCCTATTGCATATTTAACATTTCCTATATTATTCATTCTTAATGACATTTCACCTATATTTAATGTAGAAGTGTAATCATAAAGAAGAAGAATACCCATCAAAGTAATAAGGCCACTAGCTATAGACATTTCTAAATAAATTTTACCAGCATCATGAGAATACTCATCTTCATCATGTATAACTAATACATAAGAAGTAAAAGCCATTATCTCAAAAAATGTAAAAAGATTTAATATATTTTCTGATATAAATATACCTATAGTACTAGATAATGTAAGCATAAAAAATGCATAATATCTGTTTCTCTTTTTATACTTAATTAAATATTGAGTTGAATATATAGTAGTTAAAAACCATATAAAAGCAGTTATAAATACTAATATATACCTTAATATGTCAAGCTTTAAATAAAGCCCCGTACCCATTATATCTGGTATAAAAACTTCTATTGGATGCTTTGACACTAAGGGATATATTATTATAACTAACAAAAACTCAATTCCTGTTATAATATCAATAAATATATTCCTTAAATTTTCATTCTTTCTTCCAATTATATATCCCATAAGGGAGCCTAGTACTGGAAGTATTAATATTGTAAGTAAGTAAATATTATTCATATACTAAACCCCCTTTAAATTAATTCAATAACTATCTTTTCTATAAAATTTATAACTACATTTGGAAATATTCCCAAAATTACTACAATACCTGTAACAAGGACTATAGGAAAAAGCATCTTTATATTAGGATCATTATTTTTAATTTTTTCATCTTTATATCCTGGATATCCTGGAAAAAATGCTATTACTACAATAGGTAGTAAATATGTTGCAGTTAAAAATGCACTTAATAACAGTATTATAGGAAACATTATCTTATTAGCATTCAATCCTCCTAATGCTAAATACCACTTACTTACAAATCCATTAGTAGGAGGAATACCTATTAACGATATGGAAGCTATAGCAAAACACCACATAGTTATAGGCATTTCTTTACCTATCCCCTTCATATCAGATATATTTTTTATATGCTTTTTAACATAGATAGCCCCAGCACAAAAGAAAAGTACTATTTTTATTAAAGCATGATTTACAAGATGCATAAGCCCTCCAATTAGAGCATTTTCATTTAACATTAATACTCCAAGTAATATATATCCTAGTTGGCTTATAGTTGAATATGCAAGTCTTTTCTTTAAATTATCATGATGAAGTGCAAGAAGAGACCCCATAAGTATAGTTATTCCAACAAATATACTTGCATATAAGTTACCATTAACATTTTTAATTACATCTGCTCCAAATATGAAATATGAAACTCTAACTATAGAAAAAACTCCTGATTTAACAACTGCAACTGCATGTAGTAATGAACTAACAGGTGTTGGTGCCACCATGGCAGCCGGAAGCCAAGAATGAAATGGTACAACAGCAGCCTTAACACCAAAACCTAAAAACATAAGTAAATATATAATTAACATTAATTGATTGTTTTCAATATTAACTCCCGATAAAATTCCTCTAGGAATAAAGCTTAAATCATGATGAATACTATATAAAAGTATCATTCCTAAAAGTACTAGGGTAGCTCCACCAAAAGAATATATTAAATATTTTCTACCACTAATGAATGCATCTTTGCTTTCTGCATGAATAACAAGAGGAAATGTAAAAAGAGTAAGAAGTTCATAAAAAATATATAAAGTAAATAAATTTCCTGAAAACGCTATACCTATTGTTATACCAAGGGTTAATATGAAAAATGTAAAAAATCTTCTTTCCTTTTTTTCATAATTCATATATTCCATAGAGTAAAAAGAAGTAAATATCCATAATCCAGAAGCAAGTATTGAAAATAGAACACCTAATTTGTCAACATTAATATATATATCTATAAAATCATTAAGCTTTAAAATTTCTAGTTTTAGATTTATATCAAAATAAAGAACACAAATTGTCAAAATAAAATTTGTTATAATTGAAAAAGCTATAAATATGTTTCTAGTTTTTTTGCTCTTAAATTTTATTAAATTTAAAAGTAACGCAAAAATAAAAGGCATTAATATGGGAATTAATATAAACAAGCTTTTCATTAAGTTTCCCCTTTCTTAATAAGTATTACATTATTTTTTCACACGCAGTTAAAATCATATTTATAATTGAATTTGAACCAATTCCTAATAATATCATTCCAGTCATTAAACTGATTATAGGCATAAGCTCAAATATAGATTTTTCTTTAGACATATAAACTTTCCCTTCCAAATTTTCATTTCCAAAATATCCATTAATAACTATAGGAAAATAATAGACTACATTTAAAAGAGAACTTATAAGTATAATAGATAGTAAATATACTTTACCTGATTGTATACTAGCAATAGCAAAGTTCCACTTGCTTAAAAAACCTGGAAGTATTGGTATACCAACCATAGATAAAGCTCCTAGAGTAAATAAGCCAAGAGTTATTGGCATTTCCTTTCCTACACCTCTTAACTCTGAAACTTTTTTTCCTGTTTTTTGCATCATAGATCCAACACTTAAAAATAATGCCGATTTAATAAATCCATGACCTATTATATGAAAAATAGAAATAGCAAGACCAAGCTTATTTCCAAGACCTATCCCAAAGAATATATAACCCATTTGCGCAACACTGGAATAAGCAATTACTCTTTTTACATTCTTTTGGAATATAGCAAGAACTGAACCCATTATCATTCCTGCGCTTCCTAATAATAATATTAAATTAAGAACTGGTATATTTGAAATTATAATAATTCCAAAAACTCTATATAATACCTTTATTAAAAGTAAAACCGCTCCCTTAACTACAAGGGAAGAAAGTATTGCACTGGAAGATGTTGGTGATGATGAATGTGCATCTGGAAGCCATACATGAAGTGGGAACATTGCTCCCTTAATCCCTAGACCTATTGTAAAAAATCCTATGGAAATTAAAGTTATTCTTTTATAACTCATCCATATTTTAATAAGCTCACTATGAATAAAGTCCATATTTAAATTACCAGTAATAGAATATAAAAACGCAATTCCCATAAGTATAAGCCCTGAACCTAAACTACTTAATACTATATACTTTATAGTTGCTTTTACAGTTTCTTTATTATCTTTGACAATTATAATACCACAAGAAGCAAGGGTGCTTACTTCTATAAATACAAAAGCATTAAATATATCATTTGTAAAATTCATTCCTAAAAGAGAAGCTAACAATACATTTATAAGTAAATAATAAAGAGGAACCTTTTTCTCAGTTATGTCATTTTCTATATTATATATCGAGTACCAAATTACAAAAAAACAAACCATAGTAAATAAGATACTCATTATAGTTTCTATAATCCCTATATTAAACTCAATTCCCCAAGGAGCTTCAAAGTGCCCTATCTTGTACTTAAATTCTCCATTTACTTTCACATAAAGAAAAGTAAAAAAAGATAATATACTAGATACAAAAGTTGTTAATAAACTAATAGCTTTTATTGTAGATTTGTTTTTTATAAGAGGCATAAAAAATGAACTTATAAATAGCATTAAAGTTATAATTAGTGGAAAACTTTTAACAACCATATATTTACACCTCCTTCATTTTAAGAATTTCTCCAAGATCTATTGTTTCATATTTTTCATAAAGTTTTATAGTAAGTGCCAACATAAAGGCTGTCATGCTAATTGATATAACTATACCAGTGAGCATAAGTGAAGTTGGTATTGGATTTATATAAGCATCAACCCCTTTAAACTTATCTATAACTATAGGTGCATATTTACCTTTTATATAGCCTCTTGATATAAAAAATAAAAATATTGCTGTATCCATTATATTAAGTCCTATTATCTTCTTTATCATATTGTTATTAAGTAATAGTGTCATAAACCCAACACCAAATAAAATAATAGAACATACTTCTACATAATTTGTAATAAGTCTTTCCATACTATATTTCCCCTTCACTAAATAAACTGTAAAAAAAGTACATTGTAATAGCAACCACAGCTCCTACAAATATATTTAGAGGCAATAAATACCCTGCGGAAAATATTTTCCCAGGAGTTCCCAACGGAAACCTTGGTAAATGAAGGTCAAGCCCCCCATCTATAAAGCTATATCCTTTTAATAATCCATAAGTGATTAAAGAAAAACAAATTATCTTAATTAAAAATTTATAAGGAAGCTTTTTTTTAGCTTTTTGAGGACCATTCACAATTCTATAAAGAATAAAACTTACTCCAATAATTGTTCCTCCAGCAAAACCTCCACCTGGAGATAAATGTCCATTTACAATTACATATATTCCAAATATTTGTATGAAAGGTATTACAAACTCAGAAACTTTACTTAATATTTTACTATCCATTTGTATCACCTTCTTTTCTTAAAACTATAAGCACAACAATTGAACCAGTAAATAAAACAGTAGCTTCAACAAATGTATCAAAAGCTCTATAATCAAGAATAATACCTGTTATAATATTTAATGCTCCCGTTTCCTTAACTGTTTCTTCTAAATAGGTTTTAGATACATAATTATGAGCCGGAACATCTGATTTTCCAAACTCAGGAATCTCACTCACTCCCATAAATATTATTCCTATTAAAAGAGATGTTAAAATAACTGCTGTAAATTTTCTCACTTTGATCCCCCCTTTATTCTCTTAAGGGTTAAAACAAATAGTAATGTTGATACTCCTGCTCCTACAGCTGCCTCTGTTATAGCTAAATCTGGTGCATTTAGCTGCTGCCAAAGTATTGCCATTACAAGAGAATACACCATAAAAACAATTACTGCTCCAAGCAAATCTTTAATAAACGAAACAGCAATTGATGATAATATTAAAAAAATTAGCATTATTAAGGTAAATATATTCATCTATCTTCACTCCATATATTAATTTTTTTCATGTTTTCTTCTATTAAATTCTGCCCTTGTTATAAGATGTGTAGCTGTTGGATTTGTTATCCAAAGAAAAACAATTACCATTATTAGCTTAAAGCTTGTAAAACCAAATCCATTATATACAACTAAAGCTAATAAGCTAAAAACCGCTCCTAATGTATCACATTTTGCAGCTCCATGAGCTCTAGTAAATACATCATCAAATCTTAATAATCCTATTGTCCCTACAGAAAAAAAGAAAAGTCCTCCAAATAGGAGAATACTTACTAAAATCATCTTCATATATTTTTTCCTCCTATTTTCTCAATTAAATCAGCAATTCCTATTGACCCTATAAAACTTATCATTGCATAAACTAACACTACATCAATAAAATAAGTTTCTTCTAGAATAAATGATATGAAGGATATTAAAACCATAGTTTTTGTTCCAATAACATTTATTGAGACTAATCTATCCGCTGCAAGGGGTCCTTTAATAGCTCTTATCATACATAAAATTATAGTAATAGACAAAAATATACTTGAAATCACTAAAATATTTTCCATAACTTATTGCTCCTCTATCTTTAAAAGTATATTTTCAAATTTCGAATTAGCAAGACTATCAGCAAACTCCCTTTTTAGACAATGTACAGTGTATACATCATTTTCCATTATCATAGTTATAGTTCCAGGAGTTAGAGTAATTGAATTTGCAAGTATTGTTTTTGTTAAATCTGTTTTTAATTTTGTTTTAAATTCAATCACTACTGGGTCTATATCTATTTTGGGACTTAAAACTATTTTTGCAACATCAATATTAGCTTTTATAACTTCTATAATAAGTATAAATAAATATTGAATTGAATAAGCTATTTTTTTCAACAATTATATCCCACCTTACTTTGTTATAAATGTTTCTTTATTAAATTTATATACAAACAAACATATTAATAAACCTACTAAAATAGTTTCTATATTAATTTTTCCTTCTAGAACATTCCAAAATGTTAATAAAGAAAATAAAGTCATTCCTATTTTTTTCATAAGATATACCTCCTTTTTGACTTTCAATTATATTTATATAATTATCACAAGCAATATCCATGCCAATTTTATTATTTACGTACAACAACCTTATCTTATCCCTTAATTTCAGCGTTTATTTTTTTTACATCAAGAATTATATCGACAAACAAAACAAGCATAGTTTAATAAACTATGCTTGTTTTGTTTCATTTTGATACATACTGAAATTTTACATACATTTGACGTGTATCATAATGAAACTTATGTTTCAATTTGATACATAAACAATATCAAATTATATAATCTATATTATATTTTTCTATTTTTCTATATAAGGTACTTCTTCCTATTCCTAAAATTTTTGAAGCTAGTGCTATATTTCCATTTACCTCTTCTAATGTTTTTATTATTGCTATTTTTTCTATTTCAGCTAAGCTTAATAACTCATCCTTCATTCCTATTTTTTTAGATAAATTACTTGGTTTTATATATGATGGTAAATGCTTATATCCTATTATCTCATTTTCTTCAACCATATTTATAACAAGCTGCATTACATTTTGAAGTTCTCTAACATTACCCGGCCAGTCATAATTTTTCATATATTTATAAAAACTATCACTAATTCCTTTTATTTGTTTATTCATTTTTTTACTGAATTTCTCCAGAAAATAGTCTATTAACAACTTTATATCTCCTCTTCTTTCTCTAAGTGATGGCGTTCTTATTGGCATAACATTTAATCTATAGTATAAATCTTCTCTAAAATTACCTTTTTCAACTTCTTTTTTTAAATCCTTATGAGTAGCAGCTATCACCCTAACATCTGTTGGTATTACACTATGCCCCCCAACTCTAACTACAGATTTAGTTTCTAGTACTCTTAATAAATTAGCCTGAGTGTCTAAAGGCATATCTCCTATCTCATCTAAAAATATAGTTCCTTCATCTGCAAGTTCAAATTTACCAGGATGTCCTCCTCTTTTTGCTCCTGTAAAAGCACCTTCTACATATCCAAATAACTCACTAGCAACAAGTTCTCTAGGAATAGCTCCACAATTTAAAAATACAAAAGGCTTACTTCTTCTTGGACTTTCATTGTGTATAGCTTGAGCAAATAATTCTTTTCCTGTTCCACTTTCTCCTTGGAGAAGTATAGTAGTATTTACCTTAGCAGCTTTTTTAGAAATCATTTTAGCTTCCTTAACAACTTCACTTTCACCTATAATATCATCAAATGTAAATATAGCTTCTGCTCCTATTATCTTGTTTACTAAGTTATGAATAGTTTTAGATTTTCTAAAGGTTATAACTACCCCTTCAACTTCATCAGTATCACAATCCTTTATGGGTGTTAAGTTTACTATGCAATATACTCTCTTTCCTTTTTTGTTTTTAAAGTACATCTCAGTTTCTTCATATTTTTTTCCTTTATTTATAACATTTAGAACTATATTATTATTTTTTTCATTTATAAATTCCCTTATATTTTTATCAATAATATCTTCTTCATCTAGAGAAAGAAGCCTTCTTGCAAATAAATTTATATCCTTAACTATCCCCTTATTATCTATACCTATAAGACCTTCTGATATAGACTCCATTATGGCAAATAAATGTTTATTGGTCATACTCAGTTTTTTATTACTTTTATCTAGCTTTAATTGTTTTTCTATTGATTTTGCTGCTGCCACTACCATCCCTAGAGTATGAGGATGTATCTTTTCAGACGGACCTGTAACACTTAAGACTCCTATAATCTTCCTTTTTTCATCCCTAATAGGACAAGCTGAAGAACTCCAGTTGTGATACTGTTTACAGTAATGTTCTCCCCCTAACACCTGTATAGGCTGACCATTTATCATTGCAAGAGCAATAGCATTAGTTCCTATTACATTTTCATTTACATTAGAACCTTTTTGTATATTTAGGTTGCCATACTCATTTAATAGATTACTATTTCCCATATATTCAAGTATATAACCTTCACCATCTGTAAGCCTTATCATCAACCCATTATCTTCTACTATTTTATATAAGCTTTTCATTAAAGGTTTTGCTGTTTTAAGGAGTGTCATAAATTTTCTATATCTAAATTTAAATTCATTAGACTTAAGTTTTTGATTATTGTTTTCCTTAAAAGGATCTATTCCATATTTTTTACTTCTTTCCCAAGACTGTGCTATAACATCTCTTACTAAATTTTTATCTAAAATACCTGATTTAGTGAATTTTTCCCATGCTTTCATACTATTATAATTTTTGCCTAATAAAATTTCCCTTGGCAATTTTATCACTCCAATCATAAATCTTATGATTTATTATATAGTATTATTAAAAAAAGTCCTATATTATTTCTGATAATATAGGACTTTTAGAAATATTATACTTTAAATTTGTCTATTCGTTCATTAAGTTTCAAAGACAACTCATTAAGTCTTTGTGCACTATTAGCAACTTCTTCAACAGCCATGGCCTGCTGCTGAGCTGAAGCTGTAACTTCCTCTGATGATGCTGCTGTTTCTTCAGATACTGCTGATATATTTTGTATAGAGTCTACTATCAAATCCTTATCCTTTATTATTTCATTTACAAATTTATTAACCTGTTCTATTTCATTTGTAATACCATCTATTGATTTAGATATTTCTTCAAATGCATTATTTACATCCCACACAGACTTAGTTTGGTCAACGGAAACATTTTTCACTTCATCCATAATTGAAACTGTATTTTCACTTTCATATTTTATAGATTCGACTATTTCTTTTATTTCATCAGTTGCAGCACTTGAACCTTCTGCAAGCTTTCTTATTTCTTGGGCTACTACTGCAAATCCTCTTCCTGCTTCTCCCGCTCTTGCTGCCTCTATACTTGCATTTAGCGCTAATAAATTTGTCTGCTCTGCTATAGATCTTATTGTTTGTAGTATATCTTCTATATGATTAGATTTTTCACTTAATTGCTTTACTGCATATCCTATTTTATTTATAGATTTATTATTTAAATTGGTTTTTTCTTTAAGCTCATTAACTAAATTTACACCTTCTATATTTACATTAATTGCTTTTTTTGCATTTTTAGACATAGTTTTCGTATTATTTACTAATTTATTAAATTTATCATCTAAATTAGATCCAAGCCTTACTCCATTTTCAGCATCTTGTGCTTGCTGCTGCGCCCCTCTTGCTATTTCCTCTATAGTTTTTGCTATTTCTTCACTTGATGCACTAGCTTCTTGTGATGTGGCTGCAAGATTTGTTGCAGTATTTGATACTTCTTCACTTACCCTCTTTGCATCTAATAATAATTCTTTAACATTCTCCACCATTATATTAAAACCATCTGAAAGAATTCCAATTTCGTCATTTAACTTTAAATTTGACTTAACTGTAAAGTCTCCTTCTTTTACTTTATTCATATTACTTGCTATTAATTCTATAGGTTTTGCAATTCTATTTGAAAATAATATACCAACTCCCAATGCAACCATAAGTACAATTACACCAATCAATACAATATTAATAAGTATACCTTTAATCCCATTCTCAACTTCATCAACATACATTGTCGTCATTATAGTCCATTCTAATTCTGGAACTTTTGTATACACTCCAAGTTTTTTTAATACACTTCCATCTTTTTCTTTCCATTTATAATCTACTATTCCATCACTATTGCTGTTTATAGCTTTAACTATTTCTGGTACCGATACCTTTTTGCCTATATTTTTTATATCTTTATGTGTAATTATTTTTCCATCAGAATCCAAAATTCCAGGATATCCATTTTGTCCTACCTTTATAGAGCTTATTTTTTTTGATAATTCATCTAGGGGTATTGTTACACCTATTACACCAACCAATTTATTCTTATCACCATTTTCATATACTGGTGCTGCAACTGACATACACAACTTCTTAGTTGCCTCATTTATAAATACATCACTAAAAATAACCCTTTGATTTTCTACAGCCTTTTTGTATGTTGACGTTGTTCTAAGATCAAAATTACCTAAATCTGCCTCAGGATATATAATCATCTTACCATTAGCAGTTCCCATATATATATCTGATAATTCATTATAACTTTCCATATAACTTTTAAATAACCCTTTTATATAAAATTCATTTTCAGGATTATTAATTATTTGTTCAACTTTATTATTTGTACTAAGAATATAAGTAATTTTTTTATAATTCCCAAAATGTTCTTCAATAGATTCTTTTATTTGATTGTTTAGTTGTACCATAGATTCTTCAAATTGTTTTTTTAATTCTTTTTTAGCTTTTATGTATGTTGTACTTCCTAAAAACACAAGGGGTATTGTTATTAACAGTAGCATTACAGCAATTAACTTAGTTTTAATTTTTAATTTCATAAAAAGTATCCTCCTATATTTTTTAAATTAAACTTGTATTTACATTATAGTATTTTATTAATTACAAGGTCAATCGACAATTTTTATATTTTTTCAAAATTTACTTAATATCCTTACTATGTAATTGTTTTAAGGATTATAATTTTCTATTCATTATAAAAAAATTTCTTATGAAAAATATTTTTTATAAATTTCACAATTCATTCCAATTTTTCATTTATAATACTTCACTTAAAATCACATCATTCAAATATAAATTTGATAACATTAATATATATACATCAATTACATACGTCCTCAAATTACTAGTTGCATTTTATTTAAAATTCAGAATATAAAAAAATTTGATTTGCGTTGTTTTTTCTGATACAATTGTATCAATTGATTTAAAAAACAAACAAAATATAAATAATAACATACAGAAAAGGAGTGATATTTATGATGAACTTTTTAGAAAGCATAATTTCTATAGGAAATGATATCCTTTGGGGAAAAGTTCTTATTATTTTACTCATTGGACTTGGTATTTACTTTACTTTTAAATCCAATTTTGTTCAATTTAAATTCTTTGGAGAAATGTTTAGATTATTAGGCGATGGAGCAACTAATTCTGTTTCTTCAGATGAAAAAAGCGAAAACTCAGTTTCATCTTTTCAAGCTTTTTGTATAAGTACTGCTTCAAGAGTTGGAACTGGTAATTTAGCAGGAGTTGCAATAGCTATTGCGGTTGGAGGACCAGGAGCAGTTTTTTGGATGTGGTTAATTGCTTTAGTTGGTGCTTCATCAAGCTTTGTTGAAAGTACATTAGCACAAATTTATAAAACAAAAGATAAATATGGATATCGTGGCGGTCCTGCTTACTACATGGAAAAAGCATTAAATAAAAGATGGATGGGAATCATTTTTTCAATTTTAATAACTATATGTTTTGGACTTGTTTTTAACTCTGTACAATCAAATACTATTTCCCTTGCTTTTAAAGAAGCTTTCGGTATTAATCAATTTATTATAGGTTTAACATTATCTTCAATTACAGGAATAATTATTTTCGGAGGAGTAAAAAGAATTGCAAAGGTTGCTGAATTAATTGTCCCTATTATGGCTGTAGCTTATATATTAGTAGCTGCTTTTGTTATAATTAAAAATATTTCTGCTATTCCATCAGTATTTTCTCTAATAATAAGCAGTGCATTTGGTTTAAACCAAGCAATTGGCGGTGGAATCGGTGTAGCTCTTATGATGGGAATTAAGAGAGGTCTTTTCTCCAACGAAGCTGGTATGGGTTCTGCTCCAAATGCTGCAGCAACTGCAGAGGTAACTCATCCAGTTAAACAAGGTCTTATTCAAACTTTAGGTGTTTTTACTGATACTCTTTTAATTTGTAGTTCTACTGCATTTATAATTTTACTTTCAGGAGCTTATACTTCTAAAGGTTTATCAGGTATTCAATTAACTCAAACTGCTTTAAGCTCTCAAGTTGGTTCTTGGGGTAATAGCTTTATAGCTTTATGTATATTACTTTTTGCATTTAGTTCTATAATCGGAAATTACTACTACGGAGAAACAAATATTGAATTTATTAATTCTAATAAAATTTGGTTATTAGTATATAGAACTGCTGTTGTTTTAATGGTTCTTTTTGGATCTATAGCCGAAATGCCTCTTGTTTGGAATATGGCAGATTTATTCATGGGATTAATGGCTCTAATCAACTTAATTGCAATAGCCCAACTTGGAAAAATTGCTTTTGCAGCTTTAAAAGACTATGTTACACAGAAGAAAGAAGGAAAAGATCCTGTATTTACTGTAAATAGTATAGAAGGATTAAAAAATGTTGAATGCTGGGAAGATACTAAAAAAGATTACATGAGAGCATAAAAATTTCAACTAGGATAAAAGCATCTGTTATTTATATAGATGCTTTTATCCTAGTTTTTTTAACATAATTTTCATTTTCTTTTCAGATATTTTTCCCTCTCTATAGCATTTTACTATATCATAGATAATTTCTAGTTTTAGATTTGATTTAAAACATTCCTTATCTTGTAGTACACATTCTTTCATTTAACACTCCACCTTTACTTTATTAAATACCTATTATTAATTGTGTACTACATATTATTTTTTATACTTTTATGAATAAAATTTTTTTATGTGTCATATAATATTTAATAAGATAATTTAAATTGAGGGCATTTAATTTTACTTTACAACTTAACTTCCTTATCATTAATCTATATCTTAGGGGATAAATTCCTCTCCCCTTTAGCCACCAACCTACTTTCCCACCAGCATGGTGGGAACTTTATTTATATATATCTCCAGCTAAATCTTCCAACTTCTTTCCATCTAATATTTTTATATAATTTCTTTTTCTTTCTATAATTTTTTTATCAGATAATGCATTTATAGTTCTTAATAAATGTCTATAACTACTTCCCAATAATTCTGCTATATCTTTTAATTTACACATTTCAATTTCAATAATATCTTTATTTGAATTTGTATCATATGTTAATGCTAAAATATAACTTGCCAACCTATTTTCAAGAGGATACAAAAGATTAAGTACACTTGAATTTCCTAATTGACATAACTTATATGCTAATGATTTAGATATGTACTTTAAAAACTTAATATCATCTTTAACATGTTTCTTCATATTATCAAAAGATATTCCTATCCATATAGTATTATCCAAGGATTCAACATTACAGCTATAAAATTTATTTCTCTCTTTTTCAATTTCTTGTATAATTTCAATATCACCTATAATTTCACACGGTTTATAAAACCTAAGGAGTAGCGCTTTACCATTTTTAGAAATTGTATATACCTTTGCCCTTCCTTTAACTAAAAAATAAAAATAATTTATATTTTCATCACATCTATAAATATGTTCTCCTTTTTTAAAAAAATGAAGCTCCATATACTTTTTTATATCCTTTTCAAATATATTATTTAATTTATATTTTTCTATGTAATAATTTAATTCTTTTTCATTTTTAATCTTAATCATATGCGTCTCCTCAATTCTAAAGTTAAATAAATTATATTTAACATGACATATGTCATTTTTATAATTTATATATTTCAATAAAATATTATTGTACACTAAAATCAAATCACTAAGGGGGTTATTTATGTATAAATTATTAGCTTTATTTCAAGGTTTTTTAGTTTCAATAATGGTTAGTTTTAACGGCATTTTAGCTAATTATGTAGGTTTTTATAATTCTGTTTTTATAGTACATTTAGTCGGTCTAATATCAATAATATTAATACTTATATTAAAAAAAGAGCATAAAAACATCGAAGAAAAAATACCTATATATTTATTTTTAGGTGGAGGGATAGGAGTTTTCGTAGTTCTTTTTAATATTATGTGTTTTAACCGCCTAGGAATAGCTATTACAATATCATTAGGACTTTTAGGACAATCCCTTTTCTCTTGTATTATAGACCATTTCGGATTATTTGGTGTTAAAATCAATAAATTTCATAAAAATAAAATAATAGGATTTTTATTAGTTTTATTTGGAATATGTATAATGACATTTTATTAGGAGGTATATTATGTATATTTTTATTGCTTTTTTAAGTGGTATACTTGTTATATTATCTATGATACTAAATTCCCATCTTTCAAGTAAAATAGGTGTTTTTAAAAGCTGTAGAATGAATTTTTTAACAGGATTAATAGTAATATATTTAATAATATTTGTTACTAAAGGACCTTCTAAAAATATAATATACGATTTACCTAATTATCCATTTTGGATATATTTAGGCGGAGCAATAGGAGTAATAATAGTATCTATATCAAATATAGTTATACTAAAAATTCCAACTATATACTCTACTTTAATAATTTTTATAGGTCAACTTTTTACAGGAATATTTATAGATTATGTTCTATTTAAAAACTTTTCTTTAGGAAAATTAATTGGAGGGCTTTTAATAATTTCAGGACTTATATATAATTTTAAAATTGACACAAAGAAAGAAGAGAATGCTTTTTAAATCACTCTCTTCTTTATGTATTTAATAGTTTATATGAAAGTTCTATTTTACTTTTATCATTTGATGTATTTATTATTTCTATAGTTCCTTCTTTATTACTTTCATTTAACGAATCCATTTTTAATAAAATGTTTTTAACATTTAACGCTGTTCCAAAACCTCCATCTATTAACTCTATATTATCGCCTAATACTTTTTTTATAATATCCTTCAAAAATACATAATGAGTGCATCCTAATACGATTGATGATAAATTTTCTAGATTTATATCTTCAAAAAGCTCTCTTACAGCTTCTTCAGCTTCTCGTTCACTAACTATACCATTTTCTACAATTGTCACAAGTTTAGGAGCTGGAATTTTAATAATTTCTGCTTTGTCCTTATACTTATTCATCAATTCATTAAACTTTTTCTCTCTTAATGTAACCTCTGTAGCAAGTACAGCTATTTTTCCTCCTTCATATTTCTCAACAGCTGGTTTTAAAGCTGGTTCAATTCCTATAATAGGTATATTGTATTTACTTCTTAATTCATTAACTGCTGCACTAGTAGCTGTATTACAAGCTATTACAACTGCTTTAACTTTTTTTTCTATAAAATAGTCTACAATTTCTATACAAATATGACTTAACTCTTCTTTAGTTTTTTTTCCATAAGGTATATTCTTCGAGTCACCGTAGTATATGTAGTTTTCTTTAGGCATTAATTTTTTCATTTCTTTTAAAACACTTATTCCACCCATACCTGAGTCAAATACGCCTATAGGTAAATCCCTCACAATTTTTACCTCCCACAAAAATAAATTACTAAAATATTATATCATATATTTAAAAATTATTTTATTTCAATTATTTAAACATTCTAATCTTTTCTTTAACTTCATTTTCTATTTTTTCTTCTCTTAAGAATTTAACTAAACATACTATATAACCAAGTATTATAAATACAAAAGGAAAAGCTGCCACTATAGACATAGTTTGAAGCATTTTTAATCCACCTGATAGTAATAAAGCTAATGCTAACAAAGATTGTACTATTCCCCAAATAATTTTAACTTTACTATCTGGATTTAATTTCCCCTTCCTTGACATCATACCTAGAACAAAAGTTGCAGAATCTGCTGATGTAACAAAGAATGTACCAAGAAGAATTATTGCAATTATTGATATTACTTTACCATATGGATAATTACTCATAACAATAAAAAAAGCCGTAGAGGTTTTACCTATAGCTTTAGATGCAGTATCATATCCTATATTTACAGCCATTGTTCCAAATGTTGAAAACCAAAAAAATGAAACTATTGAAGGTACTAATAATACTCCAAATATAAATTCTCTAATAGTTCTTCCCTTTGAAATCCTAGCTATAAAAGTTCCAACAAAAGGAGCCCATGCTATCCACCATGCCCAATAAAATATAGTCCATGATTTATACCAATCTCCTTTTCCAAAAGGATTTACTTCTGCTAATAAATCTTTTCCGTAATTAGACATCCCATTTATAAAATTATTTAATATTTCACTTGTTGGTCCTATAATCATAGCTACAGCAAGAAGCATAACTGCCATTAATACATTTAAATTAGATAATATCTTAATTCCTTTATCAACTCCACCAACAGCTGAATATATAAATAAAAATGTAACTACTATAATTATTATAATTTGTACAATTTTATTTTCAGGTATATTAAATAAATAATTAAGCCCACTATTAATTTGAAGAGTTCCTAATCCTAAAGATGTTGCAGCACCTGATATAGTAGCAAAGATAGCTAAAACATCTATAAATTTCCCAATCTTTTTTTTAGATATATTTCTTCCAAACAGTGGAATAAACATGTTACTTATTAAACATGGATATTTTTTTCTAAACTGTATATAAGCAAGAGACAGTGCTAACAAACTGTATACCGCCCAAGGATGAAGTCCCCAGTGAAAAAAGGATTTTTTCATAGCAAAATTCACTGCATTTTCTGTTCCACCTGTAATACCCATAGGATTTATATAATGATTAAGAGGCTCTGCTACTCCCCAAAATACTAAACCAATACCCATACCAGCACTAAATAGCATAGCAAACCAAGAAATGTAACTATACTCTGGCTTTGAATCATCATCACCCAATTTTATATTGCCATATTTACTAAAAGCAAGGAATATACTAAATACTAAAAATACAGTCATACTTGATAAATAAAGCCAACCAAATTTATCAACCATATAACTTAAAGCTTTATTTCCTATAAATCCGAAGCTATTAGGACTGATAAGCCCCCACATAACTATACATATAATTAATACTAAAGAAATTTTTAAAACACTATTATCATTCTTGTTAAATTTCAAGATACCACTCCCTTTTTTGTCATCTATAAATAAAAGCATTAAGAATAATTGTATATTATAATAGCTTAAATGCTTTTATTATAATGTCATATTCAATTTTAGATACAACTTTATTTTTTATAAAAGTTGTATGTTTCAAGCAATTCCATTATATTATCTAAGTTGTATCTTGTCAAATTTATAAAAAAGTCTTTATTCTAAAAATTTTAAATGTAGACTTTTTTAAAATTTCATGTCACCAACGAATTCTAACGAATTCCGTTGCTTAAAATTCATAACAGAAATTATATTTATCCACAATTTAAAATGATTATAATTTCTTATTCATTATAAAAAAAGTCTCAAATATTACTTTCTTCAATAAAAATAATATTTGAGACTTTTAAATTAACCTATTTTATTTTAATTTTAAATAATTGTTTATTTTATCTACTACACCTAAATCCCCTACAATTAATAAATTATCACCTTGCATAAACTCTAAATTAGGTCCTGGAGAAAGTATCATTTTTCCTTTTCTTAATACTCCTAATATAGTAGCTCCTGTATTTTCCCAAACTTTGCATTCTCCTATTGTTTTACCAATTATATGATATCCTTCTTTAATTTCTACTTGTATTGGATCTATTATTTCATTTCTTTTAAACTTATATAAATCTATTATTTTTTCAGTGGTTTCTTGAATCTCTTTTTCTATCCTTTTTTTCTCATCAAATAAATCTTTTAACTTACTTCTTAAAGTACTTATATTTTCTTCACTATCTTTAAAGTTTTGTATAACCCCATAAGCCTTTTGTTTAGACTTTACTATAATTCCACTTCCTTTGCTTACTTCAACAACTTGCTTATCTTCGAGTAGTTTCATAGCTTTTCTTATTGTTTCTGGAGAAACATTATACTCTGAAGCTAATATTGATCTTCCTCTTAATTTATCTCCTTCGTTTATGTTTCCATTGTAAATACGTGTTGCTACATCAACTGCTATTTTTATATATCTAGGAATTGAAATTCGCTCACTCATACCATAACCTCCAAATAATAAATCACTAAAATTATAACATATAGTTATAAAATAAATATATATAATTTATATTTTTTTCTTTTAATTCATTAATATGCAAAAAAAACTACCACAAATAAACTAGTGGTAGCTTAAAATTTACATATTTTATTTTTCCTTTGATTTCATATACTCTATATAACCATTCATTCTTAATTTGCAAGCTGGACACTCTCCACATCCATCACCTATAATTCCATTGTAACAAGTTAAAGTCTCATTCTTAATTATATCGAGTACTTCTAATTCATCTGCCAATTCCCAAGTTTGTGCTTTATTAATCCACATAAGTGGCGTATGAATTTCAAATTGATAATCCATGGCTAAATTAAGTGTAACATTTAAAGATTTTATAAATACATCTCTACAATCTGGATAGCCACTAAAATCACTTTGTGATACCCCTGTTATTATATTATTTATTCCTCTTTGCTTTGCAAATACCCCTACAAATGTTAAAAATAGCATATTTCTTCCATCAACAAATGAATTTGGAAGACTATCTTTTGGTGTTTCTTTATCAACTTCTATATCCACTCTAGTTAATGAATTAGGAGCTAATTGATTAAGAAGTCCTAAGTCTAAAATATGATGTTCTACATTATACTTTTTACAAATATCCTTTGCACACTCAAGCTCAAACTTATGTTTTTGATTATAATCAAAAGATACTGCTATAACCTCTTTAAACTTCTTCTTTGCCCAAAACAAACAAGTTGTACTGTCTTGTCCTCCACTAAATACAACAACTGCTTTTTCTTTATTCATATATTTCACCTCTTTGTTATTTATAAAGCATCATTAATTTGTTATTAAGAATAGGATCAGTTTCAAATCTTCCTTTTAATGTTGTAGTTATAGTTTTTGTATTATTCTTTTTTATTCCTCTTGCAGTCATGCAAGCATGTTCACCTTCTATAATAACAGCAACATCTTCTGAATCAGTTACTCTTTGAATAATGTAAGCTATATCCATTCCTATTCTTTCTTGAAGTTGAAGTCTTCTACCTACCATATCAGCTATTCTCGCTATTTTACTAAGACCTATAACTTTTTTATTTGGTATATAAGCAACTGAAACCTTCATATTATACATAAGTGCTAAATGGTGTTCACAGTGACTAAATATTTCAATATCCTTCATAAATACTATATCTTTATTTGACCCTTTAACATCTAAATCTTCTTCAAATGTTTTACCAAATATCTCTGCTATTTCATCATTTGTATAATTAGTTCCCATAAATACTTCCTCATACATATTAGCTACACGCTTTGGAGTATCCTTAAGTCCCTCTCTATCTGGATCTTCTCCTAAGGCTATAAGTATTCCTCTTATGTGCTTTTCAATTTCTTTTTTGTTAATTGCCACGATTTTATACCCCCTTTTTATCTGGATGCCAGATTACCTTATGAAGCTGTATTTGAAGGGTTACTTCATTCATTTTATTATTTTTCATAAATTCAACAATCTCATTCATATCAATTTCCCCAAATACTGGGCTTAAATATACATTAGTTTTATTTGTTAATTCATATTTATCAATTAAATACTTAGCTTTATTTAAATCATCAATAGTTCCTACTACAAATTTAACTGTATCATTTTTATTTAAGTATTTAAAATTATCTATTACCATCTTATCTTCCATATTACTTGACATAAGCTTATAATCCATGGTGAATTTTGGTCTATTTTTTTCTATCCTAGAAAATTTTTTCAAATCAATACTTCCATTTGTTTCTATCTCAACTAATAAATATTCATCTTTTGATAAATATTCTAATAACTCCATAATTCTTTCTTGAAGTAATGGTTCTCCTCCAGTTAAAGTTATGTTTTTAACTTTTGTAAATTTTATATATTTATATATATCTTCCTTAGTCATAAGTTCATAATCTACATCTTTTTCATTTGCCCATCTAGTATCACAAAAGCTACAGTCTAAATTGCATCCTGCAAATCTTATAAATACAGCAAGCTGACCTGATAAACGTCCTTCTCCATTTATGCTTATAAATTTTTCAACTACTTTAAACACCGCTACTTCACCTCACTTTTTTCATATGTGGCACTATTAGTAGGTGTTTCATATACAGTTGCTCTTTTTACATTGTATCCTTTTTCTTCCATAGTTTTAAAGAAAAATGCTGCAAAATTTTCAGCTGTTGGTCTAAACTCAACCTCTACTATTTTGAATCCATCTTCTATAATACATTCTAAAGTTTCTTTTCTCATAGTACCTTTTTGTATTATAAATGCATGATCATAAGAATCAGCTAAAGCTCTAACATCTTTTTTTAAATCTCCAAAGTCAATTACCATACCATCAAGTTGCCCACCATCTATTAAATTCTCTGACTGTACTTCAATTATAACTCTCCATCTATGCCCGTGAATATTTGAACATTTTCCTTCATAATTTGCAAGAAAATGAGCACTATCAAAACTATGCTCTGCTTTTAAAATATACATTACTATTCCTCCTAAACTAAAAACTTATTTGCATATAAACAGCATCCTATTGCTCCATTAAACTGTGGATCTGAAACCGAAACTATCTCATCATAATCATTTTGAAGATATTCCTTTAAAGCTATATTATTAGCAACTCCACCAGTTAAAACTAACTTTCTCCCTCTAAACTTTGTTAAAAGAGGCTTTAATCTTTTATATAAAGAATAATTCACTCCAGAACATAAACATTCAATATTAACACCCTCAGCAATTTTCCCAATAAGCTCCGATTCAGAAAATACTGCACAAGTAGAATTAAGCTCCACAGGATTTTTATAGTACTTACTCATCTCATCTAAAGATATTTCAAGTACATTTGCCATATTTTCTAAATATCTTCCACAAGAAGCAGCACATTTTTCATTAAGCTCTAAATCAGTTGTAACTCCTTTTTCAACTTTAACAACTTTAACATCTTGTCCACCTACGTCCAAAAGTATAAAGTCTTTAAGTCCAGTTTGATAAAATGCTCCATAAACATGTGCTTTTATTTCATTTATAGCTATAAATCTACTCAAATCAGTATTATTTCTACCATATCCAGTAGATACTGCCTTATCAACATAATCAATATCGAGCTTTTTTAAATCAACAGTTATTTTCCCATCAAAAGTACAATAATCTCTATAAAAAGACATTGTGCTTATTTTTTGTTTTTTTACTATCTTCTCATCTTTCATTAATACAATCTTTACTTCTCTACTTCCAAGATCTATACCTAATACATTCATCTAAATTTCTCCTTTCAAGTCAAGGAGCATATCAAGATATGCTTCAAGTCTTAATTTAGTTCTAGCATCTAAAGTATTTAGCTTATCTCCCTCAATATTTAAAATAGGTATATCAAGCTTTTGTTTTAATACAATATCTTCAACTGCTCTATAGCAAAAGGCCTGAGTATAGTGAATAATTCCATCTAATTTTCTCTCTTTAATTTGTTTCTTTAGCTCCTTTATTCTAAATTCACTATCATAAGGATAGGTATAGTCATAATACTGTTCATATATATTTAAAGCTTTATCCCCTCTTGGAAAAGCAAATTCTCTTTGAACCTCATTATATACAAATCTTGCATTAAATTTTTCAACGAATTCATATAAATCACCAGTCATAGGAGGAACTCCAATATACCCTAACCTTATTTTTTTATCATTTGATTCTCTATTTTTTATATCTGAAATTACGTTTTTAAGTTCATTTTCAAATTTATCAATATCTCCATTAAAATCACTTAAACTTACTTGATATAAATGATTTTCAAAACCAGTTGCTTTATTATCTATATATGTTAACTTATCTATTTTCTTTGAAAGCTTTCTTATTTTATTAAGTCTATTTCTTACTTTTTCAACTTCTTCAATTTCTACTTTAAAAATGTCCATAAATTTTTTTATCTCTATTTCTACATCTTCTCTTTTATGACTATGTGGAAATGAAAAAGGATAAACTTTAATTCCTTTAAGTTTAAGTACATCAATAAGTACCTTTGTGTTAGAACAATCTCCCTCCATAACTCCGACTATTTCTTTAATCCCATTTTCAACACATGCTCCATATATACCCTTTATCCATGCACACATGCTTTTTGGAAATCCATCTCTTTCAGCTATATCTATATATTTAAAATAATTATTAGAAGTTATAAAAAGATTATTAAGATCTACCGGTTTATATCCTGCTGCTATTAAAACTTCTACTGGAACAGTAGTAGTAAGTCCTATTTTTTTCATTTTTTACTCCTCCTTTTAGTGAAAAAGCACAAAAAAAAGGCATAACTGCCCTATAAACAAAAACAACTACCTAAAACGGGTAGTTTTAGTCCTAGTTTTGTTTATAGACAGGATGGTTACGAACTGTCTTATTTTATTGTGCTAAATTAGAATATCATACCTTTTTGAACTTTGCAACATCTTCAATTTTATCTTTTTTAAAAGATATTTTAAGATTTACTGTATAAACAGATGCAATTACAAGTATTCCTCCAATAATTGTATTTTTAGTTATATTTTCATGTAATATAAAATAGCTTCCTATAGTAGTCACAAGAGGAGAAAGATTTAGATACAACGTCGTAGTTGAAGCTCCTAAATTATCTAAAGCATACATATAAAGATAATAAGCCACTGCTGAACAGAATACGGCTAAGTAAAATATATTAAGTATTATAGATTTATTTAACAACTCCCAATTAGTTTTTTCAAATAAAGTAAACGGTATTAAAAAAATAGTTCCAAAAACTATTTGATAAAATACTATAGCTAATTGAGAATATTTATTGAATAATGGTTTTGTAAGCATATTATAAATTACCCAAGAAAAAACAGCACCAAACATCATCAAATATCCTAATCCATTACTTGATGTTAAATCATTTAAACCTCCCCCTACTATAAAATAAACTCCTATAAGTGAGCATGTTACTCCTATTATTTTGTTTAATGTTAATTTGTTTTTAAACATAATTGCTTCAGAAATCAATGAAAATATAGGTATTGTAGCAATGATAAGAGATGCTATAGAAGGAGTTGTAAGCTTTACTCCATTATTTTCAAAATAGTAGTATAGGGTAACACCAATGAATGATGCCATGGCTATCTTTGGAATATCTTCTTTTTCAAGCTTTGTTTTGGGTTCTTTTTTCTTAAATATTGCTAAAAGTATTCCTGAAGCAATTATAAATCTAGCTGCTGCTAAAGTCATAGGCGGAAAAACTTCTAAAGATACTTTTATGCTTATAAATGATAATCCCCATAGTATAACCGTTATAATAATTGCAATATTAGGATAAAATCTCTTATTATCCATATTTTCTACCCCCTTAATTTATGCTAAATAGCAATTTTTGAGTCATTAACCTTATTATATATGTTTAAAGGAAACTTTTTCATATAATTTATTATATCATCATACTAATATTATTTTTAAAAAAAATTACAAATATAACTTTACTCAAAATGAGAAAGAATTAAAGCACTTAATAATCCAATTGCTGAAATAAAACCAACTACAGAACCACCTTCCTTATATGCTTCTGGCATCATAGTTGATGAAACCATTGCTACAATTCCACCTGCAGCAAATGAACCAATACCATTTACTAATGATTTTGATGCATTTTCAAAAAAAATAAACCCTATTAAGGAACTTAACGATGAAGTAACTAAAACCATTAACCAGAGGAAAAAAATTTTACTATTAGAATATCCATCTTTTTTTAATCCTATAGTACTTGATAATCCTTCTGGAAAATTACTAATAAATATAGCAATAACTAAAATCCAACTTACATGATATTCTTTAATTAAACTTACACCAATAATAAGCGATTCAGGAATTGCATCCATTAATGTTCCAATAAAAATTGCTAACCCTGAATATCCCTCTGGCTTTTCTTTTGAGCGTTTTCTTTCATTTCCTCCTTTTTGAGCTATTATAAAATCTAAAATTGTAAAAATAATAGCGCCTAAAATAAAGCCAATAGCTGTAATTTTTATTCCAGCATTTTTAACAGATTTGATAAGTAATTCAAATGAAGCTGCTCCAATTAAAACACCTGTACCAAGAGCCATAATAAAACCAACTATATACTTTTTTATTTTAAAATAAATTCCTACTAATGCTCCTAAAAACACAGCAAAACCTGTTATTCCTCCCCAGAACATTGCTCCTAACATATTTTAATACCACCCTTTTTAATTTCAGTATTTTATTTTAATATAACAAATATTTATTATATTATTCCACTTCACAAGTTTTCCATTCTTATATTTTTTGATATAAAAAAATTCGCTTCATGCTATCGCATGGCTCATATCGCCAACGAGTCCTAACGGACTCCGTTGCTCAAAATAGTTGATACTTTTATTCAGTTACCAAAGTTACAGTTTAAAAAATTTATAATTCCTATAGAATAAAAATAAACCTGCCATTAATAGCAGGTTCATTTTTATCCCATATATATTTTTTTATCTTTACTACATACAATAGATTTATTATTATTTCCAATAACAGTTTTTAATGTAACTTTATCTCCCCAAAGAGTTGAAACATGCTTTAGAGTTTCATATGCATATGAAAGTTCTAATTCTCTACCATCATATTCATGAATTAAGACTAATCCACCATCTGTAGGAGATACTTTTTCAACCTTAATATAAGGTATTTCTCCCATTCCTACGTTATTAGCCAAAGTATCTCTAATTTTCTTCCACCCTTCCTTATCTGCAACCTCTTCTATTACATAATTTCTCCCTTTCTTTTTATACTGAAACATATTCATTTTCTCACACAATTCTTCAGTAAGATATTTTCTAATGAAAGATTGATCCCTTTCAAGTTTTCTAACTTCAAATATTTTATCTCTTCCATATCTTTTTTCAATATCTTCAAACATTTTGAATCCAACAAAATAAGGATTAATTCCACCCAAGAAAGGTCTAATAACTTGATTATGTCTATTTAAAAACTCCATATGAAGACTTTGAGATAAATTAAGCTTATTTAATATCTTATAATGCCAGTAACTTGCCCAGCCTTCATTCATTATTTTAGTTTCTATTTGAGGAATAAAATACATAGCTTCTTTCATTACAATTTCAATTATGTCTTTTTCCCACTCCTCTAGATTGCTATGCTCAATCAAAAAATTCATAATATCATCAGTAGGCTCTAGAGGAATTTTATTAAGATTAGGAAATGGTATATCACTTTTATCATCCAAAAGTCCTTTAGGTTGTGTTTCTTCATAATACTTTTCAAGAAGTCTTTTCTTCTTTTCTTCATCAGATAGTTTTTTAAGACCTATAACTCTTGTTGTATGAAATCTTATAGCGTGAGCTGCATCAAGTATTCTTTCTACTTTTTCATATCCTATTGTTGGATCTTCTATATAGCTTCTTATTCTATTTGAATGATTTTTAAACATTTCTATTGTATAATCTGCTTTAGTTCCCTCAGCAAACAATCTATTATTTTTAAAAAAGTCATTATGTCCATATACATGTGCCATAGTAAGTATTTGTAAAAGCAAAGTATTGTCTTTCATAAGATATGCAATACTAGGATCAGAATTAATTACCATTTCATAAGGAAGTCCCTCTAAATTATATTTATATAAAGTTTTCTTCCTTTCATAAGCCTTACCATAACTCCAATGAGGATAATGAGATGGCATTCCAACGTAAACTTCAAAGCATATCATATCCTCATAACTACAAATTTCAAATTCTTGACTATAACAATCTAATCCTTCTGCTTTTACAATATCAACAATTTTTTTATCCCATTTTTCTAACTGCTCAATAGTATATTCCATCATAGGCAAACTATTATTCCATAAATCCCTTTTCTTTTTCAAGTAATTTTCTAAGGGCAGGAATAATATCCTCCTTTCGAGACATAGTTACAACCGAAAAATTAGTATATTTTACATTCTTTTCAAATTCATTTTTAATTGTACTATTTGTCATATATCCTCTATTACCTATTTGACCATATCCAAATAGATTGCAAGTTTCACATAATTTTTTTGCAGAATTTATAGCTTTTTGATTATCCTCTCTCCAGTTATCTCCATCACTACAGTGAAATGCATAAACATTCCATACTGAAGGGTTATACCTTTTTTCTATAATTTCTAATGCTTTTTTATAACCACTACTAATATATGTTCCTCCCGACTGTCCTTTATGGAAAAACTCATGCTCATTTACTTCTTTAGCTACAGTTGAATGGGATATAAATACAACTTCTACATTTACATACTTAAGCTTTACAAATTGATATAAAAGAAAATAAAAGCTTCTAGCCATGTATTTTTTAGTCATATCCATAGAACCTGATGTATCCATAATACAAATAACTACTGCATTACTTTCTCTTTTTATATCTGGTCTCATATGATAATATTTTAAATCTTCTTCTTTAAATGGAAATCTTTCCTTTTCTTCTTTATTTATTTTTTTTCCTCTTTGAGTTGCCTGTTTTCTTTTTATCTTCTCAATTACAGATCTTTTTTTAGCAAGGCGAGGTCTAACTCCCTTATTTTGATACCCTAACCTTTTAAATTTTTTTTGAGATTCTATTTCACTAAATTTTTTTCTCTGCATATAAGGTAAATCTAAATCATCAAATAAATAATTAATTAATTCCTCAATAGTAACTTCAGTTTCATAAATATCTTCACCTTCGTCATTTCCTGCTCCCTCTTCTCCTTTGCCCTTTTGCATCTGTTCACTCCCTATTTTATCTCCTCTTTTTTCATTACCAATTCCTGATCCAACCCCTGGTTTATTTTTACCATATATAAACTGATATTCCTTAATTCCTTTTATAGGTATTTTTATTTTTTTATCCTTACTTTGACCAATAATACTCTCCTCAGCTATTATATTTCCTATATTCTTCTTTATAGAGTCTTCTACTAATTTTCTATGTCTATACCTATCTTCTGCTGAACGATCCCTTCCTTTACTGTCAAACTCCCTAAATATGCCCATATTCTCACCCCTTGCTGTATATTCTTAATCCTTCCATAAATTATTAGCAGCATATTTAAGAATTACGTTACAGCAGTGTTCGCAGTATCCATTTCTCTTCATTTCTTCTACCATGGCATTATATTTTTCATTTTGATCCTTATCCCTTACCTTAGTACGAGTTATAACTCTACTTAATTCTCTTACTGATGTAGTTAATTTCTTTTCAATAGCCTCTTTTAATGGTTGATAACAAGTATAATCAATCTTTCCTCCATTTCTTATAACATAGAACATATATGATGTTACATCCTGTCTAAATCCCTTAGCTGAAGTGCTAGTTATATTTATCTGTTCTTCTATAGATCTTAAAAAATCTTCATCTGGCTCTAATTCTTCACCAGTACTTTTATCTTTTATCTTTGTTTTATTAACATAAGCCTCAGCATGATCTAAATAATTATTAAATAGATCTTCAGCTTGTTCTTTATATCCATGGATAAATGCCTTAGTGACTTCATTTTCAAGTATTTTGTTATATTCCTTTTTAATTGTATTTTGTAAGAAATTTAAGTATTTTTTCTTAGTATCTTCACTAATTGACAATTCTTTTACTGACTTAATCAAAGTTTCAAGAATTGAAATAGGATTAATACAATTATAATCAGATTCAGCTATTGTTTCATCTAAAGCTTTCATTATAAATCTTGGAGATATTCCTGTCATACCTTCTCTAGGTGCTTCTTCTCTAAGCTCACTTATATCTATTTTTTTAGTAGATCCTTTTTCAACTATTTCTTCTCCATTATATATTTTTAGCTTTATTATAGGATTAACTTTATTTGAAGGAGCAAGCCTTGTTAAAATAGCAAACATTGAAGCTATTTCTATTGCATGAGGTGCAATATGAGCATTGAAATTGCTCTTATTTAATATTTTTTTGTATATCTTAATTTCTTCATCTAATTCAAGACAATAAGGTACTTCAATCTTTACAATTCTATCTAATATTGCCTCATTAGTATGGTCTGATTTAAATTTATTCCACTCTGCTTCATTAGAATGAGCTAGTATAATTCCATCAAAATAAATCATAGATGCTTTACCAGGAGATGGAATACTTTTTTCTTGAGTTGCTGTAATCATAGTATGAAGATATTCTACTTCATTTTTAAATACCTCTATAAATTCTACAAGTCCTCTATTACCAACATTGAATGCTCCATTTAAAGAAAGTACCCTTGGATCATCCTCAGGATATAAATCCATTTTAGATATATCAACAGAACCTACAAGTACTGAAGTATCTTGATTATTAGGGTCTACTGGCGGAACTACCCCTATGCCCTTTCTTGATCTTATACTAAAATCTACTGTTTCTACAGGAAATTTTTCAAATTCGCCATTATATTCATTTTTTAATCTATATCTACAAACAGGACATAAATCACCTTCAATTTTTACATTTAATAAATTTTCAAACTGTTTTCTAAGATGATTAGGAACTAAATGAAGGGGCTCTTCTCTCATAGGACACCCTTTAAGGGCATATATAGGATCACTCATTTCAAGTCCTCTTTTTAAAGCCTCCATTATAGATGATTTACCTGCTCCAACAGGCCCTACTAAATAAAGAACTTGACGAGACTCTTCTCCTTTCATTGCTGCTGTATGAAAATATTTAACTATTTTCATTAATACTTTATCAATCCCAAAGAAGTCATCTTTAAAGAAATTGTATCTTTTTAAAACATCATTTCCATAAATTCTTCTAAGTCTCGGGTTTTCAACAGTATTTATAACTTGTGTTCCTTTATCAGTAATAGTTTTATACATTCTTTCATGTGCTAACATACACACTGATTTATCTTTTTTTAGTATCTCAAGATAATCTAAAAACGTACCTTCAAAATGCTTTTTCTTTCTATCTTCTCTATCTTTTTTTATTAAATCAGAAAATTGACCCATAATTCCTCTTACCCCCCTTTATAAAGTAAAAATTAGCTCGTTGCAGAACTCTACAACTCGCATAAATACTACATTTAAATTTATAGAAATGGCTAAGTTTCCCCCATTTTGGGTATATATACATTAACTAGATGTGTATAACTCAAAATGAAAAAAGGAGGAAAAACTTATGCCAGTTCAAGCTAAACAATTAAACTTTTCTAATATTTCTTCTGATTTTGAAAAGTTTTTTAATCAAAATCAATACAATTTACTTTCTATGTTAAATCATTTTTTTGATATTAGTGATTTCATCCCACTTTCTTTTTATCAAAAATATTATT
>NZ_FRAE01000024.1 GCF_900142235.1 Tepidibacter formicigenes DSM 15518 | reverse complement strand
AACTATTTGTGAAAGGTCTATTTCTCAACTAAAAAACTTTATTCAAATCAAATCATCTAAAGTTAGAAATACTGTTTCTTTAAAAGCTGATGTTTTACTGGCTTGTATTTCTCAGTTAGTTGCGTTTGTTTTAATGTTTAAGACTAACAATATCCACAATCCTCTTGCTATTAAATCTTTAATTGCTTAAGTTTTTTTAAACTCTATATCCTTTTTAAAAAGGTTTTACTGAACCTTTATTTAACTGCGTCTTTTTTTGAATATTACTGTTAATAACTCTTTCTATTTAGTAATTTCAACTCAATTTTTCTGTGGATAACCTTTCACTCTATTTTGCAACTACCTAAAAAATAAATGTAATTAATATAGTCATATTAACAAATAAATCTTTTAACATTAAATTCACTACTTTCTTATTAAATTACATATAATAATATCAATTAATAAAGCACTTAAAAAATATTGTAAATATGTAGGAACTAATTTTCAAAAATCAATTTATCCACAATTTAAAATGATTATATTTTTTCTATTCATTATAAAAAAACTATATGTAATTTAACAACTATGCCTTATAAAATTTATATACTTATATCTTAATATTCTAGCACTGTTCCTGAACCTACTTCTTTCAAATTAACTACCTTAGATAATTCTATTTTTGATTTTAAATCTGTACAATGGCAAGCATGAACTTCCTTTATATCAATTTCTTTTAAATATTCTAAAGTATTTTTTAGTTGTTCTTCATTGGGCTTAAGCAAATGTAGTCCTCCTACAATATCATAAATTCTATCCTCTTTACAAACCTTTTTTGCATATTCAATAATATTACAAATACCTGAGTGAGAGCATCCTGTAATAATTACTAATCCTTTTGAAGATTTATAAACCATAGCAGAATCGTCTAGCACATAATCATCTACTTCTATTCCATTATTTTCAATTTTACCCACTGGTATTTTATTTTCAAAATGATTTGTTCTCTCTATCTCACCAAGAAAAACTAGTCTATCTGTAATCCAAACAGGATCCTTACTTAAATTCAGTTTAAAATATCTATTTAATTTTTCAGGTGCAATCATACATCCTCTTTGCTTACCTCTAAAATTTTCTCTATTTAAAAACGCTAATGGATGTCCTATAAATACAGGTTTATCGTGTTTTTTATTTTCTGATTTTGTTTCTATATACTTTCTGATTAAAGAAGATAATCCCCATGTATGATCGTAATGTCCATGAGAAATAACTACAAAACCAGCTTGTAATAAATCAATTCCTATCTTGTATGCATTTTTTATAAAAGCATCTGTATATCCTGTATCAAATAAAACATTTACCTCCTCATCTTCAATAAAAAAAGACAAACCCGGCTCTCCATACAAACAACTCCCTATTAGAGTATTATTATCTATCAATACTGTTAATTTCATTTTTTGTATCCTTCCTTTATTATTTAAAATTTATAGTCTAAACAATATGATTATAATTCTTTAAGTTTAACTACTTTATTGTCTGAAACCAATACATCTGCTTCAAGATTTTCATTGTTAACTTGAAACATAAATTCTCTACACCTTCCACAAGGAGGAAGTATTTCACCATTTTTTCTAACAGCAATAATTTTTAATTGTTCTATATCCATCAAATCTCCCCCTCCCCATATTATTTCTATTTTTACATTTTTTATTATACTGCAAATTATAAGAAAAAAGCAAAAAATATTTAAATATGTAATATGGGAAATTTCACTTTAATACTTATTAAAAAATAAATCCCTCTACATACACTTATAGAGGAATTAACTTTTTTATTCTCCAGCATCTATTATATTTGGAACTTCATTTTCTGGTATATTTACATAATTTTGAGGCACTTTACCTACTATTATTGTTTCACATACTGGCATTTGACTTGCAACTTCCTTATATGAAGATGTAAATGGTATTATTACTCTAACCTTGGTTTTTATTATTAAATATATCCTATGTCTAGTCTGATTTATCCCAGATGAATCAAATTCTGTTCTAAAATCTACATTAACTATTCCAACAGGCTGAACTCCTACTTTTAATTTTGGTCCATATTTGGCAAGTATAGAACTTTTAAAAGCAGTTCCTAATGGAATATTTGCTGATGTTGTTTTTATTTGTTTCAATTGCTGTTGTACTTCAATTGCTACATCTGATGCTATTTTATTCATTAGTATAGTATTTGCTTGTATCATGGTAATATTTCCGTCTACGTCTGTTTTTAAATTTATAAGCTCTTCATATTTAATTTTGCCTTGCAAAATTTGTCCTACAGCTTTATTTATTGATCTATTTGCAAGCTCTTGTGCTTTTGATTCAGCTATTGCTTGAACTGTTGGTTTTATCTTTCTATCTATAAATATAAATGATCCTATAAATATAATAAATAATAATATTAAAATAATAACGCTTACTATTTTCCTATTCCTTCTTCTCTTTTTTACTTTTAATAACTTTTTCAAAAAAATACCCCCCATATTATATTATGAAGGGTTTTTTAAAGTGTTACTATTTAATTAAACTAATTTTACTTTATGATATACTTTTTTTCCTTTTTTAACCATCAATCCATCATCTTTAAAGTCTTCCTCTTTTATAACAAGACTTATATCTTTTACTTTTTCATCATTTACAGAAACTCCACCTTGTTGTATTAAACGTCTTGCTTCACCTCTTGAAGAAGTAAGTTTTGTAGTAGTAAGTATGCTTATTATATCCATACCCTCAGCAAATTCTTCTCTAGATATCTCTGTAGTTGGAATAGACCCTGCCATGGCTCCTTTTCCAAATAAAGCTCTTGCAGCTTCCTGAGCCTTTTTAGCTTCTTCTTCTCCATGAACTATCTTTGTAACTTCATATGCTAAAACTTCTTTAGCTTTATTAATTTCAGCTCCTTCTAAAGAAGATAATCTTCTTACTTCATCCATAGGAATAAATGTAAGTAGTGATAAACAGTTTTGAACATCAGCATCAGCAACATTTCTCCAGTATTGGTAGAAATCATAAGGTGATGTTTTTTGAGAATCAAGCCAAACAGCACCAGATTCTGTTTTACCCATCTTTTTACCTTCGCTATTTGTAAGTAAAGTAAATGTCATACCATAAGCTGATTCACCTTCAACTCTTCTAATTAAATCTGCTCCAGCAATAATATTTGACCACTGATCATCTCCACCTAATTCTAATTTACATCCATATTTTCTATGTAGCTCTAAAAAGTCATAAGCCTGCATTATCATATAGTTGAACTCAAGAAAAGATAACCCCTTTTCCATACGGCTTTTAAAACATTCTGCTGTTAGCATTCTATTTACCGAAAAATGTCTTCCTATTTCTCTAAGGAATGGAATATATTCTAAATTCATAAGCCAATCTGCGTTATTTGCCATAATAGCTTTCCCATCAGAAAAATCTAAGAATTTAGCCATTTGTTTTTTAAAGCAATCTGCATTATGTTGAATTTCTTCAACTGTTAACATTTTTCTCATATCTGTTTTTCCTGTAGGGTCTCCTACCATAGTAGTACCTCCACCTAAAAGTGCAATCGGTCTATGCCCTGCTCTTTGAAGGTGTGCCATAGCCATTAATTGTAAAAAATGTCCAACATGTAAGCTATCAGCAGTAGCATCAAATCCTATATAAAATGTTACTGATTCCTTTCCTAAAAGTTCACGTATTTCCTCTTCATGAGTAGTTTGTTTAATGAATCCACGTTCCTTTAAAACATCAAATACATTTGTCATTTTAAAACCTCCTGTCTTTAAATTTATGAAAATATTATAATTTTCTATATCATTAAAAAAGGACTTCTCATCACATAAGGACGAGAAAGCCCGTGGTACCACCTTAATTCACATAAAAATGCCTCTACCCACTATAACGTGTGGAATCCGTCGAAGCTTTTGACTTCGAAACTCCAGAGCGTATTTCATCCAAACATGTACTACAAATCTTTCACCAACCGATTTGCTCTCTAATATTGTAACCATGATGACTACTGAACTCTTTCATAGCTTTTACCTATTTAATATATTTTACCCCATTTTATCATAAATATAAGTTTTATTTCAAGAAAGACTTTCTTATCTTGTTGTATTTTTCATTTTTTCCCATTTGTTACATTATTGTTACAAACAATATTCTTTATAAAATCTATAGAACGAACAAAAATTTGTATGTTATAATATACAGGATAAGGAGGGAATAAGATGCGCAGTGAAAAAGATAAAAATAAAAGTAAGGAAAGTAAAAATAAGAAGAAAATAAGTATTTTTAGAGTAGCAATCCTTACTTTTATCATCTTATTTATAGTTGGAACAGCATGTGGAATGGGTATCATCTTTGGTGTAATAAAGAATGCTCCACCAATAGACCCTAATAATATTGAAAATATGCTGGATGAAAGTTCTTTCATATATGATAAAGATGGTAACTTAATAGAAAAAGTCCATGGCACAAACTTTAGAAGCCTAGTTACCTTAGATAAAATTCCAAGCAACCTACAAAATGCAGTCATAGCTATTGAAGATGAAAGATTCTATGAACACAATGGAGTAGATATAAAAAGAATATTTGGTGCACTTTGGTATGACATAAAAACAATGAGTAAAGCTCAAGGTGCAAGTACTATAACTCAACAGCTTGCAAAAAACATGTATACTTCTAGCGAAAAAACTATAACAAGAAAAATCAAAGATGCATATTATGCTCTTGAAATCGAAAAACATTTAAGTAAGGACGAAATATTACAAACATATCTAAATACCTTTTACTTAGGTAGAGGCGCAGTAGGCGTACAAGCTGCTGCTCAAACTTATTTTTCAAAAGATGTAAGTGAATTAACACTTGCAGAATCTGCTATGATTGCAGGTATTACTAAAAATCCATCTAAATATTCTCCATACACTACAGCAAGACTAGATGGAAGTGAAAATTTAGATGAAATAAAAAATTTATTAGTATTCTATCCAAAAACAGCTAATACTAACCCTGCAAATGATATTGAAAAGGACATGTTTAAAAAATTACTTTCTAAAGGTCTTATAGATAACTATCAGTATGATCAACTATTGAAAGAACAAATTGTAGTCAGAAAAGCAGTTCTAAATCCTAATTCAAAAGAAAGACAAGAAGTTATACTTAAAAAAATGCTTGAACTAGGATACATAACTGAATCCGAGTATGAAAAAGCAAAAAATGAATCTATAGTAATAAAAGTAGGAAAGAAAAAAGCAAGTAATGTATCTTCATATTTTGTAGATTTAGTAAAAGATGAAGTAATAGATGCTTTAGTTAAAAAAGGATTTAGTGAAGATGAAGCTAGAGATATGCTTTATAATGGAGGTCTTAGAATATACTCAACTATGGATATTAGTATTCAAAAAATCCTTGAAAAAGAATATCAAAACAGTTCAAATTTTCCAGGAACATTTAAGGATAATAATGGAAATATACAACCTCAGTCAGCCATGGTAATTATGGATTATCATAATGGAGAAGTTAAAGCTTTAGTTGGTGGAAGAATGATTGGAGGAAGCAAGCTTTTTAACAGAGCTATAAATCCAAGACAACCCGGTTCTGCTATAAAGCCTCTAGCTGTATATTTACCAGCCCTTGATAATGGAATGACAGCAGCTACTCCTATAGATGACACCCAAGAAAATTTCAGATTCAGCTATACTAATAATTGGAAACCTAAAAACTATGCAAATAGATACAGAGGACCAATTACATTACGAGAATCTGTTCAGCATTCTTCAAATGTAGGTTCAGTAAAAACTGCTGAGATGTTATCAACAAGTCAATATTCTTCTGTAGATATAATGATTGATTATTTAGAAAACATGGGAATAACAACTATAGTTAAAACACCTGGTCACAATGATAAAAACTTTGCAGCATTGACTCTTGGAGGTATGACAAAAGGAATAACTCCTCTTGAAATGACAGCTGCTTATGGAGCAATTGCAAATAAAGGAACATATATAAAGCCCATATTCTTTACAAAAGTTGAAGATGCAAGTGGAAAAGTTTTATTACAAAGTCAACAAGTCAAACATAAAATTGTGAGTCCTCAAACAGCATATGTAATGACAGATATACTAACAACTGTAGTAACTTCAGGAACCGGAGGACGTGCTAGACTTTCTAATATGCCTGTTGCAGGAAAAACTGGAACTACTTCAAACAAGTATGATGCATGGTTTGCAGGTTATACTCCTTATTATGTAGGAGCAACTTGGATTGGAAATGATATGAATAAATCCTTATCTTCAGGAAGTAGAATGTCGGCAATGCTTTGGAAAAAAGTTATGTCTCAAGTACACAGCAACTTACCTAGAAAATCATTTGAAAGGCCTAGCGGTATTATACAAAAAACTGTATGTACTGAGTCAGGAGATTTAGCTACACATTTTTGTGAAAAAACAAGAACTGAAATATTTGTAAAAGGTACTGAACCTACTAAATATTGTGAAATTCATACCCAAAAGGAAGAAGAAGAAATTAATGAGGATACTACACCTTCAGATATAATAGATAAATGGTTGTTTGATAAAAAGGATTCAGATGAGAATAATAATTCAAAGGATAACCAAAGTGATTCAGATAATAATGAAGATAATAAAAATAATCAAAATGTAGAAGATAAAATTTTTGAAAATAAAAAGGATAAAATAAAAGGTAAAATAAAAAATGAAAATGATGAAAATACTGAAATAATAGAGAGCAATTAATTGCTCTCTATTTTATTGTTTTTTTACGGTTTTGCTTTAGGTGTAAATAATAGTGACATAATATATCCAAAGAATACTGCTGCAGCTATTCCTCCTGCATTAGCTGCAGTTCCTCCTATAAACGCTCCTAAAAAACCTCTTTTTCCTACTTCCTCTATTACTCCTTTTGCAAGACCATATCCAAATCCAGGAAGAGGTACTGTTGCTCCAGCTCCTCCAAACTTCACTATTGGCTCATATAATCCTAATCCTGTAAGTATAACTCCTGCTGTTACAAAACTGACTAAAACATATGGAGATGGTATTTTTAAAAAATCCATTAATATTTGACCTATAACACATATTGTACCTCCAACTAAAAATGCTCTTAAATATTCCACTTTATCACCACCTAATTTTCTATTACTACAGCATGAGCAATCGAAGGAATACTTTGTTTTTGTAGCGTACTAGTGGAAGATAACAATGCTCCAGTAGATACTAACATTACTTTATTAAATTCTTTATTCAAAAGTTTTTTATATATATATCCGTTAAATACACTAGCTGAACATCCACATCCACTTCCTCCTGAGTGTGTATCCTGTCTTTTATGATCAAATATTTCAATTCCACAATCCATATATACATTTGAAATATCATAATTTACCTTTTCCATAAACTCTAGAAGTATTTGCCCTCCAATTATCCCCAAATCTCCAGTTGCTATTATGTCAAAACTCTCAATATCATCTTTCGTATCATCAAAATAAGCTTTAATTGTATCATATGCTGCTGGAGCCATGGCAGGTCCCATATTATTAACATCAGTAATTCCCTCATCTATTACCTTACCAGTTGTAATTCTTTTAACTTTAGGACCTTCTCCTTTTGATGATATAATAGAACATCCTGAACCTGTAACTGTCCACTGAGCTGTCATAGGTCTTTGATTTCCTAGCTCTAATGGAAATCTAAATTGTCTTTCTGCTGTACAAAAATGACTTGATGTTGCTGCAGCAACTAAATCTGAATATCCTCCATCTACAATCATAGAAGCAAGAGAAAGCGATTCACTCATTGTAGAACAAGCTCCATATAATCCAAAAAATGGTCTTTTTAAATCTCTTGCCGCAAAAGACGTTGACATTAATTGATTTAATAAATCTCCTGCAAATATGTAATCTACCTGATTTAATACATAATTTGTTTTATTTATGGCCATTTTTACAACTTCTCTTACCATTTTACTCTCTGCAAGCTCCCAGCTATCTTCTCCAAACAAATCATCTTGTAAAATTCTATCAAAATAATCTTTAAGAGGACCATCTCCTTCTTTAGGCCCTACAATAGAACTAGTTGATATTATAACAGGACTGTTTTTAAGCTCTACAGTTTGGTTTCCTAATCTTTTTTTTGCCATTTTTTTCTCCTTTCTATCTATTTTCCTAAAAAGTAATAAATTAACCCTACTATTACTGAACTTCCTATTCCATATACAAGCACAGGCCCTGCTATTGTAAACATTTTAGCTCCAACCCCTAGCACATACCCTTCTCTTTTATATTCCATGGCAGGAGATACTATTGAGTTAGAAAAACCTGTTATTGGTACAATAGAACCTGCTCCTGCTCTTTTACCTAAAAGATCATAAATTCCAAGTCCTGTAAGAAATGCTCCTAAGAAAATTAAAGTTATTGATGTAGCAGTTGAAGCCATTTTTTTATCTAGTCCAAATTTAATATATGTATTTAATATGAATTGACCTATATCACATATAAGTCCACCTACAACAAATGCCCATATGAAATTTTTTAAATAGGTAGGCTTAGGACTTTTCTTCTCTACATATTTTTTATAATCCACAAAATCACCTCTATTTTAATATTGTCCAATTTATTATAGATCCAACTAATTTTCCAAATATAAGAACTATTATTATATACTTTACATTACCTTGTATATTGAGTCTTCTTTCCATTACAGGAATTACATCTATAGCTTCAGCAAGTGCTGATGCTAAAAGCCCAATAAATATTCCATAAAAAGTACCTACAATAATCAAAGTATAAATTCCGAAATTAAAAGATATATTAGTAAGAGAAAATAAACTTCCAAAAAAAGCTCCCATTATAAGCATTATTTCATAATATCTTAAATATTTATAACTATTAGTAATCTGACAAAGCCTTGGAATTATATCTAAAAGTGTAAGTAATGCTACTACTCCTGCTCCTACTACAACACCTTCTGAAAATCCTAATACTACTATAAATGCTAATTTCAATGTATCCTCCTTATTCTTCATTATTTTCTATAATATAATTTTGTACTTCAGTTTTGAATGCTGATACCTCAAGTTCTAGTGGACTTGGCTCTGATTTTGAAAAGTTAGGTATTATTTTATTATAAAATACAGCAACTCCCACTCCTATACCCAAAGAATATGGTATTTGAAGGAATAGTAAATCTTTATTTTTATTTCCAGTTAATATTCTAAGTATTGTTCTGTGTGATTCATTCATATTTACATCAGAATGAAAGTTTATAATTGCCATACCTGCTCCTAAAAATAGAATTATACAAACTAAAATAACTCTTATAAACAAAGTTCTATCTTGTTTATTATTTTTAAAATGTATTAGTAAATTGCTATTATCTAAAAAATTTATTTTTATTTTATCATTAATTAAGTTTATTTTATTTATTACATCTCCAAGCTCTATAACATCATAATCTTTATTTATATTTTGAAATTCTTTTATAACAATATCTTTTACTAAAATTTCTTTTTCACTAGGATATATATCAAATAAATCTTTTAAAACTATCTTATCTATATTTTTATTAAACCTTAGATTTTTCTTTGGAATTAAATATATTTGCATCATTTTAAAGTCCCCCTTCATGCTTTTATTATTTGCAAAAAAAATAAAAATAAACTAATTAAACACACTATTTAAAACAATAAAAAAATCCCAATATCATTTTTTAATAATATTGGGACTTTCATCAACTTATCATATTTTTTAATTTACCTAAAACTTTCTTTTCTATACGTGAAACTTGCACTTGAGAAATTCCAAGTATATCCCCTATTTCACTTTGTGTTCTATCTTCAAAATATCTAAGCATTATAATTTGTCTTTCTCTTTTATCTAATTTATTTAAAACTTGTTTTAAAAGTAAATTGTCTACAATTTTTTCATCATCAATAGCTTTCTCTTGACTTATTTTATCTATTAAACATATAGGAGAACCTTCATCTTCATGTATTACTCCATATAAATATTCAACAGATAAATTTGATTCAAGAGCCATAACAATGTCTTCTTTACAAACTCCTATAGATTTTGAAATTTCTTCAATAGTAGGTTCTCTTCCTAATTTTTTAGATAATTTTTCAGTTTCCATTTTGACTTTTGTTGCTATTTGTTTTAAAGATCTAGAAACTTTAATCATTCCGTCATCTCTTAAATATCTTTTTATTTCTCCTAGTATCATAGGAACTGCATATGTAGAAAACTTTACATTAAATTCATCATTAAATTTATATATTGCCTTAATAAGCCCAATAGATCCTAACTGAAACAAATCATCTCTTTCATAACCTATATTTAAAAATTTATTTACAACACTTCTTACAAGACCCAAATTACTCTCTATTAATACTTTTTTTGCTTCTTCATTTCCATTTTGAGCTTTTTTTATAAGTTCAAGTGTTTCTTCGTGGCTAAGCAGTTGTTTTTTTTCTTCTCTAAAGGCAGGCATCACCATAGTTATTACCCCTACTCTTCTCTTTTATTAGATTTTATTGTTTTCTTCATAACTATTTTCGTTCCTTCCCCTAAGATGGAAGAAACTATCATTTCATCCATAAATGTTTCCATAACAGTAAATCCCATACCTGATCTTTCAAGTTCAGGTTTTGATGTATAAAGTGGTTGCTTAGCCATTTCTATATTCTCTATTCCATTTCCATTATCCTCTATTACTATTTTTATAGTATTATCTTCTATTTCACATTTTAAATAAACAAGCTTACTTTCATCTTCATCATATCCGTGAATTATAGAATTTGTAACAGCTTCTGATACAGCAGTTTTTATATCTGCAATTTCATCTATAGTTGGATCAAGTTGAGATGCAAAAGAAGCAACTACCACTCTAGCAAAAGCTTCATTTTCTGATTTAGCTAAAAAACTAATTTCCATATAATTCTTCATCCTATAATTTCCCCCTTATAAAGAACTTAGTGCCTCTTCACGATTATTATAAACTTCTATTATTTTGTTCATTCCAGATAATTCAAATATTCTTTTAACATGTTTGTTTAAATTTACTGCTATCACCTTTCCTCCTGTTTTTGATACCTTTTTATATCTTCCTATAACTACGCCTACCCCAGAAGAATCCATAAAATTCATATTTTTAAAATCAAAAATTACATTTTTAATAGAGTTTTGATCTATGGCCATATCAATTTCTTCCCTTACCTCCGAAGCTATATGATGATCTAATTCACCATATAACTCAACTATTAGATTTCTATGCTCTATTTTATAGTTTATATTCAATATTATCCCCCCCTATATAATGCTCTTAGATATTTTCTATAAAATACTACTTTTTTCCTTCATAAAAATTTAACTACTTTTGTAGAATGACAATAAAAAAAGCGCTAAAAACTAGCACTTTTTGACAATATCTATAAATGTTTCATTATATGCAACTTGTCCTCCCATTTCAGATGATATATCATTGGTTAAAAAATTTGGATTACCATGCTTATGCCACCATCCTGTGTACATATGAACTATATTATCAAGTATATCTTCATTTATTATAATTTCTACAATAATTTCTCCATTTTCAGACTTTAGTACTACCTTGTCTCCTTGATTTATTAAATATTTATTTGCCAATTTTTTATTTATATATGCTTTAGAAATACCATCAACATCTAAAAAATGTTGAGTAAATATTGAATTTCTTGGATGTGTAGATATAAGTCTTATTTTTTCATTTCTTTTGTTTTCATATATTGGTATTGGAGTTAATCCATCTTCTTTTGCATTTGTTGAATATATTTCTATTTTTTTAGATTTTGTTTTAAATATTAGATTATCCCATGCTACTTCACCTTCTTGTATAGTTATATTTTTATTTTTTATATCTTCAAGTTTTGTATTTAAAGGCTCAATTACTTTTTGTAAATACTCTTTTTTAGAAACCCTAGGATAATTTTTTATATTCATCTTATTTGCAAGCTTATTTGTTTAATATCTACTCCACATTCTTTTGATAAATAATCAATACTTAGTGTATCTAAATAATTTTTGTATTCATCAAATCCTTTTACATATTTATTTATAAATTCTTTATCTATTAAATTTTCTTCTATTATTATTTTAGTAACAGCCATGGCAAGTGCTCCATCACTTGATGGATTAACACGTATATATAAATCTGCATTTTTTGCTGTATCTGTATATAAAGGGTCAATTACTATAATTTTTATTCCTTTACTTTTAACTTTTTTTATTATATTCATTAAATGAATAGACGTATTATAAGGATTTCTTCCCCATATTATTATATTTTTAGAATTGAACATATCTTCTAGTGAATGACCTTTTACATCACCAAAATCATATTTTTGAGCTTTAATTCCAGCTCCCCAACATGTGCTTCCTTTTGATTTAGTTATTCCTCCATAGAAATTAAAAAATATATCTTCTATTCCTTTTAAAATTCCTCCAGAGCCTGATTCACAGTAATGAAAAACTGACTTTGAAGTATATTTTTCTCTATAGTAAATAAGCCTTTCACTTATTATATTTAAAGCCTCATCAAAGCTTATTTCTTTCCATTTATCATTTACTTTTTTTAAAGGATTGTATATTCTGTCTTTATGATTTAATCTTTCTAAATGTTTTTTTCCTTTTATACAAATAAATCCTTTTGTATATGGATGGTTCTTGTCTCCTTCTATTTTTAGAACCTTATTATCTTTAACATATACATTGAATTTACAGCAGTCAAAGCAATCTAATGTGCAGCCATGGCTCAAAATTTTCATTCTTACATCTCCTTTTTATTAAGATTTATGCTATTGCAGTAATATCTATTTTATTATACAGTATCAAAATTTATTAATAACTAATAAAATAATTTAAAGATTTGATTTTACATCTAAGGGGGGACATTAATGTATTTTTTTGATAGCAAAATAGCAAATCGTCTCGGTGGAATAGATTTTTTTAAAAATCCTAAAGCATATAAGTTTGAAAAAATAAAAAAAGAAAAAGAAGAAATAAAAAAAAATTATCCTAATATACCAATAATAGATTTAGGGGTTGGAGAACCTGATCTTCCTGCTAATACTGAAATAGGTAATGTACTTTGCAGAGAATGTATAAAACCTGAAAATAGATGGTATTCTGATAATGGAATACCAGAATTTCAAGAAGCAGCAGCAAAATTTTTAGAGAAAGTATATAATTTAAAAGGTTTAAATCCATATAAAAATATTATGCACGGTATTGGCTCTAAATCTATTTTAGCTATGCTTCCTATGTGTTTCATAAATCCTGGTGATATTACTCTTGCTACTGTTCCAGGATATCCTATTATATCTAATTATACAAAATTCTTAGGAGGAAATGTATATAATCTTCCTTTATATAAAGAAAATAATTTTTATCCTGATTTTTCTAAAATTCCAAAAGATATATTAAAAAAATCAAAGCTTTTATATATAAATTACCCAAATAATCCCACAGGGCAAATAGCCACAAAAGAATTTTATAAAGAGGTTATAGATTTTGCTTATGAAAATGATATATTAGTTATATCTGATGCTGCATATAGTGCTCTTGTGTTTGATAATAACAAACCTTTAAGCTTTTTATCTGTAGATGGTGCCATGGATGTAGGTCTTGAAATTCATTCTTTATCTAAATCATATAATATGACAGGATGGAGACTTGCTTTTGTTGTAGGAAATGAAAAAATAATAAAAGCATATTCTAATATAAAAGGTTATACTGATTCTGGTCAGTTTAGAGCTATACAAAAAGCTGGTGTATACGCTCTAAATCACCCTGAACTTATAAAAGAAAATTCCTTAAGATACTCAAGAAGATTTGATTTACTAGTAGAGGCTTTAAGAGAGGTTGGATTTGATGCTAAAAAGCCTAAAGGAACTTTTTATGCTTATGTTCCTATACCTAAAGGAACATCATCTGGTTATGAATTTAAAAATGCAGAGGATGCTTCAAATTTCATACTAAAAAATGCTTTAGTTTCAACTATTCCTTGGGATGAGGCAGAATCATTTCTTAGAATTTCTGTAACTTTTGAGGCTAAAGATTATGAAGAAGAAAAAAAAGTTATTCAAGAGTTAAAAAATAGATTAAAAAAATTAGATCTTGTATTTAAATTATAAAAAGGTGTTTGCATTCGCACAAACACCTTTTTATTTTTTATCTACCTCTTATTAGCAGGCTCTATATTGATAGTTTTACCTTTTATTGTATTATTTTTCATAGCTTGTAATACATCTTTAGCATATTCTCTTGGTACTTCTACAAAAGTATATCTATCATAAATATCAATTGTACCAATTAATTTTCCTGAAATACCAGTTTCTCCAGCAATAGCTCCTAGTATATCTTTTGGTCTAACATTTTGTCTTCTTCCTATATTGATAAATAGTCTAACCATCCCTTCCTCTGCACCAGTATTTTCAAACATATCTTCTTTTATTTCTTCTTTGCTTTGATCACCCATTGCCATTTTAAGTAGAGCTGCTGCTATATCTAAAGTTGTATAGTCTTCTTCTGCTAACTGTTCAATAAAGTTGATTTGTTTTGTTAAATGCCCTTCTTCTATAACATTTTTTACCTTTTCTAAAAATGCATTAGTTTTTATTTCTTCTACGTCACTAAGAGAAGGAATATCATGTCTAACTATCTTAGTTTTTGTATATTTTTTTATGTCTCTTAATTTATAAATCTCTTTACCTGAAACAAAGGAAAAAGCCCTTCCTGTTCTTCCTGCACGTCCTGTTCTTCCAATTCTATGAACATAATATTCATCATCTTGTGGAATATCATAGTTAAATACACACTCTACATCATCAACATCAATACCTCTAGCTGCCACATCTGTTGCAACTAATATTTCTATTGTACCACTTCTAAATTTAGCCATTACATTATCTCTTTGTGCTTGCTTTAAATCTCCATGAAGTGCATCAGCAAAATACCCTCTTGCTTGAAGTTCTCCTACTAATTCATCAACTTTTCTTTTTGTATTACAAAAAACAACAGATAATTTTGGATTATATACATCAATCAATCTAGATAAGACTTCAAGCTTTGCTTTTTGCTTTGTTTCAATGTAGAATTGTTGTATATTTGGTACTGTTAACTCCTTGCGAACAACTTTTACAAGTTCAGGATTTTTTTGATACTTTTTAGTAAGATCTAATATTGCTTTAGGCATAGTGGCTGAAAAGAAAGTAGTTTGTCTATTAGACGGCATTGCTTCTAAAATAGTTTCTATATCTTCCCTAAATCCCATATCAAGCATCTCATCAGCTTCATCTAAAACAATCATTTTTACATTATCCATTTTTAATGTTCTACGCTTCATATGATCCATAACTCTACCTGGAGTACCTATAACTATTTGTACACCTTTTTTTAATGCTTTAATTTGGCGGTCTATAGGCTGACCTCCATATACAGGTAAACTTTTTATATCATGAGTATATTTTGCAAGCTTTCTTATTTCTCCAGCTACCTGAATAGCAAGCTCTCTAGTAGGACATAAAACTAAAGCTTGTAAACTTTTATCATTTGCGTCTATCCTTTCTAAAACAGGTATACCAAAAGCTGCTGTTTTTCCTGTACCAGTTTGAGCTTGACCTATTATATCTCTTCCTTCTAATATATAAGGTATAGCTTTAGCTTGAATAGGAGATGGCTGTTCAAATCCCATATCAGCTATAGCTCTTTTTATTTCATCAGATAAATTCAATTCTTCAAATTTCAAATTTTCCATATTTATATTCACTTTCCTTTCGTTTCCTTATCATCTGCTCATCTTTTCTATTATATATATATTATTAATATTATGCAACGATTATTTTCATATTATAATTAAATAATTTAAATTATAAAGTATAAAATAAACAATATAAATCATAATCAATAAGCAAACTTTAACCTAATACTTTAATTGGTAAAAATATTTTAAGATTATATTTAAATAAAATCATATTTAAAATTTATATATATTAATATGTTTTAAATATTTTTTGATTTGAGTAAATATATTAAATTGTTACAAATATTAATTTTTCGTAACAATCAGGATATTGTATACAAAATTCTCTACAGATATGTTATTATATGTTTATAAATATATTGTATACAGTTTAACAATACATTTTATTTAGCTTAGAGGAGTGATTTTTTATGACAAAAGCGTGGGAAAGCTTTAAAGAGGGTAAATGGTCTAAGGAAATAGACGTAAGAAACTTTATACAACTTAACTATACTCCATATGAAGGAGACGATTCTTTCTTAGCAGGAGCTACAGAAAATACTAAAAAATTATGGGATAAAGTTTCAACATTAATGAAAGAGGAAGTTAAAAAAGGTGGAACTCTTGATGTTGATACTAAAACTGTTTCATCTATAACTTCTCACAAAGCTGGATATATAGATAAAGATTTAGAAACAATAGTTGGACTTCAAACAGATGCTCCACTTAAAAGAGCTGTAATGCCTTTTGGTGGAATAAGAATGGTTGAAAATTCATGTAAAGCTTATGGATATGAACTTGATTCATCTATTAAAGAAGCTTTTACTAAATATAGAAAAACTCATAACGATGGCGTGTTTGATGCTTACACTCCAGAAATGAGAGCTGCTAGACGTGCTGGTATAATAACAGGTCTTCCAGATGCTTATGGTAGAGGTAGAATTATTGGAGACTACAGAAGAATTGCTCTTTACGGAATAGATAGATTAATACAAGACAAAGAAGAACAAAAGAATTCTTTAAATGTTCTTACAATGGATGAAGATACTATAAGATTAAGAGAAGAAATATCTGAACAAATAAAATCTTTAACAGAATTAAAAGAAATGGCTTTAGAATATGGTTTTGATATATCAAAACCTGCTGCTAACGCTAAAGAAGCTGTTCAATGGACTTATTTTGGATATCTTGCAGCAGTTAAAGAACAAAATGGAGCTGCAATGAGCTTAGGTAGAGTATCTACTTTCCTTGATATATACTTTGAAAGGGATATAAAAAATGGAGTTTTAACTGAAGAAGAAGCTCAAGAAATAATGGATCACTTTGTTATGAAACTTAGAATGGTTAGATTCTTAAGAACTCCTGAATACAATGACTTATTCTCTGGAGATCCAACTTGGGTAACTGAAGTAATAGGTGGTATGGGTGTTGATGGAAGAACACTTGTTACTAAAAACTCATTCAGAATGTTAAATACTTTATATACTTTAGGACCTGCTCCAGAACCAAACTTAACTGTACTTTGGTCTGTGAATCTTCCAGAAAACTTTAAGAAATTCTGTTCTAAAGTGTCTATAGATACAAGCTCTATCCAATATGAAAATGATGATTTAATGAGATCATATTGGGGAGATGACTACGGAATAGCTTGCTGTGTTTCTGCAATGAGAATAGGAAAACAAATGCAATTCTTTGGCGCTAGATGTAACCTTGCTAAAGCTCTTCTTTATGCTATAAATGGTGGTAAAGATGAGAAAAAAGGAATTCAAGTTGGACCTAAGTTTGAACCTATAACTTCTGAATACTTAGAATATGATGAAGTTATGGAAAAATTTGATATGTTCTTAGACTGGCTTGCTAATCTATATGTAAATACATTAAATATAATTCACTATATGCATGATAAATACTGCTATGAAAAAGTAGAAATGGCTCTACATGATAGAGATGTATTTAGAACTATGGCTTGTGGTATAGCTGGGCTTTCTGTATGTGCTGACTCTTTATCAGCTATAAAGCATGCTAAAGTTAAAGTTATAAGAGATGAAAATGGTATGGCTGTTGATTTTGAAACTGAAGGAGATTTCCCTAAATTCGGAAACAACGATGATAGAGTTGACTCAATAGCTACTGATTTAGTAGAAAGATTTATGAATAAAATAAGAAAAAATAAAACTTATAGAAATTCTTTACCTACTCAGTCAATATTGACTATAACTTCAAACGTAGTTTATGGTAAGAAAACTGGTAGTACTCCAGATGGAAGAAAAGCTGGAGAACCATTTGCACCAGGTGCAAACCCAATGCATGGAAGAGACTCTAAAGGATGCTTAGCATCATTATCTTCTGTTGCTAAACTTCCATATGAGCATTCTCAAGATGGTATTTCTTACACATTTACTGTAGTACCTGGAGCTATAGGAAAGACTAAAGAAGAAAGAATTAACAACTTAGCATATTTACTTGATGGATACTTTGTTCAATCAGGACACCATATAAATGTTAATGTATTTGATAAAGAAACATTACTTGATGCTATGGAACATCCAGAGAATTATCCACAGCTTACAATACGTGTGTCTGGATACGCAGTTAACTTTATAAAATTAACAAAAGAACAACAATTAGATGTTATAAACAGAACTTTCCATGGAAAAATGTAATTTAAATACAGCCGAGAGAAATATTATCTCTCGGCTAAAAGTTTATTAATTAGGTGGTGATTTTTATGTCAATTAAAGGTAGAATTCATTCTATAGAGACTTTCGGAACTGTAGATGGTCCTGGAATAAGATATATAGTATTTACTCAAGGTTGTCCGTTAAGATGCAAATATTGTCATAATAGGGATACTTGGGATGTAAAAAGTGGTAAAGAATATACTGTACCAGAACTTATGGATGATATAAAAAAATATACTCCTTTTATGAAGTACTCTGGTGGTGGTCTTACGGTATCAGGTGGAGAACCTACTCTTCAACCAGAATTTTTAGAAAGATTGTTAATGGAAGCCAAAGCAAATGATATTCATACTGCTGTTGATACTTCTGGTTTTGTAGATATAGAGATAATAGATCCAATTTTAGATTATACAGATTTAGTTCTTTTAGATATAAAGCATATAAATAGAGATTCCTTTAAAGAGCTAACAGGTGTATATAATGATAAAACTTTAAATTTAGCTAAACATTTAGAAAAAAGAAATATCCCTACTTGGATAAGATATGTACTAGTTCCTGGTATTACAGACAAAGAAGAAGACATAGAAAACCTTGCAAAATTTGTTTCTAATCTTAAAAATGTTGAAAATATAGAAGTACTTCCTTATCATTCAATGGGTGAATTTAAATGGGAAGAACTTGGATATGAATATCCTCTTAAAGGAATTTGTGATGCAACTGATGAGGATGTTGAAAAAGCAAGTAGAATATTTGAAAAATATGGATTAACAATAAAAGCAAGAAAGGCTTCATAAATTATGAATGCATATAAAGAGCCCCATAATATTTAAATTGTAAATACTAGATGCAATTTAAATATTATGGGGATTATTTTTAATTTATATAAATTAAAACATTATCTCCTCTACTTCAATATTTTCAATTGCTTCATTTATAAGCTTCTCTACATCAAGACGTTCTTCTGAAAGCATTATTTTTTCAAGTTTAGGCTTTGTAAGAGGACTCTTTGGTAAAAATACAGTACAACAGTCCTCTTCTGGTATTATAGAAGTTTCATATGTCCCTACTTTTTTAGCAAGCTCTACTATCTCACTTTTATCCATGGCAATAAGCGGTCTAAAAACAGGTATATCTACAGCAGAATTTGTAACAGTAAGACCTTGGATAGTTTGTGATGCAACTTGACCTATGCTTTCTCCAGTAACAAGGGCATTACAATTTCTAGAAAGTGCTACTCTTTGTGCTATTTTCATCATAAATCTTCTTGAAATAATAGTCATTTCTTCTTCTTTACAGTTTTTATTTATTTCTTTTTGAATAGGAAGAAGATTTACACTGTGCATTCTTATTTTTCCACAATATTTAGATAAAATTCTAGCAAGATCCTCAACTTTTTCTCTTGATCTCTCACTTGTAAAAGGATAACTATGATAGTGAATTACCTCTACTTCAACTCCTCTTTTTGCAACAAGCCAAGCTGCTACTGGAGAATCTATACCTCCAGATAAAAGAACCATAGCCTTTCCATTAGTTCCAAGAGGAAGTCCTCCATAACCTTGTATTTTATCTACATAAACTACAGCACATTCTTCTCTCATTTCTGCTTCTACTTTAACATCAGGATTGTGAACATCTACTTTTATTTTATCTCCTAAATTAGATAAAATATATCCCCCTATATCCCTACTCATTTCCATTGAATTTAATCTAAAACTTTTATCTGTTCTTTTAGATTCTACTTTAAATGTTTTTACATCTTCAAATTCTATCTTTTCTTTTACAAGATCAAGTGCTGCTTCTTTTAACTTATCATAGTCATTTTCCATCTTTATAGCAGGAGTTAGTGCAACTATCCCAAATACCTTTCTTGCTTCTTCTATTATACTTTCATAATCATAGTCTTCTACATCTATATATATTCTTCCGTATTGTTTATATACATTTAATTTTCCTATTTCTCTTAAGGAATTTTTTATATTTTTAACAAGCTTGTCTTCAAATATATATCTATTTCTTCCTTTTATTCCTATTTCACCATATCTTGCAATAACTACATTGTACAAAAGTCTCACCTCTTATTTATTATATTTCTAAGTTCCTCTACTTTTTCTTTTATTACTTTAACAGCTTTTATAATTTCCTCTTCATTATTCATAGAAGATAAACTAAATCTTATAGCACCTTCTATTTCTTTATTAGAAATTCCCATTGAAAGAAGTACATGACTTCCCTTTTTCTTAGAAGAACAAGCAGATCCAGTTGATACATAAATATTTTCTTCTTCTAAATAATGAAGAAGTATCTCTCCTTTTATTCCTAAAAACGATACATTTAAAATATGACAAACTCCATCTTCACTGCTATTTACTTTTATATCATCTATATTATCTTTTATTTCTTTTAACAATAATTCTTTTAAATTTTTAATCTTCTCTATATTCTCTTTTATGCCAGTCATTGTAATTCTTACAGCTTCACCAAGTCCTAATATTCCTGGAACATTTTCAGTTCCAGATCTAAAGGCACTTTCTTGACCACCACCAGTTAAAATAGGTTTTATTTTAGTATTTTCTTTTACATATAAAAATCCTATTCCCTTTGGACCATGTATTTTATGAGCACTTACAGATAAAAGATCTATATTATATCTAGATGGCTTAAAATCGATTTTACCAAAGGATTGAACTCCATCTACATGAAAATATACCTTTCTTTTAAGCTTAGATAAGTATTTTCCTATTTTATCTACTGGCTGAATACTTCCTACTTCATTATTTACATGCATAATACTTACAAGTATTGTATCTTCTCTTAATGCTTTTTGAAAATCTTCAAAATCTATTACACCTTTATCATTTACATCTAAGTATGTAACATTGTATCCTTCACTTTCTAAATCTTTAAAGGTATTAAGAACAGAAGGATGCTCTATTTTAGTAGTTATCAAATGCTTTCCACTTCTTTTATTAGCATATGCAATACCTCTTATAACAGCATTGTTTGACTCTGTTCCTCCTGATGTAAAAAATACTTCTTTTTCTTTTGCTCCTAAAAACTTAGCTATTTCTTTTCTAACATTCTTTATATCCTTTTCAACAATTACTCCTTTTCTATGAACTGACGATGGATTTCCATATTCCTCAGTTAATGCATAAACCATTTTATCAACTACTTCTTTATATGGTTTAGTAGTTGCGCTATTATCTAAATATATTTCCATTATTATCACCTTCTATGAAATTCTTAAAGCCAAATAATATATTATATTATTTGGCTTTTCTTGTAAAGTTAATACCCTATTTCTTCATTTAATATATATACTTTAAAATCTATTGTTGGAGGTTTTGCTTCTATTATACTTGTAACCATACACATTCTTTCTTCACTTTTACAATCCATACACTTTTCTAAATTTGCACAAGGTGTATTCCTGTTAAGTCTTTTAGCATTTTTAGGACATGCAACAGTTGTTATTCTATTCATTGCATCATCATAATCCTTACATATTTTATTTATACCACATATTATTCTAACTTTCTTTGGCCCAAAGAACATTGCAGCTACTCTATTTCCTACTCCATCTATATTTACTATTCTTCCATCCTCTAAAATAGCATTAGTACTTGATAAATACACATCAGAAAAAATAGCTTTCTTTAAAACATCCATTTTTTCTTCTTGTTTTACTTTCCAATGCCATAAGACTTTATTTCCTTTATCTAGTAAGTCATTATATAAACCTAAATCTTCTATAGTCATAGATCCACCAATAGCTACAATATCATCTTCACTTATTTCATTTAATAATTCTTTTTTTAACTCTTCTCTAGTTTCAAAAAACTTTCCTTCTATTCTTCTAGATTTTAGATTTTTTAAAATAATTTCTATATTCTTCATTAAATCCCCTCCTATTATAGATTACTAGTATATTATAATATATTTCAACTTAAAATATTTAATTAAAATTCTATAATTATATATAAAATTTTAAAATTTTTTTAAAAAACTATTGAAAAATATGTCGTATTTTGTTAAACTATATTTAGTGGTTATCCCCCTGGTAACCTCAATAAAATCTCTATTCCCAATACCCCTTTTGAACGGATTTTTTCACATCCATGGATGTGGCCTGCCATATGGCAGGTTTTTTTTATTCAAATTTAAATAATAATGTTATAATATAATTGTTACATTTTATATACTAAGGAGGTTTTGTATGAATAAGAAAAAGGTTGCTATAGTTTTTACTGGGGGAACTATATCAATGACCGTAGACCCTAGAATAGGAGCTGCTATTCCTTCTCTTTCTGGAGAGCAAATAATGTCTATGGTTACAAATATAGATAAAATTGCAGATATTGAAGTTGTTAATTTTGCAGAAATTCCAGGTCCTCATATGACTCCCCTAAAAATGATGGAACTTAAGAATTTAGTAAATGATATTATTAATAGAGATGATATATCAGGAGTTGTTATAACTCATGGTACAGATAGCCTAGAGGAAACTGCATATTTTTTAGATTTGACTCTTTATACCCAAAAACCTGTAGTTGTAGTTGGGGCTATGAGAAATAGTTCAGAACTTGGTTATGATGGTCCAAGTAATCTAGCATCAGCTGTTTGTACTGTAATATCAGATAAGGCTAAAAATAAAGGTGTTTTAGTAGTTATGAATAATGAAGTAAACTTAGCTTCAGAAGTTACTAAAACAAATACATTAAGCCTTGATACTTTTAAATCTATTACATATGGTCCTTTAGGAATAATAGATAATAATGTGTTAATACTTCATAGAGACATAGTAAGAAGACAGCATATACATACCCACAAAGTAGAATCAAATGTAGATTTAATTAAGGTTGGAGCTGGAATGAACTCTAAATTTATAAAATTCTCAGTAGATTCAGGTGCTAAAGGTATAGTAATAGAAGCCATGGGAAGAGGTAATATCCCTCCAGATATGCTTGATGGAATAAAGTATGCTAAAGAAAACAATATTCCTGTTGTTGTAGTATCTAGATGTCATTCCGGAAGAGTTTTAGATACTTATGGATATGAAGGAGCTGGTAGAAATCTAGTAGAACTTGGATGTATACTAGGAGGAGATTTACCTGGACAAAAAGCTAGAATTAAATTAATGTTAGCTCTCGGAAAAACTAATGATATAGATGAAATAAAAAAAATATTTGAAGAAGGTATATATTAAAAATAGAGAGGTCTTCCTCTCTATTTTTACAGCCATGGCTATTAAACATATTTTTTATGATATATAATATCTCCTTCGTTAATCAAATCTAATTCTTCTTTTGTAGGTTCATTGATTTCTTCTACAAACCTTGATACATACGCTCTTTTTCCATATTTATTTTTAGGACTTAAAATATATAATTTATCCATAGCCCTAGTCATAGCAACATAAAAAAGTCTTCTTTCTTCTTCTATATCATTATTTTCTTCAATAGATTTATCATGAGGAATTACTCCTTCTATAGCTCCTGCTATAAATACATTTTTAAATTCAAGTCCTTTAGAAGAGTGAATTGTAGTAAGAACCACCCTATCTTTATAGTATTCTTTCCTTTGATTTAATATTTCTTCCTTTACCTTTTCTATATGATTTAAATAATCATAGATATTTTTAAAGTTAGATGCTGATCCTTCAATTTCATTTAATATTTCAAATAACCCTGTTATTTTAATTTTTCTTTTTTCGCAGTAATCAATTAAATATCTATCATACTCAAGACTTGTCCTTATATAGGATATAGCATCTTTTGCAGATAAATTTCTAATATAGCTAAGGTCGTACTCTAAATCTTCTATTGTTTTTATCTGCCATGGCTTCAAATTACATTTTGTTTTAATATTATTTAAAAAATCTCCATCTGCCATGGCTATTTTTATACTTTCTTTAGAAATATACCTAAAAGGCTTATTTATTATTCTAGAAAATTCCTCTTTTAAAGTATTATCAATAGATACTTTTAAATACGAATTTATATCCTTTGCAATCCAATGATCATAAATACTTACTACAGTATCTCTAACCATAAAAGGTATATTCATATCCATAAAAACATCTATTAAAGCACGAGATTGTATATTAGTTCTATAAATTATAGCAAAATCAGAATATTTAAGATTAAATTTATTAATACTTTCTAATATCAAGCTACCTATTTTTTTTGCTTCCTCTTCAGAATCATCAGGATTTATAAATACAATATTATCTCCTTTTACTTTTACTCCCTTTATATGTTTTTCATATCTTTTTTCATTCTTACTAATTAATTTATTTGATTTTTTTATTATATTATCAGTCGATCTATAATTAACATCTAATAATATATTTTTTACATTTGAAAAATATTTTTCAAATTCTAACAAAAAATCTGGTCTTGCTCCTCTAAATCCATAAATACTTTGATCTTCATCTCCTACTACAAATATATTTTCTAGAGGTTTTGCTATTAACTTTAAAACTTCAAATTGAACTTTATTTATATCTTGAAATTCATCTATTAATATATATTTATATTTTCTTCTAATTATATTTAATATATTTTCATTTTCTTTTAAAAGATTATAAGTATGTATTAGCATATCGTCAAAATCAACTTTTTTCATATCTTCTTTATAGTTTTCATACATATTATATAATTTAAAAAATTCTTCTTTTGATATTATGTTAGATGTAAATTCATTTATATTTATAAGTTCATTTTTTAACAATGATATCTCATTTATTACTCCATTTATAATTTCTTCTTCCTCTGCATTTTCTATATCCATACTCTTTAATATATTTCTTATAATATATCTTTTTTCTTTTTCATCTAATATATTTTCCAATTTATAATTTCTAAAACTTCTTAATATCCTAAAAAATATAGAATGAAATGTTCCAAAGTTAACTTTATTTATTCTTTGCGTAGAAGATAAGCTTATACTTCTATCTCTCATTTCTATACTAGATGCTTTTGTAAAGCTTATAGCAAGTATATTATCTGGATTTATATTTAAATTTTCTATTAAATTAATTATTCTATAGCTTATAACCCTTGTTTTTCCAGATCCAGGTCCTGCTAATACCATACAAGGACCCTCAAAATGATTTACTGCTATCTTTTGATTTTCATTTAAATTTTCATAATTTAATTTCATAATCCATCACCTAAATTATATAATATTACATTTTATCCCTTCTTTTCAAATGATATAATATAGCATTTAAAGAATAATTTACTTTAATAATTTTATATTATAATATAAATTCATATATTTACTGAACAATGAACTAAATTATTATGATATTATTATTATAGTCAAAATATACAAATATAAAGCTAGTTTGAGGTGAAATTATGGATATAATAACTCATAAACTTGATGAAGTAATAAATATTCCAAATAATTATTGCGTATTTGATATAGAAACTACAGGTCTTAGTCCTAAATACAGTAAAGTTATACTAATTGGAATTTTATATATAAAAAACAATCAAACTATAATTCAACAGTTCTTTGCTGAAAATACTAATGAAGAAAAAGAAATTTTGTTTTATTTTAAAGAAGTATTTAAAACCTTTGAGAATCATATAACTTTTAATGGTCATAGATTTGATATCCCATTTTTAAATCAACGATTTAAAAAAAATAATTTAGATTTTTCGATAGATAAAAATAAGGATATCGATATATTAAAAATAGTAAAGCCTTATCAAAAGAAATTAGGACTTGAAAATTGTAAACTTAAAACAGTTGAAAAATTAATAGGAATAGAAAGAAAAGATACAATAAACGGAAAAGAAAGTGTTGAACTTTATAAAAAATTTGAATTAAATCGAAGCGAAAATTTAAAGAAAAAAATACTACTTCATAATTATGAAGATATATATTATTTAGGAAAGTTATTTAAAATAAAAGATATTATTGATTCCAAGGAAGAATTTATCGAAATTAATTTCATGGATAACATTTCTAAATTAAAGTTATCAAGCTATAAATTTATTAAAGATAATTTCAATTTAGAATATGAATCAAATGATATTATTCCAATAAACATAGAGATATATAAAGATAATTACACTATAATGGGAAATGACAGAAAAGTTAATATTATATTAAATACAATGAAAGGAATAGATAAATCCGGAAATAATATAATTTATTTTGAACACGATAAAATTATCCCTTTAAAAATAGGACAACTCTTAATTGAAGAAAATATAAAATCATTAGGGGAATATTTACTAAAAAAAGGTTTTTAAAATAAATAAGCCTATATCTTAATCTGAAAATTAAAATATAGGCTTATTTTTTATGTTTTATCATATCCGATATGTATTGTATTTTTTTCTCCTCTTTCTTTACCTTGTACTAATGCCATATCAGCAGCAGTAAATATGTTTTTCATTTCAGTTACAGTTTCAGAATAAGAAGCTATACCTATTGTTACTGTAATATCAATACCTATTTTTTTGATAGCTTCAAGTTTTGGAACATTTTTTCTAAAACGATCTAATATTTCCACTGTTTCATTTAAAGGTTTGAATAATATAAGTATGAATTCGTCTCCTCCAAACCTTATAGCTTCACCCTTATGTTTCTTTGCTAATTTTATTGCTAAATTACTGATTTTTATTAAAATTTCATCACCTTTTTCATGACCAAACATATCATTTACTTTTTTAAATTTATCTAAATCAAATACAGCAAGGCTGTAATTTTTTTGGTTAGTATTCATATTCAACATAAGTTTTTCAAAATAGCTTCTATTATAACAATTTGTCAAAGTATCTTTATTAGTTATTTCATTAATTTTTTCAAATAGCTTTGAATTAATAGCAGCAATGCTTATTTGAATAGCTAGTATATTAAAAAATTCTCTAGTTGTTTTAGTGAAAAAATCTTTAGTTCTATGTTCTGCAATAATAATACCTAATCTGTTATTACTTCTAAAATCCTCTAAAGGAGCTATTAATATAGATTTTACATTTTCACCTTTGCAAAACTCCGTATTTTTATCTTTCGTATCAAAGTATGATGTTTCTTTGATTTTTAACAAAAAATCAGGCAAATCCTCATTTTCTTTTACCTCATATGTATTCCCTTTATAAATACTTCTAGAATATGTTATATATTTATCTTCTCCATCTTCTTTTATCCATATAGTGCAAGTATCCACCCCTAATATTCCCATAAGTATATCTGTAATATTTTTCATTAATTTTTCAAAAGAATCAAGAGTACCAGATGTCTTTATGACTTGACTTAATATCCAATTTATTCCTTTGAATTCTTGAATTTCTTTAGTTAAAAATAGGTTTTTTCTTTTTAAATCTTCATTTTGTAATTTAAGTTTTGTATATTCTTTAATATCTATATTATTAAAATTTGTATTATTTTTATTTAACACATTAGACTCCCCCAGAATAAAAATAAAATTCACAATTATAAAATTATGTGTTTTATAAATAATATTAATATAATTATATTATATCTCATATTAGTCCATAAATATTATTTTATATATAAAAAAGGTTCTATAACAAATGTTGAGGTTCAGAAAAAAGCACTTGTTAATCTCCCCCCAATTATTAACAAAAAACCGATATTTCTATCATTTCTTTCTTATTATAAATATAGAGCTTATTATTATAAATAATAAAATAGATATTACAAAAATAATAAAATTTCTAACTTGTTTACTTTCTATTGCTTTTTTTATATATTGCTTTTTATCTTCATTTATATGTTTATTTTCTTGTTTGTTATTGAGTATACCATAATATTTTGATTGAATATTAGCGTATTTATCTATAACTACTGCATTTCCTTTTAATCTATTTACTAATTCAAAATCAGTTAAAAAATCCTTAGCCCAATTTAATCCGTTATCTTTTGTTGCTGTGATTATAAGAGCTGTTTTATTTTTATTAAATGGCGATTTAATCAACTGCAAAGAAGATAAATCTTTACTGTAACTTTCTAATAATGTAATCTTTTCATTAGATAAAAATTTACTAAAATCTTTATCAAACTTAATATGCAATTTATCATTTATTTCTTTAATTAAATCATTTCTATTCGGAGTACCAATAATAATTAAATTTTTATATTTAAGTTTATTTTTAGCTTCCTTCAAAGTTTTAACCTCTAAATTTTCTAAACTATTAACATTACGCCCTAATGCGCTAGCTATACTTGCAATGATTGTCATTTCATTAGAAGATAATTTTTCAGGAACTATCATTAACACATCATTAAATTTTTTATTTTTTACAAACGGACTTTCATAATTTTCAAAAAAACTATCTTTCATTTTATCATGAGGCAGATACAAGTAAGATTGATTTGATATGTATGCCCAAGAGTTATTATCCCGTATATAATTACATTCTTGACCATCTAATTCAAAATAAAAAACAACTTCTAAATTATAATAATTATTATCCTTAACTTCCTTTGGTATTTTTATTTCTAAAACATCATTATTTGCACTTTCTTGATATAATTTTTTACTACCAATAGGAATATCATTCAAATATACTGTTACCAAAGATCTGTCAAAGTTTAAAACATCAGAATACCTCATATCAATATGCAAAAGTGCCCCTTCTTTTATAATCCAATCTTTAGGTATATTAACACCAAAACTAGCTTTTTGATAGAATATCCCTTGCAATTTAACGTTTGAATAACCTAAATCTTTTAAAGAAATATATTCAGATTCTGAAAAGTTTTCTGTATTTATAATGGTTTCATTAAATATATATTGATATGATTTATCCATTTGTAAAATTATATTATCATTTGATAATGCTTTTACAGCTTTTAAGATACTTGTTTTATCATTTGATAATATTAATAAAATTTTATAATTGCTGTTATATGGTGATTTAACCTCTTTAATTAACGCCTTATCTGAAATAGAGTTAATTTCTTCCTCTGATAATAACGATAATATTTCTTTTGAAGTGTTATCTTTGCTACCAATATATATAATATTGCTTTTACTTTTATCAGTAACCTCACTAAATTTCGAAATATTTGTATCAAATTTTGTATAAGGATACCTTTGTCCAAAATTAGTTGCTAAAATTACAGCTGCATTTAGCTCATAGTTACGATAATCATCAGAAACAATTATGACATTATTTACTGGTTTGTTTTTATTTTTTTTTAAATAAGGATATGGATAATCAATTAAACTCACACTATCCTGCTTTTCAACAAATTCTATATGAACGTATGAATCTTTATGAATTACTATCCAATTTCCTGGATTTATAATATCAGCACAAGGTTCATCTGTAATTCTATGATAACATTTTATTTTCACCTCATTATATCCTTCATTTATTTTATCTAAAGGAATAGGAATTTTTATTCTCTCCTTATTAGTATCTTTATCGTATAAACATACACTATAAATAGGCATATTATTAATCTCAATTGTTAAAGTAGAATTTTTATAATTTTTTATCTGGCTTTGACTAAAAATCATCTCAAAATAAGCATTGTTTTTAACTTGCCAATGTTTATCAATATTAATAAAAAATACATAACTTCCCAAAATACCATCTATTGTTATATCATTATTTAAATGATAATTTTTAGATTGTATTTCATTATTGTTTTTTGTTTGAATTATATATTTTTCATTTGTATTTGCATATGTATATAATAAATTTGAATTTAAAACAATTAAAAAAACTATACAATAAATAAAGAAATTTAATTTTTTCATTTCTTCACCTCACTTAAAACCTTTCTGTCTTATACCATTTGATTTCTTGTTTAAATAATACATCCTTAAAATATAATATTATTCCTTTAATAGCTACTATCATCCATAACTGACAATATGAAAAATACATTATAGCAACTAATAAAATATTTTTATAGTTACTTTCTCCCTTTTCCATGGTTAGTGCTATACTAACTTCAAGAATAAATAAAATATACGCAAGAATCCAAATCAAAAAAAAATTACTTGATAAACTTATTTTTATATCTGTAAACAATCCTAAAATAAAAATTATGTCAGATAATATTACCGATGACAAAAATAGAAAATATACAGAAAAAAAATAATATAAATCAAATAACACACTTTTAGTTTTTTCTCTATATATATTCTTTAAATATTTAACAAGGACATATACATTCCCCTTTGCCCACCTTGTTCGCTGCTTAAACCATACTCGAAGTTTTTCTGGCTCCTGCTCCCACGTTATAGCTAATGGCATAAATCCAATTCTATATCCCATTTTATATATTCTAAAGCTAATTTCAGTATCCTCTGCTATAGCATTTATATCCCATCCACCAAGTTTCTCAATTACACTTCTTCTAATAATAAAATTTGTACCTGGAATAGTACACAACCTAAATAATTGCCATCTTCCTGCTTGAGCCATCCATTGAAAGCTTAAAGTCTCGATATTTATAAATCTCGTTAAAAAGTTTTTATATTTATTCCTAGTTCTAAATTTTCCTATCACTGCCCCTAACTCATTTGAATTAGTTATAGAATATACTAAATATCTTAAAGCTAGCTTTTCTGGTGTGTTATCAGCATCATAAACTACAATATACTCATTTTTAGAATTTTTATAACCAATGTTTAATGCATTTGATTTTCCTTTTCCTCCAGTTATTTTATTAGTAGTAATAATTTTTAAATTTTTATTATTATAATCCTTCTTAAGCCCTTCCAATATTTCACCAGTATTATCACTAGAATTATCATTTATAATAATAACTTCTAATTTATCTTCAGGATAATCGAGAGATAACATAGCTTTTATAGTTTTGTCAATCACTTTTTCTTCGTTATGAGCTGGAATTAATATAGATATACTTGGGAACTCTGTCATTTCTTTAAGTATATCTATTTTTTTACTTAGAGAAGCTGTATAGAACCTATATCCACTTAAAGTTAAAAATATATTCATAAATAAAAGAAGCCATGTAGAAAGTAAAGAATATAAAAAAAGATAATCTATCAAACTCAATCTCATATTATCAATCTCCTAATAAATTCTTATTTGATCTTTTCTTTGACCTGATAAAAATAATTAAAAATATTATATTAATAATCAGTACAAAAACTATTAATAGTTTTGTTCCTAGAGTAAAAGCTCCTTTCACTGAATTTTGTTCAGTATTTTCAGAATAATCCACTTTTATTTCTCCATTTTTAGATACTATGGTTATGTTATTCCATTTAACCCAGTTATCCTCTTTTTTTAAATCATAAAATTCTATGTTTTCATCTTCTATAAATTCAACTATTTCTTTTAGATATTTTATATCAAGGTATGGATGGAAAAATACCCCTGCTGTAAATCCTCTAACTACAGAGATTTCCTTTAAATTGTTTTTAATTTTATTTATAGATAATAGATTATTAGGGTCTACATATCCAAGATTTTCAGGTAAAAATTTGTTAAATAATTCTGTATCATGAAGAGTATAAGGATAAGTTGATGTAGTAAATCCTTGATCACTTGTCTGAATATGACCACAATATGTTGAAAAATAATTTTTAAGCACTTTATATCCTTTTTGACAAATAGCATAATGTGGAGCTTCAAAAGCTAAAGGGTATATACCATTTTTTATACTTTCCTGTATTCCTAATCCAATTCTTTTATCTATCCACTTTTCTATATCTAAATCCAAAGGTTTATCATTTATTCCATCCCAAAATTCAAATCCTTCTCCAGTTAAATTTCTTTCAAAGTATTGATGAGTATATCCATGCAGTATTATACTCCCTCCAAGTTCCTGCAGATATTTAATAGTTTTAACAAAATCAGGGTTTTCTGATAAAGAAGTTATATAAGATGAATTATATCTTTTATAAGCAGGTATCATGGCTATCATAAAGGGAATATTCTTGCTGTTTAAGTATTCTCCTATAGCCCTTAACTTTTCTGTGTCCCTGAAGGGATGTACATCTTCAATTCTTATAAATATTCGATTTTTTTCAATATTGTATTCATTAAATAAGTCATATAGAACATCTGCAAATATATAAAATAATACCGAATAACTAATTGCTTTAGATACATACCAATAATTATTTTCTCTAATTATATAAGGATATTTAGCATTTCCATCACTTAGCCAAGAATAAACTTTCGAATTTTTAGAAAGACTGTCTACAATCACAAAGTCGTCAATCAGTCCTATATCAAAGTATTTATCACTATAAAATATCTTTACTAAATTATCAGACTCCCCTTTATATCTTAAACTTATATTTTCATTATTTTCTAATAGTCTCTCTATTCCTTTCCCTATCCAGCAAACAATTTTTTTTGTTTTTTTTAAGTCATCTAACAAATAAGAATTACAAAAATCGCCTTTTATTCCTATAACAAATATAAAATCAAAATTTTCTATTTGTCCTTTTTTATATTTTTCTTCACTTTCTTCAAAAACTTTAACATTAAAATGTCCAAATAATTCTCTATAGGAAGTTACAACATCTCCCACATATCCAAAAAATTGTCTTCTATCATATATCAATAAAACATTCTTTTTGCTACCTTCAGCACTTGATAATTGAAATGGATACATTACATCAAAAAATAGTACTAATATAAAAAAATATATTAATATTTTTCTAAATATCATATTCAAGCTCCTTTTGAACTAATTCTTTAAATTGAAAAGAATTATCAATGCTATCATTATATTGTAAAGCTGCAATTTTAATATCTAATTTATATGTTTTTGTTTTATCATCATCATTTATCGAAATATTTTCCAATTCTCTTTTTAACCTTTGCCTAACTATCTCTGCACCAGATATATCTGTATTCGGCATTATTATAGCGAATAATTCTTCACCTATCCTATACCTTTTATCTTCTGTTCTTATAGCCTTTTCAATTAAAACTGATATAGACTTCAAAATTTTGTTAATTTTATCTATTCCATAAATACTAATTAACTCTTCTAAATACTGAACTTCAACTACCATTAACACTAAATAAAATTTGTGTCTTCTTGATCTACTTATTTCTTCATTTAAATCTCTGTAAAATTCTTTCAAATTATTGAATCCAGTTATTTCATCTACTGTTACCAAATTACTTATTTGCTTCTCAAGATAAATATTTTTATTTCTTATTTCATTTATAGCGTCTGAAAGTCTTCCAGAAATAAATGCTGATAAAGGAAATATCACCATCCAAAAATAACCATTTCCAATTCTAATATTTTCATAAAATAAACTTTTATACAACATATAACTACCATATGCAAATACTAAAAATGCACTAGTTATTAATCCCATTATTAAATTTGAATAAAAAGATATAATTATTATAAGAAATGTTAATACACATAAAACATAGTCAATAAAATTAACTTCTTTTATATTCAATATAAGTAGTGTAGTAACACTAAATATTTCTATTATTAAAAGTAAAAAGTATATATCTACATGTCTATTTTTCATAGTTTGGTCCCCCTAAAGTTTAAAATGCCAATAGTGCTTGTAGATTATCAAAAGAATAGACCTTTAATGTATTTACATCTCCAAATCCTCCATATAAAGGACTTGATTTATCTACTACTTGCATTAATAGCATTCTATCGATTAATAATCTATATAATGATTCATCTCCTATATTTTTTGCAATTCTTGCAGCTATAGCATATGTTGCAGTACATTCTACATTATCTATAGGTTTTCCAGTTTTAATATCATATTCTGTATAGATACCGCCATTGTAAATCATTTGATCTTTTATCCATTTTAAAGTTTCATTTTTTACCAATCCAACTTCACTAAGATGAAGTACAACTAACAAAGCATCTATAGAATTGATAACTTCTCTATTTAAATATCTTTTTTTTCGTATATTATACTTTTTATTGTATAGTGGAAATTTATAAGATAAATATCCCTCATTTATAATATTTACCCCTTTATCGTAAACCTTTTCCCATTCATCATTAATATTAGAAAGAAGTTTTATAGTATACAAGTCTAAATAAGCTATATCAATTTCTTCTGCCTTATATTTATGCTCCATGTCAAAATAATTGTTTAAACAACCTTTGTATACATTATGTTTAATCAATGATTTACTAATTTTTTCTAAAACATTATAGTACTTCATATCTTTCCAAATATCATATGCATATATAAGAGATCTAATTATTCTTAAATCATCAATCGTAGCATTGCTAGTAACTATATTATAGTTATCCTCTTTTATTCTCCATTTTACTAAATTCGTTTTATCTAGCATTTTATTTTTTACTATATTAAAATGTTTATCAAATTCATCCTTATCCTGAATTTTTACATAATATAACATAATAAGTCCCTCTGATTCAGATAATATCTCATATCCAGTTGCTATTTCTTCAATTTTATTATTTTCTAAATAATTAGTATGTATACCTCCACTTTTTGAAGACATACTTCCCTTTATAAATTTTAAACAAATTTCTTCTTCTAAATAATCTTGTTTAGATTCTTTTTCGCCAATAAAATCTTCATTATTTATAAAATAAGATTGATGGCTATTATTTGATGCAGCAAAACAAATCATTGCTACTATAATGCATATACTAATTATAATTTTGTTCATAAATTTATATCTCCTTAGAATTAATAATAAAACTTTCTATTTATTATTATTATTCATAAATCAAAATATTACAATTCCATTAAAGAACAAAATATCACTTCGTGATACTCTCAGATGAGTAGCAGAGCTACTCATCTGTATTTTTTGAAACTAATTCACCATTACATTTTGGACATATAAGTATAGGCATTTTTACTTCAAAATTCTCAATATCACAACCAGAAGCAAAAAAGTCATCTTCAATAAATTCATCAATAATAAACCTAGGTACATCTTCTTCAAATC
>NZ_FRAE01000022.1 GCF_900142235.1 Tepidibacter formicigenes DSM 15518 | reverse complement strand
ATCTTGTATTAGCATACCTTTCGGTATGTTATCCATGTGTATAGGGCAGGTTACCCACGCGTTACTCACCCGTCCGCCGCTAGGATCAAAGAGCAAGCTCTTATCTCCTCGCTCGACTTGCATGTGTTAGGCACGCCGCCAGCGTTCATCCTGAGCCAGGATCAAACTCTCAAAATAAAATTTCGTCTAATGCTACGCATTGACTCCATTTCGCCAACGAAATTCTAACGAATTTCCGTTGCTCAAACTGGCTTATGTGTTTTATATCCAGAATCACTTAGTGTGATTCATTATGACCTACTGTTTAATTTTCAAAGTTCAATTATTTCCTGTCTTAACGACAAGTAATAATATATCATCTTTATTTTATTACGTCAACACTTTTTTAATTTTTTTTAAAAAAAATATTTATTATCTAAACTAAATAATTCACTTCATGCTATCGCATGACTCATATCGCCAACGAGTTCTGACGAACTCTGTTGCTCAAAACTAGTTGTTACTTTCACTTTTTTATCAATGTTATCCATAAGTTAGTTATAATTTCCTTAAAGATGAAAAACAATATTAAAATCAAAAAAACTGGTTAGCCATTTAACCAACCAGTTTCTTATTTTACTCTTCTATATTATCGTTCATCAAATCATCCATCGTTTGTATATCATTTTCTTTTATCTCAGGAAATTGTACTTCTTTCCCAAAATCATAATACTTTCCATTTCCAATATAATTCATTTCACTAGTCATTCCAAACATATTCATATTCATGTTCATTTTTATATCCATTTTATCATACATTTTAGTCTCTTTTTCAATATAATATTTATATCCTATTTCCATATCCATATTCTCAATCATTGATTTTATCATTTGCTTAACCATTTCTTTATTTTGCTCATCAGATGCAAAATTTTCTATTTCTTCACTATCTTTATTTTGTTCATCTTCAATGTTAGCAACCTGTTCTACAGCCATATCTGCTGCTTTATCAGCAAATTGTTTCATAATTTCTTTAAATGCATCTTTATCTATATCTATAGATATTACATAATAATTCTTACCATCTAAAGTAACATCTTTATCATATTTAGCATACATTCCAAACATTTCTAACTGTTCTTTAGATACACCCACATTATTAAAATTTTGCCCAGTTAAACCTTGTAATTCGTTCATCATAGGATTCATATCCATTTTAAACCATTTTTCTTCACCTTCAGATTTTATATACATAATTCTATCTTTCATAAAAACTTCTGAATTAGTTTTAACTTCTCCTGATTCTTGATCTTTTACTACTACATTTTGCTTAACATACATAGTTTCTGGAGCTTCAAATTGAGCCTCTTGATTCATAATCATATTTATAGGCTGTTCATCTTCTTCAGATTTAACTTTTCCATTAATATTCATAGTCATTTCACATTTATATGTTTTTTTATCCATTAAGTTTTTAGTTGCATTATCTAGCATTTTAACAGCTGTTAATCCTTCTCTCGTTAAAGAAGTATTATAATAGTTTGCTGCCTTATCTATAATTTTTTTAGCTTCTTCTTGTGTTAATAATTCTTTTGGATTGAACTTTCCACCTTCTTCTATAATTCCTGCTTTTATACCGTATACTATGTATGACTTTGCCCAAGAAGATACTAACTCATCATATACAATTTCTATATGTTCTGTATCCATTCTCTTAGCAATTGCTTCTTCTCCTAAAGCTCTTACAAGTATTGTTACTGCTTCTTCTTTTGTAATATTTTTCTCTGGTTTAAACATATCACCATATCCTGATGATATTTTATTTTTCACTGCTGTTTCTACGTAAGGTATATCTTCAGCTTTTATATCTTTAAATGAAGTTTCAGTTGAGTCTACCAGCTCTATCTTAGCTAAATCCATGGCCATTTTTATAAATTCAATACGAGTAACTGTATTTTTCTCTTGTGCCATAGCTACACTTGTGAAAGATAATATAACAATTACAGCCATGGCTAATAATAATTTTAACTTTTTCAATTTAAACTCCCCTTCCTTTTTATGAATATCCAATATAAGGATATACATATATTTTATCATAGTCCCTCATATATTAATCTTAATTTTATCTTAAAATTTAAGTTACCTTTTTATGTAACACTTTTATTCATTATTTAATATATATGTATGGAGGGAAAAAAATTTATATCTGGAGGTATGGTTATGCATCATTATAAAAAAGATAAAAAATATAAAATGGAAATGGATATGATGAATCCTATGATGGGTATGCATTATATGTGCCCTATGATGAGTATGTATCATATGGGAATGTATCCCATGATGGGTATGAATCCTATGATGGATATGGATGAAATGAATATGATGAAGCCTATGGCATATATGGTTTATGTATATCCTATGATGGGTATGCAACAACCAGGTATGCACCATATGGGTATGAATCCTATGATGGGTATGTACCCTATGGGTATGAATCCTATGATGGATATGGATTATTATTGTGAAGAAGAAGAGGATGAAGAATAAAAGGCAGTTTTATCTGCCTTTTTCCTTTTCTTTATATTTAGTTGGACTTATGCCAGTTATCTTTTTAAAAACTCTACTAAAATAGTTAGGATCACTATATCCAATAGATTTTGATATGTTCTTTATACTTTTTCCATCAAGGAGCATTTTCTTAGATTCCTCTATTCTAATTTCAGTTAAAAAATCTATAAAATTTTTTCCTGTTTCTTGTTTAAAAAGCTTACTCAAATAATAAGGGCTTATAGCTAATCTTTGAGCTATATCTTCTAATTTTATGTCTTTATTATAATTTTTAAATATATAATTTTTAGCCAACTCAACTAATTCATTTTTATCATTATTTATTTCTAAAAAATATTTTTCTATTGATTCTATTATATCTTTTTTTACAGATTTTAAATTACCTTTATTTTTTTTAATTCTAAGCATTATATCTTCAAAATAAAATTTTTTTGTTTTACTGTATATGTTAAATCTTAACATACTCAAAAGTTCATATAAATTATATGCATTTTCTTCTTCCCAAATTATATCTTTTAGATTTTCAAAGGCATCTTTGTCTCCTTTTTCTACTTCTTTTATTATATTAATTTTATAATCAATATTAATATCTCTTTCACCTTGTATGTTATTAAAGTTGTTCATTAGACTTTTAGCTTTCACTTTCAGTATATTTTCTTTTATATTATTTATATCTTTTCCAATACAAATACCTATTTTTGTTTTTATATTGTATTTATTTAATATCAAATTATATATTTTATTTCTCTTTTCTGTATAATCTCTTTGGATGTTGTCTAAGTCTATTAAAACATATACTACATTATTGTAAACTGATACGATAGTTCTTTCTATATGTTTAAAATTCCTAGTTATTTCTCTATATAAATTCAAAAAATTCTCTTGTGATAATTTTTCTTCTCCTTCTACAGCTATAATACAATACATATCTAGTTTCAAATTTAAAATATTTAATTTATTTTTTATATTTTCTATATTTTCTTCCATTATTATTGATACAAGCTTTTCCTCAAGTATATTTTTTATTTCCGAAAGTTCCTCTTTAAGCTTAAATTTTTCCTTTCTATCTTCCTTTTCTTTTTCTATTTCATTTATTATATTTTCTAATACTTGTACTAACTTTGCTCTTCTTACTGGTTTTAATAAATAATCATAAGCGCCTATAGCAAAGCTTTCTTTTGCATAAGAAAAATAATCATACGCTGAAACCATAATAATTCTAATATCTTTATATTTTTTTCTTATCTCTTTTGCAGCTTCTATTCCATCTATTCCTGGCATTTTTATATCTAAAAAAACTATATCAGGTCTTAATTCATCAACAAGCTCTATGACTTCTCTTCCATTTTTAGCTTCTCCTACTATATTTATATTTTGGAAGTTCTTATTTATTATTAATTTAAATCCTTCTCTTTCTATAGGCTCATCATCTGCTAATAAAATTCTATGCATCTACATCTCCTACCTTTGGAATTTTAATACCTACAAGGCATCCTTCATCTAAGTTTTTTATATAAATTTCACTTTTTCCTTTAAAAAATATATTCAGCCTTTCTTTTATGTTATTTAATCCTATTCCTGTGGTATGTCCTTTTTTTATAGGCTTATTTTTGTAATCTAAATCAAATCCTTTTCCATTATCTATTACTTTTATGTGTATATATTCCTTTTCATCTTTTGCAATAAGTTTTATTATTCCTTTATCTTCTTTTCCTTCTAAACCATGCATAAAGGAATTTTCTACTATTGGCTGTATAGTGAGTGAAGGTATCTTATAACCTAAAATGCTTTCATCTATTTCCTCTATAAACTCTACCCTGTCTAAAAATCTTGTTTTTTGAATATGTATATATTCTTTTAAATTTCTTATTTCTTCTTTAAGCTGTACACTACTATCTATTTTTCTTAAATTATATCTTAAAATATCAGATAATGACTCTATTAAATCACAAGTTTTGTCTGCACCTTCAATTAAAGATGTTTTAGCAATCACATTTAAAGTGTTAAATAAAAAGTGAGGATTTATTTGTGATTGAAGTGCTAAAAAATGAGCTTCCTTTTCTAACTCTGTTTTCTTTTTAATTTCTTCTAAAAGATTCTTTATATTTTCAACCATTTTATTAAAGGCTTTAGATAGTATTCCCACTTCATCATTTGAGTTTATATTTATTTTTTCTATATTAAAATTTCCACTAGCTACTTGTTTTGCACCTTTAGTTAGTGAATTTATGCTTTTTACTATTTTCATGGAAAATACATAAGTGAATATTAAGCTTGTCGAAGATATAAATATTACCATAAACAAAAGTACTTTAATTAGATTTTGATTATATTTTAATATATTATTATAGTTAATAAATGCATCTTCAAATAAATTATTATTAATTTCTCCTATTACCTTTAATATATATCCATATACTTTATTTGCATTATTATAATTTTTCATGTAGCTTTCATCATAAGATGATAAAGCTATTCTAAATGTATCCTCACAATAGTTTTCATAATTATATATCATATTATATAAGTCTTTGCATCTCATGTAATTTTGTTCTGAAATTCTTTTATTTTGAAATTTATAAACACTAAATTTCGTATCATCTATAGAATAATATATCTCATCTATATAATCTCTAGATCTTGTTAAAAGAAATTTATCTAAGTTCTTCTTACTTTCTATTATATGAACCTGTATTTTATTTAATATAAATATGTTCTCAATTAAGTTATTGTATTCTTTTGATACATCATAAATTATATATATACTATAACTGCTTATCCAAGCTGAAATTATTATTATTATCAAATAACTAACTATAAGTTTTTCTTTTATAGATACAAATTTACTCTTCATTTAGCGTCTCCTTGTTTACATATTTTAGATTTGTAAATATAGTATCTTCTACAAATTCATTTTTCTTTATTTTATACATTGCTTTAACTGCTTTATATCCTATATCATATGGATTTCTAACTAAGCTTCCTTCAATAACTCCTATTTTTATAAATCTTAGTGTTTCTTCTAAGTCATCCATTCCTACAATTTTAATTTTACCAACCTTATTAAGTCTTACTAATACTTTTCCAGCCGTTGATGTTGCATAACCATCTGTACAAATTAATCCTTTTAAATCTCTATTTTTTATTATCATATTCTTTATAACTTCATATGTATTTATTCCTTTACTATCTATATAGCTCGTATCTACAATAGATACATTTTTATTTTTTATTATTTCATCATGTATTCCTATAAGCTTTAAGCCGTCTTCTTTATTTTCCATTATAACCCCTATATTTCCTCTATAATCTATACTCTCTAATAATCTATTAGCCAGTAAATTTCCTATATAATAGCTATTTGTTCCTATATAGGCATTCCTTTTACTTTTTGGTGTATCTTCTTCTACTGTGACAAACTGTACACCTTTTTTTATACATTTATCTATTAAATTTTTATAGCTTTCTTCATTTAATGAATATGAAATTATTCCATCTACATTAGATTCCAGTTCTCTATCTATAAAATCTAAATGAGTAGATTTATCAAAGTACTCATTTTTTAATACAGTTATTGTAACACCTAATTCTTTTGCTGCATCTCTTGCTCCTTCTTCAACTCTAGTCCAATATGAATCTTCTTGTTTTAATATAAGCGCAAAATGATATTTACCTGTTTTTATATAATATTGATTTTGATTTTTTTTTAACATAGATCTTGGATTTAAAAAAATTGTTATAACAATCATAAAAATGGTTAAAATAACTATATACTTCTTCATAATATCCCCCAATATACAAAAACCCTGAAATATATTTTTCAGGGTTCTTTTTATTATTATTAAAAATATATATTCTATTTTTAAAATGTTCTTCCCTTCTTTTTATTGTAAATATCTACAAATACAGCTATTACTAATATTAACCCTTTCACTATTAACTGCCAATATGCCTCAGTATTTAATATACTCATTCCATTATCTATAGATGCCATAACAAGAGCACCTAAAACAGCTCCAATTATAGTCCCTTCTCCTCCAAGAAGTGATGTTCCTCCTATAACACAAGATGCAACTGCATCAAGCTCAAATCCATTACCAGCGTCTGTTGTAGCTGTTCCTAATCTTGCAGTTAATAATATCCCAGCAATAGCTGCCATAAGTCCAGATATTATAAATATTTGAAGAGTTCTTTTCTTTATATCTATACCTGAAAGCCTTGCTGCTTCTTTATTTCCTCCTATTGCAAATACCTGTCTTCCAAATTTTGTTTTAGTTGCTACAAAGCTTAATATTAAAGCTAAGCCTAATACTATCATTATTGGCATTGGAATTCCTTTATATGAATTCATAAGTAAAACAAATCCCATAATTATAGCTACATATATAACTAAATAAATTATTTCTAAAGCCATAGATTTAACTTTAAATCCAAATTTAATTCTAGCATTTCTTTTCTTAAAAGCACTTATTACAACAAATATACATGCTATTATCGCAATTATTAATCCTAAAGTTTTTGGCACATAAGCAGTTCCTAAAAATCTAAATCCAGCATCACTTATAGGAATTGATTCTCCTCTAGATATTCCCATTATTGCTCCTCTATAAGCAAGCATACCACCTAAAGATGCTATAAACGCTGGAACTCCTGCGTTTACCCATGTACCTGTTATAACTCCACATACTACCCCTAAAGCCATGGTAAGTATTATTGCTATAAATGGATTTAATCCTAATTTATACATAAGTAATGCACAAACCCCACCAGTCAATCCAACTAATGATCCTAATGATAAATCTATGTGTAAGTCTACTAATATCATAAACATACCCATGGCCAATACCGCTGTTACAGCCATTTGTTTAAATAGATTTGACATATTTCTAGGTGTTAAAAAAGTTCCACTCTTATCAAGAAAGCTAAATAAAATCCATATACCAACAAGAGCTATAATCATAGTATACTTTCTAATATCTATTTGTCTTTTTTGTATATCTTTAATAGAAGCTTTACTCATTTTTTTCACTTCTCCTTCCTGTCGCAAAGTACATTACTTCCTCTTGGGTCGCATCTTCATAATTTAATTCACCTTTAATTTTACCTTCATGCATTACAAGTATCCTATCTGACATCCCTAATATTTCTGGAAGCTCTGATGAAATCATTACAACAGCAACTCCCTTTTCTACTAACTGATTCATTATATTATATATCTCATATTTAGCCCCTACATCTATACCTCTTGTAGGTTCATCTAGGAATAAAATTTTAGGTTCTGTCATTAGCCATTTTGCAAGTACAACTTTTTGCTGGTTTCCTCCAGATAAGTTCCCTACTTTTTGCTCAATATGAGGAGTTTTAGTTTTAAGCTCATCTACATATTTATTTGTATGATAAATCTCTTTGTTTTCATCTAATATTCCACCCGTTAAAACCTTATCTAGTGAAGCCAAGGTAGTGTTAACCATAATACTTTGGCTAAGTACTAATCCATTTCCCTTTCTATCTTCAGTCACCAATGCAAGCCCATTCTTTATGGCATCCATAGGTGAATTGATTTCAACTTTATTATTTTCTAAATAAATTTCACCCTCTGCTAATTTTCCATATGCTCCAAAAATACCCATAATAAGCTCTGTTCTACCAGCACCAACAAGTCCTGATATCCCAAGTATCTCTCCTTTTTTAACGTTAAAAGAAACATCATCAACAAGCTTTTTATCTGGATTGTTTGGGTCATAAACAGTAAAGTTTTTTACTTCAAGTATTGTTTCTTCACCTTTATGAACTACCTTTGGATATCTTTCTGTAAGTTCTCTCCCTACCATTTTTTGTATTATTTTATCCTCATCTAACTCTTCTATATCATGAGATGATATTGTTTGTCCATCTCTTAGAATAGTTACAGTATCTGCTATTTCAAATATTTCCTCAAGCTTATGAGTGATTATTATAAAAGTTATTCCTGTTTTTTTAAGCTCCTTTATTATTCTAAATAAAGTTTCAACCTCACTTTCAGTAAGTGCTGCTGTAGGCTCATCAAGTATTAATACTTCTACATCCTTGGATAAAGCCTTAGCGATTTCTACTAACTGTTGAATACCTACTCCTAAAGTTCCTACTTTAGTAGAAGGGTTTATATTAAGACCTAATCTATCTATTAAATCTTTAGCCATATAATTTAATTTATCATCATCTATTGTAGTACTTCCAAACTTTAGAGGCTCATTAGCTAAATATATATTTTCAGCAACTGTCATTTGAGGAACAAGTGCCAATTCTTGATACACTATAGCTATTTTCTTTTTTTCTGAATCTTTTATTCCATAAAACTTTTGAACTTCATCTTTTAATACTATATCTCCACTATAGCTGCCATAAGGATAAACACCACTTAATACTTTCATTAAAGTAGATTTACCAGCCCCATTTTCTCCACATAGAGCATGTACTTCCCCTTTTTTAACTTTAAAATTTACATTATCTAATGCTTTAACACCAGGAAATTCTTTAGTTATTCCCCTCATTTCTAAAATATATTCACTCATAGGGCCACCTCCTAATGACTTATTTAAATAAAGAGGTTAGAAAAACTAACCCCTTTATTTATAAATTAATATTATTGTTTTGGTCTTTGATCTTCTGGTATGTTTTTATAAATTTCTTCAAATGGATGATAGTTATCTTTTACTATTGTATCCATCATATTTTCTTTATCTACAACTACAGGTTCAAGAAGTACAGATGGAACATCTATTTTACCATTGTTTACTTTATTGTTTGTTTCTACTTCTTCCTTTTTAGCAAGCTTAATAGCAGTGTCTAAAGCAGTTTCAGCAAGCTTTGGTATTGGTTTATACACTGTCATGCTTTGAAGACCTTCAACTATTCTTTGACAAGCTGCAAGCTCTGCATCTTGACCTGTTACAGGTACCTTACCAGCTAATTGTTGCTCAGCAAGTGCTGAAATAGCTCCTCCACCAGTACCATCATTAGCACAAATTACAGCATCAACTTTATTTTTATTAGCAGTTAAGGCATTTTCCATATGCTTTTGAGCTTCTGATGGCTGCCAGTCTTTAGACATTTGATCGTAAACTAAATTTATATCTCCTTTATCTATAAATGGTTTTAGTATATCCATGGCACCTTTTTTGAATAAGTGAGCATTATTATCTGTAGGAGCTCCTCCTATATAGACATAGTTTCCTTTTGGAACAAGTTTAGTTATATATTCAGCTTGAAGTCTACCAACTTTTTCATTATCAAAAGATACATAAACGTCTACATCAGAATTTTTTATTAATCTATCATAAGAAAGAACTGGTATTCCTTCTTCATGTGCAGCTTCAACAATTGATGCTGCAACTTCAGCATTGTGTGGTGCAACCATTAAAACATCTACACCTTGAGAAATTAAATTTTCTGCTTGTGCTATTTGCTTATTGTCATCACCGTTAGCAGCTTGTATTAATATTTCTACACCAAGCTCTTTAGCTCTAGCCATTAATACATCTCTATCCTTTTGCCATCTTTCTTCCTTTAAAGTATCCATTGAAAATCCTATAACAATTTTGTCATCATTTGCTCCATTATCACTTGTTTGTTCTTCAACACTTTGACCACATCCAGCAAAAACTCCCATAGTAAGAGCTGCTATAGATAAAACAGCCACTGTTTTTTTTAATTTTTTAAAAGCCATTAATATAACCTCCTCTTGAAAATGTTTTCCTTGTTGTGAAAATGTTTTCCTTTGATGATTTTATTATATCACCTTAACAATTAAAATAATTGTCGTCTATCTTCACTTTTTAGTCAATTTTCAAAAAATTCATTTTTTTACCCTTCACTTTTTTGCTCTATAGTTAATAAAACAGCAAAAAAGGTAAGACACTTGTCCTACCTTTTTTCATAAAAAGCTAATGCTCCAGCCCCTACTAAGCCACAATCCTTTCTTTGAGCTTTTTCTATCTTACATATTTGTGTGCTGGCTTTTAAAGACATATTATTGATAGTTTCTATCATCTTATCATAGAACATTTCTAAAGCGTTTGAAACTCCTCCACCTATACTTATTTTTTCTGGATTATAAAGAGCCATTATATTAAAAAGTCCTATGCCAAGATAATACCCTTCATTTTCTACTATTTCAAGTGCTAGCTTATCACCTTTTTTTGCTGCTTCAAATACATGTTCAGCCTTTAATTTTCCTTTTCCTTTAATTTGAGAAATTAAACTTTCTCTTCCCTCTAAAAGCTTTTCCTCTGCAATTCTTTCTATAGCAGTTCCTGAAGCAAATGCTTCTAAGCATCCATTATTTCCACAGTTGCACTTAGGCCCATTAATACTTATAATTGTATGACCTACTTCAAATGCATTTGAATTTCCTCCCTTTTGGAGTTTTCCGTCTATTACGGCTCCTCCACCTACTCCTGTGCTAACTGTTATGTATATAAAGTTTCTCGAACCTTTCCCAAACCCAAATAAATATTCACCTAAAGCAGCTGCATTTCCGTCATTTTCAAGCTTTATAGGAATATTTTTAAAATCACCTGAAAGATTTTTTACTATTTCAACATTTTTCCAACCTTTTAAATTTGCACTTTCTATTATTACTCCTCTTTCACTATCTAAAGGCCCAGGAGAACCTATTCCTATTCCTTTTAAATCTTCTTTTTTTAAATTAAGTTTCTTTAATAATTCATAAATAGCATTTTTTATATTTTTAATAGCATTTTCTGGTCCTTTTTCTACTTCAGTTAAGATTTTAATGTCATCTAGAACTTCTCCATTTTTAGTCATAATACCTATATTAATTTTAGTTCCGCCTAAATCAATAGCGCAATATAAATCTGTCATATGTATACACCCCTATAATTTTTATAAATATTAAACTTATTCTATCAAGTTGTCAACAGTGGGTCAATATTTTTTGACAAAAAAAACAAAACCACTTGAAAACTCAAGTGGCTTAATTTCTCATTATTATAAATGCCATATATACTACATAAGATAAGCTTAAAAACATTCCTTCTCCTCTATATACAGTTCTCTTTGTTATAGCAAATAAATAAGTTATTATAGTAACTATCAAAAGATAAATCATATCAACAAATATAATAGAATTTATAGGAATAGGTCTTATAACTGATGATATTCCAAGTACAAATAATAAGTTAAACATATTAGAACCTATAACATTTCCCATTGCAATATCACTTTCGTTTTTAAATGCTGCTACAATAGATGTTACAAGTTCTGGAAGAGATGTTCCAACCGCTACAATAGTAAGTCCTACTAAATTTTGACTCATTCCAAATCTTATAGCAATAGAAGAGCTTGCATTTACTACCCATTCTGATCCAAACATTATTCCTATTATTCCTACTATGCTAATTATTATACTTTTACCTAATGATATATCTTTTACTTCCTCTTTATAATCTTCTTTTGAGAGTATTGCCATCTCTACAAGATAATATAAAAATATTAAAAATAAAGATAAAAGTATAAGTCCATCAGCTCTAGATAATATATCAACACTAGCTCCTTGTAATGGTATATCTGCACACAGTATAAACAATACTAGCGAAGTTAAAATAGTAAAAGGAAATTCCTTTAATATAGTTCCTTTTTGAACTTTCATAGGATTTATCACAGAAGATATTCCTATTACAAGTAAAAAATTAAATAAATTAGAGCCTATAACATTACCAAGTGCAATTTCATTTGAACCCTTAAGTGCAGCATTTATACTTACTGCCGCTTCAGGAGCACTTGTACCGAACGCAACAATAGTAAGCCCTATAAGTATAGGGGGAACCCTAAACTTTTTTGCTATTGATGAAGATCCATCTACAAAAAAATCTGCCCCTTTTATTAAAAATATAAATCCTGCTATTAATACTAAATAATCCAAATAGATCATCCTTTCTTTATGTAAAAAATAACCTCTAATATAGTATACTACTTTTCTTGTGAAATACAATTATATTATTAACCTTATCTATTAGTATCAATCTTTCTAATCTATTTTATAAAAAAATGCACAAAATATAATACCATCCTTTCCCTTATTCCAAAATCTTCTATGAAATGTTACAATATTATTACAATATAATTTCATTATAATTACAATTAATATTGAAATTATAAATTTTTTACTAGAGAGGATAAATAGTATGAATTTAAAAAAGCATTATTTAATTACAATGATTGCTATTTTAATACTTTTCTTTAGTATTTTCTCAATTTTAACAAAACTATTTTTGAATAAAGGCTTTTTATCTATCGAAAAAAAGTATAAAGATACTCAAATAAATATAATCCAAACTTTACTAGAAAACGAAAAATATTCTTTATCCAATATAGTTCTAGAAAATTCTTATTGGAATGAAATTTATAATGCAGTAGAAAATAAAAATATAGATTGGATTAATAATAATTTAGTATATTATTTTTCAAGTCAATATGATTATGATTTTATTAAAATATTAGATAAAGATAAAACTCCTATTATAAATTATTCAAAATATGATATAGACCTTAATATAAATAAAATAGATATAATAAATTCAACATTCAAAAATTCTCAGCAGTATACAGACTTAGTAAATATTGATTCTAATTTTTACATTATATCTTCTTCTCCTATTTTTGATGGCCTAGGAAATAAAGCTCCTTCTGGATACATGATAATTGCAGATAGAATAGATACATCAAAATTAGAAAACTTAATAAAAAAAATTTATAATTTTGAAAGTTTAACTTTTCTATCTAATAAAAATATATATTTTAATATTAAATATTCAACTTATATTCCTTTAAAAAATAACAATAATGAAACATTAGGTTTTATAAAAATAATCCCAAAAAAAGATAATATAAAAGATTATTTTTACAAAATACATATTATATTTTTAATAATATTTTTCATAATGTTATTAATATTTATTTATTTTATGAATAGAATATTTGAGACTATAAATTCTAAGATTAAATCTACAGTTCATCAAATAGATTTAATATCAAAGGGCAATTATAATATTAAATTAAATTCAAATACCAACATTGAAGAGTTTGATATGCTGTCTAATTCAGTAAATAATCTTTCAAAGACAATAAAAGAAAAAATTGATGAAAACAACAAAAATTATATAGAAATAATAGAAGCTATTATGGTTTCATTAGAAGTAAAAGATAGCTATACCGTTGGTCATTCTCATAGAGTTGCTAACTACTCTAAAAAAATAGCTAAAAAACTTAATTTGAAAAACATAAGAGAAATTGAAGTTGCAGCATTAATTCATGATATAGGAAAACTTGGAATTCCTGAATCTATTCTAAATAAACCAGAAAGATTAACTGATGATGAGTTTGATATAATAAAAACTCATCCTGAAAAAGGATATAAAATTTTAGAAAAAATATCTTATATGGACAATATAAAACACATAGTAAGATTCCATCACGAAAGAATAGATGGTAAAGGTTATCCTTTAGGATTTAAAGGAAATGATATTCCTTTAGAATCTAAAATAATAGCTGTTGCTGATGCTTTTGATGCTATGACATCAGATAGATGTTATAGAAGTAAATTTAATATAGACCAAGCTGTTGATATATTAAATGAAAATAAAGGTTCTCAATTTGATCCTACTATAGTGGACTGTTTCATAGAAGTTTTGAATGAAGATATGGAATTTAAAAAAAGCTTTGCTTTATAATATAAACAAGGATTCTATAAATAAATTTGTGTAAACTTCAAATTGATTTATAGAATCCATTATATTATTATAATGCTAAAATACTTATTGCTATATAATGTATTTTAATCTGTATCTGTAAAGCACATAACCCACAGTTTTCTTGTAGTAATATTTACTATTATATACGTCCTATCCCAGGCTATACCAAAGAAATAATCATTCCACACTCCTGGTGTGAAATAAAGATATAAATCTGAATTTATATTCTCACAAATAACATTATACAATCTTTTAGAAAGCTCTATAGACTCTTCTTCTGTTTCTAAAGTTTTCATAGCACCTCCAACTTCAAAATGATGTATAAAAGTGTCTTTTATATCTTTCTCATTTGTTTTTATTTCATAATAACATTCATTTATATGTTCATAATCAACATATTTATTTTCAAAAAAATTCACTAAAGGCTCTGTATGAAATAAAGCTTGTACAAATATATTATCAAATTTCTCTTTTCTCAATATTTTTATAAAATCTTCTCCAAATTCAAAACATTTAATTCTAACGTCATTTTCATCTTGATATACCTTATCAACTAGTTCTTCTTTAATTTTTATTATAGGATGATTGTCAATTAATACTAGTTTAAAGTCAACACTATTTAAACTCTCTATTAATCTTTTTCTCTTAATATTTGAATTCTCTATCATATATTCAACTCCTTTTAATAATATTCTACAAATAATATATTTTTAAATACTATAAACTAATTTATTTACAAGGGTATCCTGTGATAAATTCAAATCCATATTTATTTGGACTTTCTTGTAAAACAAATATAGCATTTTTAATCTGTTCTTTAGGAATTACATTCCCATTTCTATAACCAAAACCTAAAGAATTATTTCCTATGTATTCTATTCTTAATCTACGCTCTCCATTTCGACCTGTTATAAATTGTACATTTCTATTATTAAAGTTTCTGTTTTTACCGTCTATCCAATTCGCAATATCATCACTATTATTTTTCAACATCTCTTCTAAAGTATTTAACAATGTATCTTTACTTTTCCATCTTGTTGCAGGTCTATTAGGTACATTTTTACTTCTATTTTTAATATCTCTATCATTAACTTTAACATGTCTTTCCTGCATATGTCCATTACGATCTTTTGCTAATTCTTCTAATTCTGAACGATTATTAGCAACTTGTTTTATTTCTGAACTACTTTTTTTAGAAGTACGATTCATTCTACGTTGAGAATCAGGTAAGTTCATACTAGCTTTATATCCGCCAAGTTGAGAAGCTAAATAAAAACCAACAGCAAATGTTCCACCAACTTTACCAACAGCTACTTCAGCAGAACTTACACTTACTCCCCATGATCCTCCAGCACCAGCAAGTGCTACTTTTGCTGAATCATAGTTTATTCTAGGCAATGATATTTTAATATTTTTTAAGTTATTAATTTGATCTTTAACCCAACTATAATTTTTTCTAATCACTTCATTTTCAACATAGGCTAATGCCATTACAGCAATATGCGCTTGAGTTTCACCATAACAATAATAATAATCTTTTTGATTAGCTTTTACAATATTAGTTTCGCCAAACCATTCTGTTAGTTTTCCTAGACCTTTATTAGATAAATCGGTTATACCAAAGCTATAGTCTGAGCCTATTGCAGTAACTATACCTTTATTTATCATTGTAATCTCATTTTCTGTAAAACAATGTCTGTCTATACCAAAAGCATCACTATATATAAAATCTTTGACCATATTTTCAATTTTATCAAGATCTATTTTAAGGGATAAATCAAAATCCCTTATACTTCTTCTTGTTCTTCGTGATGATGAACTTCTATTTATATCACTTGGACTAGGGATATTTGTACCAATTGTTAATGCTTGTACTAAATTTCCTCCGGACATAATATACGGTATAGCTTGCGTTAATGAAGTTTGAATCTTAACTATTGTATCTTCATAAAATTTAATTGTTCCATCTTCAATACCTGCATTTAAGAAATATACATTCTGTTCTTCACCTTTATATTTGTAAGTAACTTTTATTATATTTTTTAATGTAGAATCAGCAACAGATGAACCTTCTATTGAATAACTCAATCTGTATTTATGATCTTCATCGTAATCACTTCCACAACCATGAACTCTTATATAATATCTTCCTGGACGTAAAGTTTTTTCTATATGTTCATCTTCTCCATCATTATTTATAGAAGAATCTATTTTATCTTCATCGTCATCGTATAGTTTTAAGTCATAGTCTAATCTTCTCGGAATATTAGTTAAATCTATTCTTATTGTACTTTCTCTTTCGACTTCAATTCTATAATAATCTCTATCATCATCGTCATGTATAGTAGCATATATAGTATTTGAGTCTCCACTTAATCTTGTTGCTTCATCAAAATCATTATTATCTTCATATCTATCTTTGTCTACTCTACTACCTCCAGAAGAATACCATTTTGCTCTTACATGATACGAATGATTTCTATCATAATCACGTCTTCCAGCACCTTCAATTTTTATGTAATAATACCTTCCACCTCTTACAGGTAATCTTTCTATTAGTTCTTGGTCTCCATCTCCACCACTAGTTGATCTTGCAATTCTGTCATAGTCATCATCGTATACATAAAGTGATACTACTATATTGAGATTTTCACTTTCAAATGGCCATTTAAAAATTTAATAAAATCTCTTCACATAAATAAAGACAATCGAAATTCAAAAAAATTTCACTTTTTTTAAATTTTTTTGAAAAAATCAAAAAAATAAAAAACAAGTCAAAGCAGCTTGTTAATAAGCTTTTTCGACTTGTTCCTTATATATTTTTTTAAGTGTATTTTTATTCTAAATAAATAACATTTAATTCTTTATGTTTATATTTTTGAGTAAATATTTTATGTAAAATTAATTCATTTGAAGGAAAAGAATCCATTAAAGTAAAACAAATACAAGCTAATGCAGCTGCAATCCAAATAAACTTTTTACATTCATTAGATTTTTTTTGTTTTTTTCTCTTTGTAATTTTTGAAACTTTCTCCACTCAAACTCAATTTCTTTACCAGAAATATTAACATTATCTACTTCTTCTTTTAAAATATCTTCTAGTAAAATATCTATTTCATCTTTTTTATTCATATGTTTCACCTTCTGCCTTTAATAAATTATTTAATATCCTTTTTGCTCTATTTATCCTAGTTATAACTGTATTTACATTTAAGTTTAATTTATTAGCAATTTCATTGCAAGATAGTTCATTATAGTATCTTAAAAAAATAACTTCTTTATATTTTATATCTAATTTCAAAATAGAATTTCTTACTTTATTTCTAATTTCTTTTTTATGTACTTTTTCAATTACTTTACTTTTAGTACTTTCTATTTCAATATCTAATACTTCAGTATTATCTACTAAATCTATTTTACAAATTATTTTTTAATAAAATCATAAAAATTACCATATCCATTTTCTGCAAATTCATATATTATAGATTCTGGAAATAAATATTCATTTTCTAGATTTATATAATTTCCATATTTTTCATTAAAAATATCATCTAAATAAATATATCTTCACTTATCAAATACTCTTCTTTTTTAACATGATTATTATTTATTTTAAATTGAGTAAACAATACTTCCCATAAGCCTAGAATTTGTTACTTTAGCAAATAAAAACTCCATTCATTCACCTTCTTGCATAATATTTTCATAGTATATTTAAAATACTATTTTTAATTAAATAAATGTTATAATAAATGTAATTTATAATTTTCTATTTATTATAGTAAAATAATATTATTATATCTTATAAAGGTGGTGACTTGATGAAAAAAATAGCAGCTTTTTTCGATATCGATGGAACTTTATATAGAGATTCATTAATGGTTGAACATTTTAAAAAACTTATTAAATACGATATAATCGATCCTTCTCTTTGGCACTCTCATGCAAAAAAAACTTTTTTAAACTGGGATAAAAGGCAGGGAAACTATGATGATTATTTACTAGAACTAGCAGAAATATATATAAATTCTATAAAAGGACTTACTAAAAGAAGTATAGATTTTACCAGTAAACAGGTAATCAATTTAAAAGCTGAAAGAGTATATAGATATACTCGCTCTAAAATAAAGTATCACGTAAATAATAATCATATAGTTATATTCATATCTGGCAGTCCAGATTTTCTAGTAAGAAAAATGGCTAAAAAATATAATGTAACAGATTATATAGGAAGTAACTATATATTTGAAAATGATATATTTACAGGTAAAGTTATTCCTATGTGGGATTCAGAAAGTAAAAATAAAGCAATAAATAACTTTGTAAAAAAATATGATTTAGATTTAGAAAAATCTTTTGCTTATGGAGATACTAATGGAGACTTCACAATGCTCAAAAGAGTAGGAAATCCAGTAGCTATAAATCCCGCAAAAGAACTTTTATGCAACATAAAGAAGGACCCTTATCTTTCTAAAAATACAAAAATTATAGTTGAAAGAAAAGATGTCATATATAATTTAGACCCTAGTGTTAGCATATCAATTGAAAATGGGGATTTATAGCCCCATCTTCCCTTTTATTTTTTCATAATAATAATTTATAAATAATCCATAAGCATAATCATATGCTAAAAAAAATACTTGAGAAATCAAAATAATAATTATATTTATTTTAACGAAAATAAAATTTTTTATTATAGAATATCCTATAAAAAATATTATATTAAAACTTAAAAATTTTAGTGAATACTCTATAATTAAATTTCTGTTTTTTTCTATTAAATACTTTATAAGCCCGTATATACCAAAAAACAATATATAAGGAATTAAGTATATTTTATTTGGTATTAATACTATAGAAAGTAAAGCCGAAGCTGTATAAAACAACAATCCACTCTTAAATCCATTTTCTATTATTACTAAAGAAATTGGAAGAGATGATATACCTAAAAAAAACAACCTATTAGTTGGAATTATGCTAGAAAAAAATAAAAAAATCTGATTAATTCCTAAAAGTATTCCCAAAAAAGATACCCTTTTACTCATAGTATTCCCCCTAACAACAGCCTATTAAATCTCCTCCTAAACATTCACAACAACAGTCTGCGCAATAAAGCTTTACACAAACATCACACATATCTCCTCCACGATTATATTCATAAGTTTTAGAAGAATATGCTCTTTGTCTATTTATTATATTTTCATAAGTATTTCTATATTCCATATTATTAGGTTCCATAAAATATGCTCTTTTTATAAAATCATATCCTTGATCATAAAATCCAAGTCTTATAGATGTTATTCCCATTAAATAATACCACTCACTATTTCTATCATTAATGTTTGAAAGAATATTTCTAGCTGTTCTAAAATCTCCCCTACTTATATACTCTCTTACTTTATAAAAATCATTTTGATTATAGTTATTATAGTTTGTATTTTCAACTTCTTTCATTATAGTTTCATAAGCTTCATTTATCTCCTTAAATTTCTCTTCTGCAAGATGTGATAAAGGATTATCCAAATACCTATCTGGGTGATATTTTTTCGCAAGTTCTTTATATGCTTTTTTTACTTCTTCTTTAGTAGCTCCTTTTCTAACACCTAATATTTCATATGGATTTCTCATTTTCTTCACTTCCTTTTAGCATATTTTTAAATCTTAAATACATTCCAGAGTATATGATGTTATCTATTATTCCTTTGTTATTCTTTATATTTAATTTTTCTATATCTCCTTCTATAAAAGAGAGTATCATTAATAATAAGTTTTCAACCTTAAGTTTAAGTTCATCTTTTTTTTGCATATATTCTATGAATGGATTGTATCTTTTCTTTTTATAATCTTCATCTAAATCCTCATAAGCATCTAATATGTAAATATATTTTCCTATATTAAATCCTATAGATTTTAATATTTCTTTATATTTATCATCTTTATAGGAAAAAATTTCAGCCATTATATATCCAAATATATTTGACATTTCATCTATAGAATTACATTTTTGTTTTTCTAAAATACTTAGTTCATTTAATTTTTCATTTATATAATCTGATTTTTGTTTATATTTATTATATGCTTTATTATATACATGTTTATATCCTAAATAGTAAATATAATCTTTTATCCTTTTATCATCTTTTAAATTATCATTTAATTTATTATAAGTTAATATAATGTTCATATTTGATGCGTACTCTGTAATTTCATTTATTATTCTTAAGTTTTCTTGTATAGGATTTGCAATGCATCTTTCTCTAGTAACTATAGATTTTAATTCATATATAGAAGATAATAATATTATTAAAAAGGTGATATCGTAATTTAAAGAAAGTCTTGATATTTCTCCGAAATTTTCCTTTAAATATTTACAAAGTCCACAATAATATCCTCTATATGTATAATATTCTCTTAATTTTAGCTCCATTTTATTTATTCTAATATATCCAAACATATGTCTTACCTGCCTATTTTAAATTTACATATTATTATTTTATACATTACTGGTTTTATATACAAGAACTATATTTATTTTAATCAAAAGCTTAAAGAAGTAATTACCAGATAAAATTTTTAATATATACTCCGATAAAAATTATAAGAATATATATTTATTATAACTAAAGTAAGGAGCTTATTTATGAATATTAAAAAAACTAAAAGTAAAACTCTAGATTATATTAATGAAAATAATATTCTTTTTAAAATAGTATTTATTTATCTTTTTTCAGGTCTTACATGGATTTTATTATCAGATAGTATTCTTAATTATTATTTTAATTTTGATAAATTGCAAACATATAAAGGCTCACTTTACGTTATTATAACATCTGTACTTCTTTATAGGCTTATTGGTAAATATATTTCAAAAATTAAACACCAAGAAAGCTTTTATAAGAGTATATATAATAATAACCATTTAACAATGCTTATTATAGATCCAGATAGTGGATATATAATAGATGCAAATCCAGCAGCTTGCTCCTTTTATGGATATGATAAAAATGAACTAACTAATATGAAAATAACAGATATTAATGTTTCTAATGATAAAAAAGTATTTTCATATCTTAAAAAAATTAAAAATAACCAAAAAAATAATTTTCATTTTAAACACCGTTTATCAAATGGAGAAATAAAGCATGTAAGAGTTTATAGTGGTCCTATTAATTGTGGCGGAAAAAAATTATTATACTCAATTGTATATGATATTACTGAAAACATAAATAAAGAAAAAAAGATTAAGTATCTTGCTTTTAGAGATTCACTTACAGGACTTTATAATAGAGCATTTTTTAAAGAAAAGCTAGATTGGTATTTGAATAAATACTCTAAAAACAAGAAAATGCTATCGGTAATGTTTATAGATTTAGATGATTTTAAAAAGATAAATGATAATTTAGGTCATTCTATAGGAGATAAACTTCTTAAGAAAATTGCTAATCAATTAAAAAAACAAGTAGGTAAAAATAATATAATTGCAAGAATTGGTGGAGACGAATTTTTAATACTTCTTCCTCAGATTAAAAATACTCAAGATTCAATAAAAACAGCACAAAAAATAATAGATATTTTTAAAGAACCTTATTTTATAGATAATCATGAGTTACATATTTCTTGCAGTATTGGAATATCTCTATATCCAACCCATGGCATAAGTAGTGATACATTAATAAAAAATGCTGATATGGCAATGTATAAAGCAAAAAACAGTGGAAAAAACAAATTCGAATTATATTCAAATGATTTAAATGAAAAAGTAAAAGAAGAATTCATATTAGAAAACCACTTAAGAAATGCATTAAAAAGAAATGAATTCAAAATTTATTATCAGCCTATAATAGATACAAATATTAAAAAAATTATAGGAGCTGAAGCTTTATTAAGATGGAAGCATCCTAAACTTGGATTTGTTCCTCCAAATAAGTTCATACCTATAGCTGAGTCTAAAGGATTTATAAATTCAATTGGTGAATGGGTTTTAAGAACTGCATCTCTTCAAACTAAAAAATGGCATAATTTTGGATATGAAAATATTTTTATTTCTATTAATATATCCGTTAGCCAGTTAAGACAAAAAGATTTTGTAAATTTAGTTTCAAATATATTAAGAGAAACTGGTCTTAATCCTGAATATCTGAATTTAGAAATTACAGAAAGTATATATATGGAAAATATAGATTATATAATGGATGTAGTTAATAATTTAAAAAATTTAAAGCTAAATATATCTATAGATGATTTTGGAACAGGATATTCTTCCCTTGCTCAACTTAAAAACTTATCTATTTCAAAATTAAAAATAGATAGATCTTTTACTAAGGATCTTAATATTGATTTAAATAACAACAACATAGTTTCAGCAATTATCGCCATGGCTAAAAGCCTAAATCTTACCCTTATTGCAGAAGGCGTAGAAACTGATGAACAATTAAAATTTTTTAAAAGCCATAAATGCAATTTAATTCAAGGATATTTATTCAGTCCTCCAGTAGATACAGATTCATTTACAAAACTAATTAACGATAGTTCAATTGCATTAGAAAATACCATAAGCTCATAAGTCTTATGGTATTTTGTTATTATTTAAAATAATTTACTCCTGATTCAAATATTTTTTGTTCTTTAAATCCTTCTATGTTTTTAAATACATTAGATCCTATTCTTTCAGAATGTCCCATTTTCCCAAATATTCTTCCATCTAGACTAGTTATTCCTTCTACTGCATAGAATGAACCATTCGGATTAAAGTCTATATCATAAGTAGCATTATTATCAAAATCTACATATTGAGTTGCTACTTGACCATTTTCAATTAATTTCTTAATTAAATCTTCACTACATACAAATCTTCCTTCTCCATGGGATATGGCTATTGAATGAACATCTCCTACATTTACATTACTCAGCCATGGCGATAAATTAGATGTAATTTTAGTTCTTACAATTCTAGATTGATGTCTCCCTATCTTGTTATAAGTAAGAGTTGGGTCATCTTCATTTGTATCTTTAATTTCACCATAAGGAAGAAGACCTAATTTTATTAAAGCTTGAAATCCATTACATATTCCAAGAATTAATCCATCTTTATTATTTAAAAATTTCATTACAGCTTCTTTAACTTTTGGATTTCTAAATATAGTTGCTATAAATTTACCAGAACCATCTGGCTCATCTCCCGCACTAAATCCTCCAGGAAGCATTATTATTTGAGATGAATTTATTTCTTTAACTAAATTATCTATACTTTCTTTTATATCATTTTGAGTTAAATTCTTAAATATACTTGTATTAACAATAGCTCCTGATTTCTCAAAAGCTTTTGTTAAATCATATTCACAATTAGTGCCTGGAAATACTGGGATAATAACTCTTGGTTTTCCTATATTTAGTTTAGATTTTAATATTTTATGAGATTTATAATATACATTTCCAATTTTTTTATCAACAGGCTCTGTCTTGGTTGAAAATACACTTTCAAGTGGCTCGCACCATTTATTATGAATTTCATCTAGTTCTAATTCAATTCCATTTACATTTATAAATGGTTTTTCTTGAGTATTTCCTAAAACTTTATAATTATATCCTTCAAATTCTTTATCAACATCTACATTTTCATTAATTTCTAATATGAAACTTCCATAATCAGGTGAAAATAATTCATTTTCTTTTATATCTTCAAATTTAAATCCTATTTTATTACCAAAACTCATTTTACTTATTGCTTCACATATGCCTCCACTTTTTACAGTATGCACTGATATTACTTTTTTGTTTTTTATAAGACTAGTTACTTTTTCTAGATTTTTCTTTAATTCATCAAAATCTATAACTTCATCTTCATATTTTTTTGTGGATAAATATACTACTTTAGAATTTATATTTTTAAATTCTGGGGATATCACATGATTTACATCCACAGTATCTACAGCAAATGATACTAGTGTTGGTGGAACATCTATATCTTTAAAAGTACCTGACATACTATCTTTTCCACCTATAGCAGGTATATTGAGTTGTTTTTGAACATAAAAAGCTCCAAGTAGAGCACTCAATGGTTTGCCCCATTTTTCTTTATTATCTCCCAGCTTTTCAAAGTATTCTTGAAGAGTAAGTCTTATAGTTTTATAATTTCCCCCCATAGCTACTACTTTACACACAGACTCTACTACAGCATACATTGCGCCATGAAACGGACTCCATTTTCCTATTTTAGGATTATATCCATAAGTCATTATAGTTCCTGTTGATGTATCTCCATTTAAAACAGGTATTTTAGCTACCATACCTTCAGTAGGAGTAGATTGATATTTTCCTCCAAAAGGCATAAGTACAGTTCCTGCTCCTATAGAGCTATCAAATCTTTCTACTAATCCTCTTTGAGAGCATATATTTAAATCTTGTATATTTTCTATCCATTTATCCTTTAAATTCTCATTATCATTTAAATTTTTAAAATAGTTTTTTTCTTCTTCTGGCGATTTAACTAAAACATTAGTTTTTTGCTTAACTCCATTAGTATCTATAAATTCTCTACTTATATCTACTATTAATTTGTCTCTAAAGTACATTCTCATTCTATTATGATCTGTAACTGTAGCTACATGTGTAGCTTCAAGATTTTCTTCATTTGCATTTTTTATAAATTTATCTACATCTTCTTTTGATACAACTACAGCCATACGTTCTTGAGATTCAGATATTGCAAGTTCTGTTCCATCAAGACCTTCATATTTTTTAGGAACTAAATCTAAGTTTATGTCAAGTCCCCTAGCAAGCTCTCCTATTGCAACACATACTCCTCCTGCACCAAAATCATTACATTTTTTAATCATTGTGCTTACATTTTTATTTCTAAATAATCTTTGTATTTTTCTTTCTGTTGGAGCATTTCCTTTTTGAACTTCAGCAGAACATGTAAGTATAGACTCTTCACTATGCTCTTTAGAAGAACCTGTAGCTCCTCCACATCCATCTCTACCAGTTCTTCCTCCAACTAATATAATACAGTCTCCTTTAGAAGGTGTTTTTCTTATTACATTTTCTTTTGGAGTAGCTGCAATTACAGCACCTATTTCCATTCTTTTTGCTACAAAATCTTCATCATATACTTCAGCAACATGACCAGTAGCTAGTCCTATTTGGTTTCCGTAAGAACTGTATCCGTGAGCTGCTTCTGTAGTTATTTTTATTTGAGGAAGTTTTCCTGATATTGTATCTTCTATTTTAGTTCTAGGATCAGAACTTCCAGTTACACGCATAGCTTGATATACATAACTTCTTCCTGATAGTGGATCTCTTATAGCTCCACCAAGACAAGTTGCAGCTCCACCAAAAGGCTCTATTTCTGTAGGGTGGTTATGAGTTTCATTTTTGAACATTACAAGATATTTTTCTTTTTTCCCATTAACGTCAACATCTACTTCTATACTGCAAGCATTTATTTCTTCTGATACTTCTAAGTCATCAAGCATTCCTTTTTTTCTAAGCTCTTTCATTGCAATTACTGCAATATCCATTAAGCAAATACCTTTATTTTCATCTTCATACACATACTTTCTAGATGATAAATATTCTTCATAAGCATTTTTTATTATATTTGAATATATTCCATCTTCTATTTCTATATTTTCAATTTCAGTTAAAAAAGTAGTGTGTCGACAGTGATCTGACCAATATGTGTCTAAAACTTTTATTTCTGTTATAGTAGGATTTCTTTTTTCTGTGTTTTTAAAATATTCTCTAATGAATTTTAAATCTTCAAATGCCATGGCAAGACCTATTTTTTCTATAAATGATTTTATACCATCATCATCTAAGTCTATAAATCCATCTAAAACTTCAACTTCTGTTGGAATTTCAGTTTCTATTTCTAAGGTTTTAGGCTTTTTTATACTTGCTTCTCTAGAATCTACAGGGTTTATACAGTATTTTTTTATTTTATCAAAATCTTCATCTGAAATATTTCCATTTAAAATTATAACTTTTGCAGTATTTACTATAGGTCTTTTTCCCCCAGTTAATATCTCTACACACTGACCTGCCCAATCTCCCCTTTGGTCATACTGTCCTGGTAAATATTCTATAGCAAATACTTTTTCATTTTTATTTATTTCAATTTCTTCATGATAAATATTATCTATATTAGGCTCAGAAAATATAGTAACTGCTGCTTTATAATAAGCATCATCAGAAATACCTTCTATATCATAACGATTTAATATTCTAATTCCATTCAACCCATCTATTCTTAAATTATTTTTAATATCTTTATATAAATGTTGAGCTTCAACATCAAATCCATATTTTTTCTCAACAAATATTCTTTTTATATTAGCCATATAAATTCACCTACTTAATATAGTTTTTTAAACTATCTAATTCCTATATCTTTTCTATAATGAACTTTATCAAAATAAATTTTATCTATATTTTCATAAACTTTCTTAGTAGCTTCTTCTAATGTTTTTCCTTTAGCCGTAACTCCTATAACTCTTCCACCATTTGTTAATATATTATTTCCTTCTAGTCTTGTTCCACTGTGAAATAATAATATATCTTCATCTAAATCTCCTATTTTTATTACTTTTCCTTTTTCATAATTATCTGGATATCCACCTGAAGTTAAAATTACACATACAGTCTTACCTTCACTCCATTTTATATCTATATCAGATAGCCTTTTATTTAAAATACTATCTATTATATCTACTAAATCTGTTTCAAGTCTAGTTAAAACAACTTGTGTTTCAGGGTCTCCAAATCTTACATTAAACTCTAAAACTTTAGCTCCATCATTTGTTATCATAAGACCTATGAATAAAACACCTTTATATTCTAATTTATCTTTTTTTAATCCTTCTAGTATCGGTTTTAATACTTTTTCTCTTATTTCTTTTTCTAATTTTTCATCATATATATTACTTGGTGAGAATGTACCCATTCCTCCAGTATTTGGTCCTTTTTCATTATCAAATACCTTTTTATGATCTTTGGCACTAACCATAGGAACTATAGTTTCTCCATCAACAAATGCAAGTATAGATGTTTCTATTCCTTCTAAAAATTCTTCTACTACAACTTTATTTCCAGAATCTCCAAATTTTTTATTTTCCATAATTTCTTCTAAAGCACTTACTGCTTCATTTTCATTTTGTGCTATTATTACTCCTTTTCCTGCAGCAAGTCCATCAGCTTTTATTACTACAGGATATCCATACATACCAATATTCTTTTTGGCTTCATTAATATCTGTATATTCTTTATATTTAGCTGTAGGTATATTGTGTCTTATCATGAAATTTTTAGAAAATACTTTACTTCCTTCAAGTTGTGAGCATTCTTTATTAGGTCCAAATATTTTAAGTCCCTTTTTTTCAAATTCATCTACTATTCCTAAAACCAAAGGTACTTCTGGTCCTACTATCGTTAAATCTATATTTTCTTTTTTAGCAAAATTTAAAAGTCCCTCTATATCGTTATCTTTTATATCAACGATGTCTGCAAGTTTTGAAATACCTGCATTACCTGGAGCACAATATATTTTATCTACTTTTTCTTCTTTTCTTAGTTTCCAAACTATAGTATGCTCTCTTCCTCCGCTTCCAACAACCAAAACCTTCATAAAATCACTCCTGATTGATTATAGTTATTGTTATAAAATAATGTTTTAATGTTTAAAATGTCTAATTCCAGTAAAAGTCATTGATATACCTAATTCATCACATGCTTTTATAGAATCTTCATCCTTTAAAGATCCCCCTGGCTGAACTATAGCTTTTATACCATACTTTGAAGCTAGTCTTACACAATCATCAAATGGAAAAAATGCATCTGAAGCTAAAACTGCTCCATTAAAATCTTTATCTTTATTGTTGTAAAGTGCATTTTCAAGAGAGAATATTCTACTTGTTTGACCTGGCCCTAAAGCCATAGTTTTTCCATCTTTTACTATAGCAATCCCATTTGATTTCATATGTTTTACTATTTTCATTCCAAATTTCATATCTTCTATTTCACTTTTACTCGGTTTAGTTTTAGTTACTACTTCAAATTTATCATATAACTTTTCATTTTCATCTTGAGCTAAAAGCTTTCCGTCCAAATACTTAAAATCATATCCTCTATTACTTGTATTTAAATCCTTTATTTTTAAAATTCTAAGATTTTTCTTTTGTTTAAGTATTTCAAGAGCTTTAGGAGTATAATCATATGCTACAACTATTTCTAAGAATATACTATTTAAAATATTTGCTGTTTGTTCATCAATAGTAGAATTTATCCCAACAATTCCTCCAAATATAGATACAGAATCTGCTTCATAACACTTTTTAAATGCTTCATATGCATTTTCACCTGTAGCTACACCACATGGATTTGTATGCTTTATTGCAACAGATGCTACTTTATCTTCATCTTTAAATTCCTTTAATATATCAAGGCATCCATAAAGGTCATTTATATTATTAAAAGATAATTCTTTTCCATTTAATTTTTCAAAATCTAAAATACTATTTTGAGAAAAGCTTTCTTTATAAAAACAAGCTCTTTGATGTGGATTTTCTCCATATCTAAGCTCAGATTCCTTTTCAAATGTCAGGTTTAAATATTTTGGGTATTTTTCTCCTAAAATATTGGCAAAATAATTAGAAATTAAAGAGTCATAACGAGCAGTCATAGAAAATGCTTTAAAGGCAAGATTTGATTTATCTTCAATAGAAAGAGAGTTATTTTTTAATTTTTCTATTATATAATTATAATCACTCGGGTCAACAACTACTATTACATCTTTATAGTTTTTAGATGCAGCTCTAATAAGTGTAGGGCCTCCAATATCTATATTTTCTATCATTTCTTCATGATTTTTATTTTGTTTTAATGAACCTTCAAAGTCATATAAATTTACAACAACCATATCTATTGATTTTATATTGTGTTCATTTATAGCATTTATATGCTCTTCTTTATCTCTTTTAAACAGTATTCCCCCATGTATGTATGGATTAAGTGTTTTCACTCTTCCATCTAATATTTCAGGAAAATTTGTAACTTCATCTATTTTTAAAGCATTTATATTAGCTTTATTTAATATTTTATAAGTATTTCCAGTTGACACTATTTCATATCCAAGATTTAAAAGTTTCTTAGCAAAATCAACTATTCCTTCTTTATTAGTAACACTTATTAATGCTCTTTTACTCATTTATAAATACTCTCCTTCCCTTTAATTTAAGTTTTTTATCACAAAAAAGTTTCACAGCTTCTTTTAATATTTCATGTTCTACGTGAAGCACTCTTTTTTTAAGAGTTTCTAGCGTATCATTATCTTTTACAATAACACTTTTTTGAATTATAACAGGTCCTGTATCTGCCCCTTCATCAACAAAATGAACAGTAGCTCCTGTTATTTTAACTCCGTATTCTAATACTTTTTGGTGAACAATTTCTCCATAATATCCCTTTCCACAAAAGGAAGGAATTAAAGATGGGTGTATATTTATTATTTTATTTTTAAATTCATTAACAAAATTTTTAGTTACTATTTTTAAATATCCTGCTAAAACTATTAAATCTATATTTTCTTTTTTAAGTAGTTCTATTATTTTAGTTTCATCTTTTTCATAAACAGCTTTTATATTATTATTTTTTGCTCTAGTAAGTCCGTAAGCTTCTTTATTATTTGATATAACAATTTTTATCTTCCCGTTTATTTCATTATTTTTACATCCATCTATTATTGTTTGAAGGTTAGTACCTGAACCTGATATTAAAACAGCTATATTTAACATAATATAACCCCTTTATTATTAGTTACCTCTCCTACTACATAAGCTTTTTCTTTTGCATTTATAAATTTAAGTATTTCATCAACTTCTTCTTTATCTACTACCAAAACAAGTCCTATTCCCATATTAAAGCTTCTATATAATTCATTTGTTTCAACTAAATTTAAACTTTTTATAACTTTAAATATATCAAGTTCTTCCCAAGAATTTTTATTTATTTTTATTCCTAAATTCTTAGGTATAACTCTTGGAATATTTTCTATTACTCCTCCACCAGTTATATGAGATATAGATTTTATATTGTATTTAGATAATAATTCCATAACTATATTTACATATATTTTGGTAGGAGTAAGAAGTATTTCTCCTAAAGTTTTTCCAAATTCATCAACATATTTATTTAAATCCCACTTTAATGTATCTAAAAATATTTTTCTAATAAGAGAGTATCCATTGCTGTGGACTCCACTTGATGAAATTCCTATTAAAATATCCCCCTCTTTTACAGTATTTCCTGTTATTATTTTTTCCTTATCACATACTCCAACAGAAAATCCTGCTAAATCATATTCATCATCATTATACATTCCAGGCATTTCTGCTGTTTCTCCACCTATTAATGCAGTACCTGATTGCTTACATCCCTTTACTATCCCTGAAACTATATCATTTATTTTTCCTGATTTAAGCTTTCCTGTTGCTATATAATCTAAGAAGAATAACGGCTTTGCTCCTTGGCATATTAAATCATTTACACACATAGCAACTAAATCTATTCCTACAGTATCATGTATATCCATAATTTGAGCAATTTTAAGCTTAGTTCCAACTCCATCTGTAGAAGATAAAAGAACAGGTTCTTTCATATTTAAAAAATCTTTTAAGCTGTAAAGTCCGCTAAAACTTCCCAAATCCCCTATTACATTTTTGTTGTAAGTAGATTTTACCTTTTCTTTTATAAGATTTACCGCTTTATTCCCTTCATCTATATCTACTCCACTTTCTTTATAAGTAATAATGCCCATCTTAATCCTCCTTATCCATAAGCTTTATTGGATATTTTCCATCAAAGCATGCCATACAAAATATATTTTTAAAATCAGCTGCTTCAAGAAGTCCTTCTATTGGTAGAAATTTTAGAGAAGTAGCTCCAATTTCTTTTCTTATATCTTCTACTGAATTTTGCGATGCTATTAATTGACTTCTTCTTGGGGTATCTATTCCAAAATAACAAGAATACTTTACTGGTGGAGAAGTTATTCTAAGATGCACTTCTTTTGCTCCAGCTTTTTTTAAAGACTCTATAAGTCTTCTTGAAGTAGTTCCTCTAACTATAGAGTCATCTATTAATACTATAGATTTTCCTTTTACTACAGAAGTTAATGGATTTAATTTTAATTTAACTCCTATTTCTCTTTCATTTTGAGTAGGCTTTATAAATGTTCTTCCTACGTATCTATTTTTAACTAAACCTTCTTTAAGCAAAACTTTACTCTCTTTAGAATATCCCAATGCTCCAGGAATCCCCGAATCAGGAACAGGAACTACAATATCTACATCTATATTATCTTCTCTTGCAAGTATCTCCCCAGATTTCACTCTAAACTCATAAGCATTTATATTGTCTATAACTGCATCATTTCTCGCAAAATATATATGTTCAAATATGCATGTTTTCTTTACTTCTTTATAGTTATTTCTATAATTATAAGATTTTAACTTTCCATCCTTTATCAATACTATTTCCCCTGGTTCTATATCCCTTATAATTTCTCCTCCTAATATATCTATGGAACAACTTTCTGATGAAACTATATATTCATCTCCTCTTTTTCCTAAAACAAGAGGTCTAAATCCATGAGGATCTCTAACAGCAACAAGTCCTTCTTCACTTAACACTACTAAAGAGTATGCTCCTTTTATATGATCCATGGTAATTTTTATACTCTCAACTATATCGCCTTTATAATATCTAGCAAGTATATATAGTATAACCTCTGAATCTATAGATGTTTGAAACATAAATCCTTCTTCTTCTAAAGTTTGTCTTAGATATCCATTGTTTACTAAATTTCCATTATGAGCAAGAGATAATTTTCTTCCTCTACAAACCCCAACTAAAGGTTGACAATTAGATATATGACTTCCTCCAGCTGTTGAATATCTAACATGTCCTATTCCTATATTTCCACTTAATTTTTCAAGCTCCTCTTTTTTTAAAACATCAGATACAAGACCCATCCCCCTGTGATAATCTATTTTATCATCGTTTAAAACTGATATACCACAGCTTTCTTGTCCTCTATGCTGAAGTGAGTAAAGTCCATAATATAAATCTTTAGATATATCTTTATTAGAACAAATCCCTATAATTCCGCACACTACTATCACTCCATTCTATTTAGAACCTCTTTGTACCCCTCTATAACATTTCCTAAATCTCTTCTAAATCTATCTTTATCTAATTTTTCATTAGTATTAATATCCCAAAGTCTACAAGTATCAGGAGATACTTCATCAGCAAGTATTATTTCTCCACTTGGTGTTTTTCCAAATTCTAATTTAAAATCTACTAATTTTAAATCAAGTTTTTTGAAAAATTCCTTTAATATTTCATTTATTTTATATGCTTGATTTTTTATATAATCTATTTCTTCTTTAGTAGCAAGCTTTAAAGCCATGGCATGGTCATCATTAATAAGAGGATCTCCTAGTTCATCATTTTTATAAGAAAACTCAAATACAGGCTTTTCAAATTCTATTCCCTCATCAATACCTAATCTTTTACACATAGAGCCTGCTGAAATATTTCTAACTATAACCTCAAGAGGAACTATATCTACAACTTTAACAAGCATTTCTCTATCTGATATATTTTTTATATAGTGAGTTTTAACTCCTTTACTTTCAAGAAGTTCAAATACACGAGAAGATATTTTATTATTTATAATACCCTTTTGATTTATCTCATCCTTTTTAATACCATTAAAAGCAGTAGCGTCATCCTTAAAATAAACCATATATTCATTTTCATTATCTGTTTTAAATATTTTCTTAGCCTTTCCCTCATAAAGCATTTCCATTTTAATCTCCCCCTTATAAATTACTTATACTCTCATCATCATGTAAAACTTTTTTAGCCATTTCTCTTCTGTAGTTATCAAGCTTTATTTTTAAATTTTCATATTTTAAACTCATTATTTGAGTTGCAAGAAGCGCTGCATTTAAAGAAGAATCTATAGTAACTGTTGCAACAGGAATTCCCTTTGGCATTTGAACAATAGAAAGCAGTGAATCTAGTCCATCAAGTGTAGAAGATTTTATCGGAAGTCCTATTACAGGTATTAATGTATGAGATGCTACAACTCCTGGAAGATGTGCTGCTTTTCCTGCTGCTGCTATTATTACATCAACACTATTTTGAATTTCATCCATGAAACTCATTAATTCACTAGGTGTTCTGTGTGCTGATAATACTCTAGCTTCAACAGCTATACCAAATTCCTTTAAAATTTTTATTCCTTCCTCTAATTTTGGATAATCTGATTTAGATCCCATTATAACTGCTACTTTCATCTTGTTACCTCCTATTTTTATAGTTATTTAGTATTAAATTCTGAAAAAAGGGTATAAAAATAGCCCTATATAGACAAAGTAATATCTATAATTTAGGGCTTTATTTAATTTAACCTGCAAAAGCATACTTAACTATGAACAATATAGACAGTACATATAGTGTAGGCTGAACATTTTTTCCTCTTCCAGTTAAAAGCTTAATTGCCGAATAAGAAACTATTCCAAATACTAATCCTTCTGCTATACTGTAAGCAAGAGGCATCATTATAACTGTTAAAAATGCTGGAATTGCTTCTGTGAAATCATTAAAGTCTATCTTAAGAAGTGAAGATGCCATCATAACTCCTACAAGTATTAATACTGGAGCTGTAGCTTCAGCAGGTATTGCTGTAAATAAAGGAGCAAATAAAGTAGATACTAAGAATAATACTCCTGCTGTAAAAGCTGTAAGACCTGTTCTTCCTCCTTCTGCTATACCTGATGCACTTTCTACAAAAGTTGTAACAGTTGAAGTTCCAAGCATAGCACCAGCTGTAGTTCCTATTGCATCTGCAAATAAAGCTTGTTTTGCTTTTGGAAGCTTTCCTTCTTCATCAAGCATATCAGCTTTACTTGCAAGACCTACTAAGCAACCTATAGTATCAAATAAATCAACGAATAAAAATGTAAATACAACAACTACCATATCCATACTAAATATTTGAGATTTTGGAACGTGTTTAAATGCCATAAATATAGGTGAAAGTGATGGTGGTGCATCTATTAATTTATTTGGAGTAGCTACAATTCCTATAACCATTCCAATTGCTGATGTTATAAGCATTCCTATAAGAAAAGCCCCTTTGACTCTTTTTGCAAGTAATACAGATGTTAATATTAAACCAAACAGTGTAAGTAATACTAATGGGCTTTTAAGATTACCAAGTGTTATTATCGCTCCACCTTGTTCAATAAGTTTAACATTTACAAGTCCTATAAAGGCTATAAAAAGTCCTATTCCTGCACTAACTGCATTTTTTAAAGTTTGAGGAATTGCATTTATTATTTTTTCACGAATATTTAAAAATGTTAATAATATAAATATGATACCTTCTATTAATACTGCTGTTAAAGCAAATTGCCATGAATATCCCATTCCCAAAACTACCCCATAAGTAAAGAAAGCATTAAGTCCCATACCAGGTGCTAATACAAATGGATAGTTTGCTAAAAATGCCATAATAAAAGTTGCTATAACTGCTGCAAGAGCTGTAGCCATAAAAACAGCACCTTTATCCATGCCAGCATCGCCTAGTATTAGTGGATTTACAACTAGTATATATGCCATGGTCATAAAAGTAGTAATTCCTGCTACTATTTCTCTTTTTACAGTAGTTCCATTTTCTGAAAGCTTAAAAATCTTATCTAACACATTTTTAGGCTGTGGATTAGATTCGATTTTTTTTGATGCTAATTCCATTTAAAACCCTCCTTTTAAATAAAAAAACTAGTTAAAGGCACTATAAGAAAAGCCTCTAACTAGTTATTATTTACAAAGTACAGAGCTTTTCTTATAGTAGGAAAATTTACGGTTTTCCTGTAGAAACTCCTTAGCCGTATTCTAAGGATTATATAAGAAAACGTTCGGTTATTTATTAACTTTACATGTTCATTTTAATTTATCGTTCACAAAAAGTCAATAATTTCTCGTATTTTATTTTCTGCATTAAGCAATATAATTCGTTTAATATCGAATTTTATTATATATATCACTTGTTATTTTCGTTTGTATTAGTTGTTTCAAAACGTCTCGACATACCAACTACATCATTGTTACTTTTATCTATATATACACGTATAACTTTTGTATTTTCAGTTTTTTCATCTTTCCCATAAGTAAAATCTACCTCAAATAAAGCTATTTCTGGATCTGCATTCATATATCTTAAAAATTTCATATCATTCATATTAGCTACATATTTGTGTTTTTTAATAAAATCAAAAGCTATTTTTTTACCTTCTTCTGTACTATAGTTTGGATAAGTTGGTTGCTTAGCAGAGTTTTTTAGTATCTCATTTCCATTTCCTATTTCTTGTATTTCACCAGTTTCCTTGTTTATTGTTACATAATATTCTATTACTTTTCGTTCTTTTGTATTATTAGTCCAATCTACATCATTACTCCATACGAATTCAAATTCATTACCCTTGACATTTATTTCTTCATTTAATTTTGTAATATCTATTTTTTTACCTTCAAATTTTTCTAATTCATTTAATGCAATTGTTTTTTCTTTTAGTTTGGTTTCTGTTTTTTCTAATTCTTCATTAGATAATTTACTATTTCTTCTTCCATCTCTCATTCCTATATTTAATATTTTTCCACTTTTTTCATCAATTATAGCCCAATAAGTTAAAGCCTTTTTATACTCATTATTCAATTTATCTATTTTTTTACCTATCTTCTTTTCATCATCATTATTAGCTTTTTCCCAAATTTTCATTTGCTCATCTAAATCTTTTAATTTAGTTATATTAAATGTTGACCAACAAACATGCCAATTACTTATTTTTGGCTGATTATCTTTAGCTTCATTTTTTTCCAACTCTACTTCTTCAAATAAATTCTTTACATTTATTTTTTTATTAAAGTATTTTTCAAATGCCTTAATAGCTATTTCTTTTGCCTGTTCCTTGTTTATACTTTGATTAGCTTCAACATTTTGATTTGTATTTTTATTTGTTGATATTTCACTTTTATTCATCGTAGACTTACTTTGACAACCTGTTATCATTAATATTCCTGAAATTAATATTAATGATAATCCTTTTTTTATTTTCATAAAGTTCATAGTTCAGCCTCCTTTTATTTACTTTCTGTTACCAAAGTCATACTAACCGTTTTCATATTCCCCTATTTTCTAATAATTTTTTATAATCTTAACACATTCAAAATCTATAACTATATATAATAAATAACCGTAATTTTAAATATAGTTAAAAATTTTTAAAAAATTACGGTTATTTACTGTAGATCTATTTCATTAATATTTATTTAAATCTTATTATAGTTAAATATTAATATTGTTTATCTAATATTTTATACTAAAAAATCCATTTACATAAATAGGACGGTGAGGATGTGCTGCTGAGCATAGTACCTTCACTTCATCTCCATCATGAAGTTTTCCAACAACCTTATTCTAAATATATTTTTTTAAATAAATTCATTGTATTACAAATTACTATTTTTATTATATTTACTCCTAATGATAACTTTGATAATACCCTTTTATATTAATTACATTTTAATAGGCTTAGCATATTTAAAAGAGATATTTCCTTTATATCTAGGTATAATTAACTTATCTTTTTTTTCTATTCTAATTTCCAAGGCTTTTTTCATATAATTAAACTCTTTTAATTCAGCAGAAGCTGGTTCTGAATTTAATATATCATTTAGTTTTTTAGAATTTCCAATTGCTTTGATGAGAAAAGGACTATTATATTCATTATCATTGATTTTAATCTTTGTTTTATTTAATTTTTGATTTTTATTGATTTTAATCCTAGTTTTATCTACTTTTATTTTATTTGTTGAAAGTACTCTTTCATCATTTATTGAAATAACTTCTGCTCCAGCAGATTGTAGTATATTTACAATTGTTATTAGGTCTTTGTCATAAACTATACCGTATACATCGTATGGATTTTTATCTTCAACTGTTATAGAAATTCCCTCACCTTCAATATCTGTTTGCCCTGTAAGTATTTGAATATTATTTGTAGTCTCTCTATCTTTCTCAAATGCTATAAGCCCTTTTACTTTTATAAATCCTACTAGTACTAAAATTATTCCTATTATAACCATATGTTTCATTAACTTTTTCTTAAATGGTGACATTGTAAATCATCTCCCTTTAAAATCCATTTCCAACATTATGCAAATTCCACCTTTACATAGTAAATATCATTAATTTTGAGAATATTTTTAATGATATTGTAAGATTATATAAATGATATCATTAAAAATATCCTCAAAATTACAATCAAAATATATTTTAACAAAAAAGTTGTTGCTAAAATATATTTTGATTTGACATTTACATAATTTAGATATTAATATTTTAAATCTATATATAGGAATATAATGTTCATCTGTAATTTTTGTCCTATTTAGTGTAGCCTATCTATACATATATTCTATATTAGTCCATCCTTTTACATCATCATGACGACCATTAAACGTAGAAGCCACTTTGTCTCCATCATAAAGTTTTCCAATAATCTTACCATTTTTTGATGGCTCATCTCTAACATTTAAATAACTATCCGGATCATTAAGGGCAACTCTATAAAAGAAAGTATCTCCAGAACGTCCAGTAAGCTCTAGATATCTTAGGCTAGCATATTTAGTCCCTCCATTTATATTCATTAATTCTTGTGTGCTTAATTGTTTCATATATAATTCCTCCTCGTTATATTTGTTATTTTAATCAATACTATTATTGTCGTGACAAGATTATTAAAACAAATTTAATTCATAAAATCAACATATATGTCATGAATTGTTAATATAACGTCACGAATTGCAAAAAGTATATATTTTAGCAATTCATAACTCTATATTGACAATTCGTGATATCTTTATTGACTTTTTGTTTTTATAATATATAAAATCACAACTCTGAATACATAAAATAGGAAATTTTAGAAAACAATTATTTAAATAAACCGAATATGTATTTAATTTCCCTGTAAAAAAGTCTTTATTCTAAAGGTTTTACAATGTAGACTTTTTTAAAATTTCATGTCGCCAACGAGTCCTAACGGACTCCGTTGCTCAAAATAGTTGATACTTTTATTCAGTTACCAAAGTTATCAGCAGTTTAAAAAATTTATAATTTCTATAGATTAAAAAATGATATTAAAGTAGCCATGGCATTTGCCATGGCTACTTT
>NZ_FRAE01000084.1 GCF_900142235.1 Tepidibacter formicigenes DSM 15518 | reverse complement strand
CCACCAATGGATAATAAAATGCGTAGCATTTCTTTAAAATCTAGCTTTCTTTTTCTTGTAAAATCCTTTTGTGGATTTTTACAAAAGAAATAAGAGTATGTATCCATTTCTAAGAGTATTTTATCTAAATTTCCTTTAATTAAGTCTGCATATTTGTTCATGTGGGAACCTCCTTAATTTTATACTTCCAAGGAATTCACCATAAAATTCATCATATTTGTCAAATTTTTTTGAATAGAAAAAAAGAACAGGGTATGATTTCATACTCTGTTCTTTGATAACCGCCTTCGGCGATGTCTTAACTTAATGACATTGGCCTTTTGGCTCGTTTTTTTATATTGAAATATTTTTAGGAAAGACTTTTTATGTATAGGGGTTGTTTTTATATGGTATAATTGTATATTAAGGGGGGATATGTCTTGAAAATAGATAGAGGACTTGAAGTTACTAGAAATATAAAAATAATAGAATGGCTCAAAACTGAAATGCTAAATAGTATAGCAGCTTTATATGATTTAATGCTAAAGGGAGCAAGCTCTACTGATGAAATAATTCAAGATGTTCTTGCAAACATAATAATGTCTACTTATTTATTAGGAAGAAGATTAGGTCTTAATTTTTCTGATATAGATAAGAAAATGAAGGAAAAAATAATAACAGCTATAAATGAAGAACATAAAGTTGAAAAGTGGTATAAAGATTTAACTAAATTAAAGGAGTATATAAAACTTAGGGAGTGATTTTTTTGATAAATATGAGCAATAGACAAAGATTAACAGAAGCAGCTATTTTATCAAGTGTGGGAGTTATAATTTCAATATTAGTTATGTATGTCCCTTTTTTAAGTTTATTTGCTTTATTTACTTCAATTCCTTATATAATAATTTCAGCTAGATGTGGAATCAAAAATTCTATTATGTCTATTGTAATATCTTCACTTATTTTATTATTTACTACAAATCCAGTTTATGCATTAACATCATTTTTATTGTTTTTTATTCCAGCTGTATTTATTGGATATAATATTTATAAGAATAAGTCTCCTATTGAAGCTGTATCTTGGGGAACATTTGCTTTTATTATAACAACAATGATATACATTAAATTATCTAAAGGATTTTTTAATATTGATATAATAGAACAAACAATAAATATGCTTAATAAAACTTTGAATATGCAAAAAGAAGTTATAAGTCACTTTAATTCACTTGAAAAAAATAGTATAGAAATAGAAACAATAATAGAATATGTGTCTACTATGATACCTAGTATGTTAATAGTTATTCCATCTATAATAACTTCTTTTATAAATTACTTTATGTCATTATTTATATTAAAGAGAATTAAAGGATATAAAGAAGATTTGCCAAAGTTTAAAGATTTTGCACTTCCAGGGAACATAATATTAGGAGTGATTTTAATATATTTATTGTCAATGGTTTTAAAGAATATTAGTTGGATATATTACAATACAATAATTATAAATACAGAAATAGTATTTTCAATTATATTTTTAATTCAAGGAATCTGTGTATATAGTTATTTTCTAGATAAAATAAAAATAAGACAGGGGATTAAGAATATAATTTTAGTAGTATCTATATTGACAGGACCTTTGCTTTTTATGATGTCAATAATTGGGGTGGTGGACTCTATAGTGGATTTTAGAAGGATAAGAGGTAATTAGGAGGGGCTTATGAAAGATAAGCTAAATTTAAAGTTTTACTTACCTGAAACTAATATTTATATTACTATAATATTTATATTAAGTTTAACAGTATTTTTTTATAATATGTATTTAGGAACTGCTTTTTTTGGTGTTTTTTTATATTTAGTGTATTATAACTTAAAATATAGATACGCAAGACGAGATGAATGGACTAAATATATTGAAAACTTATCTATTGACATAGATTATACTACTAAAAAAGCTATATTAAATTTACCCATACCTCTTTGTGTTTTAGAGTTTGATGGAAGTATAAGTTGGTATAACAGTAAATTTTCAAATATGATAAATGAAAAAAATATTTTAGGAAAAAATATACAAAATTTCATCCCAAATTTAACCTTAAGAAAGGTACTAAATGAAAATAAAGAATTGTATACTGAAGTTAATCATAATAATAAAAAATATAATGTTATATATAATATAGTAAAAAGCGGAAAAGAAGAAGATGTAAAATATTTGATAATGGTATACTGGATAGATAAAACAGAATATGTTAAATTATTAAATAGATATGAAGATGAAAAAACAGCAATAGCTCTTATTCAAATTGATAGTTATGATGAGGTTCTTGAGAGTGCAAAACAAGATGTAAGACCCTTAATTAGTGCAGAATTAGAAAGAAAATTAGCTTCATGGGCTTCTGATTTAAAAGGAGCTTTTAGAAAAAATAGCAAGGATAAATATACTTTAGTAATTACAGCTAAAGAACTAGAAAATCTAGAGGCAGATAAATTTTCTATACTTGATGAAATAAGAGAGCTTGATTATGGGAATACACTTCCCTTGTCTTTAAGTATTGGAATAGGAGTAAAGGGAGAAACTTTACAAGATAATTTAAAATACGCTATTAGTGGACTTGATCTTGCTTTGGGGAGAGGTGGAGATCAAGCTGTTATAAAGAGAAAGGATAAATCTATATTCTATGGAGGAAAATCTAAGGCTGTAGAAAAAAAGACAAAAGTAAAGGCAAGGCTTATAGGACATGCGTTAAAAGATTTAATCATTGATTCTAAAGATATATACATTATGGGTCATAAATATCCAGATTTGGATTCTATAGGAGCGGCTATTGGTATATATAATATTTGTACATCCTTAGATAAAAAACCGAATATTGTTATTCAATCTTCTAATTCATCAATAGACTTATTTATGGATAGAGTTAAAGAAGATGAAAAATATAAAGATGCATTTATTACAAGAGAAGAAGCCATAAGGTATTGCAGCAAAGATAGCTTAGTTATAGTTGTTGATACCCATAGACCAAATTTTACTGAATGTGAAGAGTTACTGAAAATATCTGAAAAAATAGTAGTAATTGATCATCATAGAAGAGGAGTAGAATTTATAGATAACGCAGTCTTAATGTATCATGAAACATATGCTTCATCTACTTGTGAAATGGTAACAGAATTAATTCAATACATAGATGAAAAAACAAATATAGATAAGTTAGCTGCTGAAGCTTTACTTTCAGGAATAGCTTTAGACACAAAAAACTTTACATTTAAGACAGGGGTTAGAACTTTTGAAGCGGCTTCTATTTTAAGAAAATTAGGAGCAGATACAACATCTGTAAAAAAGTTATTTCAAGGAGATTTAGATAATTTTATTGCAAAAGCTGAAATAATAAAAAATGCTAGAATAATAAAAAATAAAATTGCTATATCCGTTTGTCCTGATAAGATTAAAAATTCAAAATTAGTTGCAGCTCAAGGAGCTGATGAGCTTTTAAACATAAAAGGAGTAATGGCTTCTTTTGTATTAGGAAAAGGAAATGATGATATAGTATTTATAAGTGCAAGATCTCTTGGAGATATAAATGTACATTTATTTATGGAAAAGCTTGGCGGTGGAGGCCATATTGATGTAGCAGGAGCACAGCTTAAGGATATTTCTATTGAAGAATCAATTAAAATAATAGAAGACTTAATAAATGAATATTTAAAGGAGGTTTAAATATGAAAGTTATTTTATTAAAAGACATAAAGGGAAGTGGAAAAAAAGGAGATGTAATTAATGTAAGTGATGGATATGCAAGAAATTATTTATTTCCAAGAAATTTAGCTAAAGAAGCAAATAAAGGAAATTTAAAAGTTTTAAATGAACAAAAAACGGCTCAAAAAATAAAAGAAGAAAAAGAATTTCAGGCTGCTAAAGAGTTAGGAAAAGAGATGGAAAAAATAACCGTAACATTATATTCTAAAGCTGGAGATGGAGGAAGATTATTTGGTTCTGTAACTTCAAAGGATATAGCTTCAGAGCTAAAGAAAAAACATAGTATAGATGTAGATAAAAGAAAAGTATTATTAGATGAGCCTATAAGATCTTTAGGAGTTAGATTTGTTGAAATTAAAATTCATCCTAAAGTAGTTACTAAAATAAGAGTAGAGGTAAAAGAAAAAAAATAGTTTTTAGGAGGGGTTAAAATGGAATATGAAGGAAGAATTCCTCCCCATAGTATAGATGCAGAACAATCTGTTTTAGGTTCTATATTACTTGATAAGGATGCTATTGTTGTTGTTTCAGAAACGATAAGACCTGAAGATTTTTATAAGGATGCCCATAAAGAAATTTATGAAGCTATACTTACTCTTTATAGAAATAGTGAACCTATTGATATAGTTACATTAACAGAAGAATTAAAAAGAAGAAATAATTTAGATTTAGTAGGAGGAATAACTTATTTAACAAAGCTTTCTACTGTTGTTCCAACTACTTCAAATGTAAAAAATTACGCAGATATAGTAAAAGAAAAATCTGTTTTGAGAAAGCTTATAAAGGCATCTTCAGATATTTTAGATTTAGGATATAAAGGATTTGAAAATATTAATTCAATTTTAGAAGTAGCAGAGAAGAAGATATTTGACATATCTCAAGAAAAAACAGGAGATAATTTTAAACCTATAAGTGAAGTTTTAATGAATGCATATGATAATTTAGAAGATCTTTATAAGAACAAAGGAAAGATTACAGGGATTACTACAGGATTTATAGATTTAGATAGAAAAACTAATGGACTTCAAAGAACTGATTTAGTTCTTATAGCAGCTCGTCCTGCTATGGGAAAAACTGCTTTTTCTTTAAATTTAGTTCAAAATGCTGCTCTAAAAGATAATGTGTCAGCTGCTATTTTTAGTCTTGAGATGTCAAAGGAACAGCTTATACAACGTATGCTTTCAGCACAGTCTCATATAGAGCTTAATAAATTAAAAACAGGAAATTTAGATGAAGATGACTGGCCAAAGCTTATAGAGGCAATGGGGGTTTTATCTAAAGCAAATATTTATATAGATGATACTCCGGGTATAACTATAATGGAAATGAGATCTAAATGTAGAAAACTTAAAATAGAAAAGGGTCTTGATTTTGTATTAATAGATTATCTTCAGCTTATGGAAGGCGATTCTAAGAGTGAAAGTAGACAACAGGAAATATCTAAAATATCTAGATCATTAAAAATTCTTGCAAAGGAGTTAAATTGTCCAGTTGTAGCTTTGTCACAGCTTTCACGTGCACCTGAGCTTAGAGCTGACCATAGACCTATACTTTCAGACCTTAGAGAATCTGGAGCAATTGAGCAGGATGCAGATATAGTAATGTTTTTATATAGAGATGAGTATTATCATCCTGATTCAGAAAAGAAAAACATAGGAGAGGTAATAATAGCAAAACATCGTCATGGAGAAACTGGAACTGTAGAACTTGCTTGGCTTGGAGAGTTTCAAAAATTTCATAATTTGGCTAGAAATATATAAAGTTTTATATAAATTATTTTTTAAGAAGGAAAGATTATTGTGAATAGTTATTAAAAAAAGGGGTTGTCTCAAAATAGAAAGTAATTTCTAGAGCGAGATAGCTCTTTTTTTATCCACAGTGTGTGAAATATTTTTTCTAAATTATTATAAAAAAATTTTATTATAAAATGTGGATAGATGTGTAAATAAGATATAATATAGTATTAGAGAATATAAAAAATATCCACATAATCCACAGAACATATGTTAATAAATGTGGATTAAATTAGAAGAGGGAGAATTATGAGAATAAATACTAAAATGGAAGTTAGATTAGACGAATTGTTATCATCTCTTTCTCTTGCTTTAGATTTAGCTGAGAATAAAAGTTTAGATCATTCAAGAAGAACTTCTTATATATCCTTTAGGATAGCAGATAAATTAAAAGTTAGTCAAAAAATAAAGGAAAATGTATACTATGCATCATTTTTACATGATATAGGAATATCAAATATGCCTAATCAAAATTCTTTAGAAGAAATACATAGTGATTTAAACTTAAAAAAGGTTCATTCTGATATAGGCTATAAAATAGTAAAAAATTTACCTTTTGATAATGACATGTCAAAATACATATTATATCATCATGAAAATTATGATGGTTCAGGACCAAATTTTATAGCAAAGGATGATATTCCAATTGGAGCTCAAATAATTGCGTTAGGAGATTATTTTGAAATAGCTCATAAAAGAAAAGACATCTCTAATAAAGAAAAAGCAAGAATGAAAAATTTAATAAAATCAAATAAAAACAAAAAATTTAATCCAGAAATAGCAGATGCTCTACTTGAGTTAATGGATACTGATAAATTTTGGCTAGATTTATCTATTAATTTAAATCATGAAATATTAAACTTAATAACTCCTGAAAAAGTTAAAGTAATTACAATGAAAGAACTTGGACAAATAGCAAAGGCATTTGCAGTTATCATAGATGGAAAAAGCAAATTTACACATTTACACTCAGATGGCTTAGCTGATAATGTGTATATGATGTCAAAATACATAGGGTATGATAAGCAAAAGAGCGTAAAAATGAAGATAGCAGGATATTTACATGATATAGGGAAATTAGCTGTTCCAAATAAAATATTAGATAAACCAGGGAAATTAACTTCTGAAGAATTTAATATTATAAAAACACATCCATATTGGACTAAGTTAATATTATCTCAAGTAAAAAGCTTTAGACATGATATTGCACAGTGGGCTGGAAATCATCATGAAAAATTAAATGGACAGGGTTATCCAGAAAAATTAAGAGGAAATGAAATTACAGAGGAAGACCAAATTGTTGGAATTTGTGATATATATCAAGCTTTAATAGAGGATAGACCATATAGAAAAGGATTGGAAAAATTAAAAGCTTTAAATATAATAAAGGGCATAGTAGATTCAGGAGGATTTGATAAAAAAATATATGAACTATTTAAAGAAGCTATATAACCTTGCTTTAAAAACGTATATTTGATAAAATTACAAATGGAGTGTTCGTTATAATATGAATGAAGAGGTGAAATTTCATGTCAACAGTAGCTATTATAGGATCTCAATGGGGAGATGAAGGAAAAGGTAAAGTAATAGATTATTTAGCAAGAAAAGCAGATGTTGTTGTAAGAGGACAAGGTGGAAATAATGCAGGTCATACTCTTGTAGTTGGAGATAAAAAATATGCGCTTCACTTAATTCCTTCTGGTATATTAAACCCAGAAACAATAAATATAATTGGTAATGGAGTAGTATTTGATCCTAAAGGATTTTTAGATGAAATAAATATGCTTGAAAGAGATAATATATCTACTAAAAACATAAAAATAAGTGATAGAGCTCATGTTATATTTCCATATCATAAAAAACTAGATGAGTTATCAGAAAATTCAAGAGGAGAAAATAAGATAGGAACTACTAAAAAAGGTATAGGACCTTGTTATATGGATAAAACAGAAAGATCTGGAATTAGAATATGTGACTTAATGGATGAAGAAATTTTTAAAATAAAGTTAAAGGAACAAATAGATAAAAAAAATGAAATAATAGAAAAGATATATGAAGAAGAAGGATTTGATTTTGAAAAAGTATATGAAGAATATATTGAATATGCACGCAAAATAAAAAATTATGTAGATGATACATCTGTAATACTATATAATTCTATAAAAGAAGGAAAAAAGGTATTATTTGAAGGAGCACAAGGAACATTACTCGACTTAGATTTAGGAACATATCCTTATGTAACTTCTTCTCATCCAACATCAGGAGGATTTTGTATAGGTTCTGGAATCGGTCCTAATATGATAAAAGATGTTTTAGGAATAGTAAAAGCTTATACAACTAGGGTTGGAAAAGGACCATTTGTTACAGAATTATTTGATGAAATAGGAGACCAAATAAGAAAAAATGGTAATGAGTTTGGAACAACAACGGGAAGACCTAGAAGATGTGGATGGTTTGATTCAGTAATAGTAAGATATGCGGCAAGAGTAAATGGACTTACAAGTATTTCTTTAATGCTTTTAGATGTTTTAACTGGATTTGAAAAAGTAAAAATATGTACAGGATATAAACTAGGAGATAAAGTTATAAAGGAATTTCCAGCATCATTAGAGATTTTAGAAAAATGTGAGCCTATTTATGAAGAATTAGATGGATGGAAAGAAGACATAACTAATGCTACTACATTTGAAGATCTTCCTCAAAACGCTCAAAACTATGTTAAGAGAATAGAAGAGTTAGTAGGAGTTAATGTTGGTATAATATCTGTAGGGCCTAAGAGAACTCAGACTATAGTAAGAAAAGAAATATTTTAATAATTTATTATAAAAGTTCTGTATTATTTTAAAATAATATGGAACTTTTTAGTTTTATTAATTATTTTATAAAATTTAATAAAAAATTTATAAAATAATGTTGACATATGTAGAAAATCATAGTAATATATATAACTGTGAGTGACAAAAACAAGACCCATTAGCTCAGTCGGTAGAGCACCTGACTTTTAATCAGGGTGTCCCGCGTTCGAGTCGCGGATGGGTCACCAGTTTTGGCCCCTTGGTCAAGCGGTTAAGACACCGCCCTTTCACGGCGGTAACAGGGGTTCGATTCCCCTAGGGGTCACCAATAATTGGGCTCATAGCTCAGCTGGGAGAGCACCTGCCTTACAAGCAGGGGGTCACAGGTTCGAGCCCTGTTGAGCCCACCAATTATAATGGCCTGGTAGTTCAGTTGGTTAGAATGCCAGCCTGTCACGCTGGAGGTCGAGGGTTCGAGTCCCTTCCAGGTCGCCAATTAAATATAAATATGCTGGTGTGGCTCAACGGTAGAGCAGCTGACTTGTAATCAGCAGGTTGTAGGTTCGATTCCTATCACCAGCTCCAGTAAAAA
>NZ_FRAE01000031.1 GCF_900142235.1 Tepidibacter formicigenes DSM 15518 | reverse complement strand
GATTTGAAGAAGATGTACCTAGGTTTATTATTGATGAATTTATTGAAGATGACTTTTTTGCTTCTGGTTGTGATATTGAGAATTTTGAAGTAAAAATGCCTATACTTATATGTCCAAAATGTAATGGTGAATTAGTTTCAAAAAATACAGATGAGTAGCTCTGCTACTCATCTGAGAGTATCACGAAGTGATATTTTGTTCTTCTATTACCTTCATTTTTTGAAACAATATAACTAGATATTCCTTGTTTATCATATTCTTTTACTTTAGATATGGCTTCTTTTTTATTCATAGGGCTTGAAATAGATTTTGTATCAGATCGTATAATTACATATCTGTTCATAACGGCCTCCATTGTATATAATATATTTATATAGTATTATAATTTCATAATATACTTTTTTTATTCCAAGCATAGTGTAGTAAATATGGAAATATATTTAAAATAATAAATGCTACTATTTTACTGAATTTATAAAGGGTTCATAATATAATTAATTAAAAAACTAAGCTTAAATAAAATTCAATAAAAAAGGATTTAATGCATAAATGGAAGAATGTATATATATAAAATTTAATGTATATTTATATGTTATATTGACAAGTTTTTCCTGTGAAATATATAATGAAGTTGTAAAAAACAAAAAATTAACAAATTTATTCTGGCAGAGTAAATATCACGCGTTAAGTGTTAGAGGATGGGAAGTTGCCTCTAAAGGAAGAAGGAGTTTTCCTTTGCGATGTGATATCGCATCCGCTGACAGAAAAAGGACTTTTTAAAAGCACCTTTTCTGTGAAAAAGGTGCTTTTTAATTATATAAAGGGGGAATTTATTTGATTTTAATGGTGGATAATTATGATTCATTTACTTATAATTTGGTACAGTTTTTAGGAGAGTTAGGAGAAGAAATAGTTATAAAAAGGAATGATGAAATAACAATAAGTGAAATAGAGAAATTAGATCCAGAGATTATAGTTTTATCTCCAGGACCTTCTTCTCCAATTGAGGCAGGAATTTGTATAGACACAGTAAATTATTTTAAAGGAAAAAAACCAATACTGGGTATATGTTTAGGACATCAGACTATTGGACATGTATTTGGTGCAAAAGTTGCAAAAGCAATAAAACCTGTACATGGAAAGGTACATGCAATAGAGCATAAAAATAAAGGAGTGTTTAAAAATTTAAATAATCCTTTAAATGTAACTAGATACCATTCTCTTGTTATTGATAAAGAAACCCTTCCAGATGAACTAGAAATCACATCAATAACTGATGAGGGAGAAATAATGGGAATAAAACATAAAAAATATTTAATAGAAGGAGTACAATTTCATCCAGAAGCAATATTAACAGAACAAGGTCATGAAATATTAAAAAACTTCTTAAAACAGGCCAGAGGGGAGGCTTAATATGATAAGAGAAATTAGCACAAAACTTAACTCCTTTGAAATATTTACTATATTTAAAGATGATAATCACAGTTTTATACTAGATAGTGCCATGGATGAGAATAGATTAGGAAGATATTCCTTTATAAGTGCAAATCCTTTTAAAATATTAAAATTTAAAAATTGTGAAAAAGATCCATTGGAAGAACTTAGAAAAGAATTAAAAAAGTATAAAGTAAATAACGATACTGACCTTCCTTTTATAGGAGGGGCTGTTGGATACTTATCATATGACCTTTGTCACTATATAGAAAAACTTCCAAGAAATGCAGTAGATGATGTAAAAATACCTGACTTATATTTTGGATTTTACAATTGGGCTATTGTAATTGACCACCTTGAAAATAAAACGTATATAGCTTCACCTGATATTAATAAAGATGATGAAAATAAGATAATAGAAAATGTTATAAGTAGAATAAATAAAGCACAAGAAAATGGAATAGATTCTATTTGTTATGAAAAAAATGAATTTCCTAGAGTAAAATTAGAATCTAATTTTACAAAAGAAAAATATCTTGAATCAGTTGAGAAAGTAAGAAGTTATATAAGAAATGGAGATATATATCAAGTTAATTTAACTCAAAGATTTTATGGAAAAGTTAATATGACAAGCTTTGAACTTTATAGAGATCTTAGAAGATTTTCTCCAGCACCTTTTGGAGCATTTTTAAACTTTGAGGATGTAAATATACTTTCTAACTCTCCTGAAAGATTTATAAAGTTAGTTGATAATGTAATAGAAACAAGGCCTATAAAAGGAACTAGACCAAGAGGAAAAACAGTAGAAGAAGATATAAAATTAAAAGAGGAACTTAAAAACAGTGAAAAAGATAAAGCTGAGCTATTAATGATTGTGGACTTGGAAAGAAATGATTTAGGTAGGGTTTCTAAAATAGGATCAGTTAAAGTTCCAGAGCTTTTCAAGTTAGAAGAATATTCTAATGTACATCATCTAGTATCTACAGTAGTAGGTGAACTTGAAGAAAATAAAGATGTTATTGATGTTATTAAAGCAACATTTCCAGGAGGATCTATAACGGGGGCTCCAAAAATAAAATCTATGGAGATTATTGATGAGCTTGAACCAACTCAGAGAAATGTCTATACTGGGTCTGTTGGATATATAGGTTTTGATGGAATGCTTGATTTAAATATAGCTATTAGGACTATTGTTAAAAAAGATGAGGACATATATTTTCAGGTTGGAGGAGGAATAACTTGGGACTCTAATCCTGAAGATGAATATGATGAAACTATTCATAAGGCAAAATCCATTATGAAAGCAGTAAGGGGTTATTATGAAGGATAAAGCATCATTTAAAAGTTATTTGACGAAATTTGGAATTGGAGTATTTGAAACTATAAAAGTTCATAATGGTAATGCTATTTTTTTAGATAAGCACTTAGATCGAATGTACAATTCTATAAAAGAACTTAATATATCTTTTCGTATATCAAAGAATGTATTGAAAAAAGAAATAATTAACTACATAAAAGATATAAAATACAAAGCTTTGAGAGTAACAATATTTGATGAAGGATATAATTTTTCCCTAAGGGATATAAGTTATAAGGTTGAAGACTATAAAAAAGGATACAATCTTAAAATATCCCCTATAAAAAGAGGGAAAAGTTTAATACATAAATATAAAACTACTAATTATTTTGAAAATATTTATTCTAAAAGATATGCACTTAATGAAGGATATGATGAAGCTTTATTTATAAATATGAAAAACAAAATATTGGAAGGGGCTATGACAAATATATTTTTTATAAAAGAAAAAAAAGTATATACACCTAAAGAAGATTTATATATTCTTCCTGGAATAATAAGAAGTGAAGTTATAAATATTTTAAATTCTCTAAGTGTAGATGTATTAGAAGAAGAAATTGATTTAAAAGAAATTAGTAAATTTGAGTTTTGTTTTATTACAAACAGTTTAATGGATTTAATGAGAGTCAACTGTATTGAAAATATAAATTATAATAAAGAAAATGATTTGTTTAATATAATAAATTTAAAACTAAAGGAGAAATATAATGAGTATTAAAGAAACATTTGAAAAAGAAATATCAAAGATAAAAGAAGATGATAATAATGTTTCTATATTAGTAGTTGGCTCAAGTAAGGATTTAAACTTTAATAATAAGATAAATGATATTGATTTATTTGTAATTACCAAAAAAGGACAAAGACAAATAAGAGAAATAAAATATATACAAAACATTGAATTTGATATAAATTATTTTTCAATGGATTTATCAAATAAGCTTATAAATGATAAAAAACAATTTTTTATAGAAGGTATGAGCAAGGGAATTTTAATTTATGATAAAGATAATGTTGGAAAAAACTACAAAAAAAATGCTAAAATACAGTATGAAAAGGGACCAGAAAAAATATCTTTTGATGAGATTAATAATTTAAGATTTATACTTCTTGATAATATAAAAAGAATTAAAAATATTAAAGATAAGAATCGGCAAGAAGTAAAGTTTTTATCTAGTTTATATTTAAGAGATATAATAAGAGCATATTTTATGGTAAACAAAAAGTGGGTTCCTAAAGATAAAAAATTGTTTAAATTACTAAATGAAGCTGATAAAAATTTATATGAAATGGCTCAAAAGTTATATGAAGACTATAATTCTGATATTCTTGAAAGAATGATTTATTATATATTTAAAGATATAAAAAATAATGACAAAATAAAAATAATATATTAAGGGAGTTGGGGAAAATGGATAAAGTAAAAATAAGAAGAGCAGTAAGAGATATACTAGAAGCTATAGGAGAAGATCCAGATAGAGAGGGACTTAGGGATACTCCTGATAGAATAGCTAGAATGTATGAAGAAATATATAGCGGTCTTAACGAAGATCCTAAAAAGCATCTTGAAATATTTTTTCAAGACGAAAAACATGAAGAATTAGTTTTAGTTAAAGATATACCTTTTTATTCAACTTGTGAACATCATCTGGTTCCATTCTTTGGAAAAGCCCATGTTGCTTATATACCAAAAGGAGGAAAACTTACAGGGCTTTCCAAACTTGCAAGAGTAGTAGAAACTGCAGCAAAAAGACCACAACTTCAAGAAAGAATAACAAAGACAGTAGCAGAGGCTTTAGTTGATGTTTTAAATCCGTATGGAGTTATTGTAGTTGTTGAAGCAGAACATATGTGTATGACAATGAGAGGTGTGAAAAAGCCAGGATCTAAAACTATTACATCAGCAGTAAGAGGTATTTTTGAAAAAGATGTAGCAGCAAGAGCAGAAGTAATGAGCTTAATAAATAATAAATAGAGGTGATATGATGTTTAATTTTGGGGAAAGAACATATATAATGGGGATACTAAATGTAACTCCTGATAGCTTTTCAGACGGGGGAGAATTTACAAGTGTTGATATAGCTATAAATCGTGCAAAAGAAATGATAAAAGAAGGTGCTGATATTATAGATGTAGGAGGAGAATCTACAAGACCTGGTTCTCGTGAAGTTAGTGAAGAGGAAGAGCTTAAAAGAGTTCTTCCAGTTGTTAAAAGATTAATTAAAGAAATAGATGTTCCTATATCTGTCGATACATACAAATCATCTGTTGCAGATAATGTATTAAGTATAGGAGTACCTATAATTAATGATGTATGGGGACTTCAAAGAGACAAAAACATGGCAAATGTTATTGCAAAACACAATGCTTATGTAGTTATTATGCACAATCAAATGGGAACTGAATATAAAGAAGATATAATAAAGTCTATAAAGACATTTTTTAAAGAAAGTATAAAAATAGCAAAAGAAGCTGGAATTAAGGATGAAAAAATAATATTGGATCCAGGTATTGGATTTGGGAAAACTCCTGAACAAAATATGCATGTTATGAGAAGACTTTTAGAGCTTAATGAACTTGGATATCCAGTTCTTTTAGGAACATCGAGAAAATCAATGATTGGCAAAATACTAAATCTTCCACCAAAAGAAAGGGTAGAAGGGACTATTGCTACAACTGTAATGGGAATAATACAAGGAATAGATATAGTAAGAGTTCATGATATAAAAGAAAACTTAAGAGCAGCAAAAGTTACTGATGCTATATATAGAAAGTAGGGAAGAGTATGGATAAGATTATTTTAAATAATTTAGGATTTTATGGATATCACGGAGTGTTTAAGGAAGAAAACGTACTTGGACAAAAGTTTTTTATAGATATAGAACTTTATCTTGATTTAAAGAAAGCAGGGCAAACTGATGATGTTAATGAGTCAGTAAGTTATGCTCAAGTTTATGATCTAGTAAAAAATATATGTGAAAATGAAAAGTATAATCTTTTAGAGGCTTTATGTGAAAATATATCAAAACAAATATTTAACGAATTTAATTTAGTTAAAGAGATAATGGTTAGAGTAAAAAAACCAGAAGCTCCTGTGAATGGAATGTTTGATTATTTTGGAGTTGAAATAAGGAGAAAAAGAGATGAGTAATGTTTATTTGAGTTTAGGAACAAATATGGGAGATAGAGAAAAATATTTAAAAGATGCTATTGATTTAATAAATAATTTTGAAGATACCAAAATAGTCAAAATATCTAAGGTATATGAAACCAAGCCATGGGGATATACTAATCAAAAGAACTTTTTGAATTTATGTTTAAAAATTAATACTAATCTCTCACCTCATAATCTTCTAAAAAAATGCCAAGAAGCAGAAAGGTTTTTAAAAAGAGAAAGGATTATAAGGTGGGGACCTAGAACAATAGATGTTGACATTTTAATTTATGATGATATAATCTGTAATGATGAAAATTTAACTCTTCCTCATCCAAGGATACAAGAAAGAGCTTTTGTTTTAGTACCTTTAATGGATTTAGATGAAGACTTAATCATTAAAGGGAAAAAAATAAAGGATTGGTTAGAATTAGTTGATGTGGAAGATGTAAAGGAGTACATAGGGGATGAGTAAAGAGCTATTTAAGAATAAAGATATTAAAATAAATTTAAAAAGTGGTATAACAATACCAAATGATAAACTTATAATTGCTGGTCCCTGTGCAATAGAGGGTTATAATCAACTTTTAGATACTGCTAAATTTGTAAAAGCTATAGGAGCTAATGTACTAAGAGGTGGAGCGTATAAACCAAGAACTTCCCCTTTTTCTTTTCAAGGAATGAAAGAAGAAGGTCTTGAGATATTAAAATCTGTAAAAAAAGAAGTAAAAATTCCTGTAGTTACTGAATTAATGGATGTTAGGGATTTTGATAAAGTATATGATGTAGCTGATATAATTCAAATTGGATCAAGGAATATGCATAACTTTCCACTGCTTGTTGAAGTTGGAAAACAGGACAAGCCTGTGTTTTTAAAAAGAGGAATGTCAGCTACTATTGATGAATGGATAAAGGCTGCTGAGTATATAGCTATAGGTGGAAATACAAATATAATAATGTGTGAAAGAGGAATTAGAACATACAATGATTATACTAGAAATACTTTGGATTTAGCAGCAGTTCCTATTATAAAGAAAGAAACAGGACTTCCTGTAGTTGTTGACCCAAGCCATGGCACGGGAGTTAGAGAACTTGTTAAACCTATGTCTTTAGCTTCTTTTGCAGCTGGAGCAGATGGAATTATGGTAGAGGTTCATCCTAATCCTAAAAATGCACTATCAGATGGTAAACAATCTCTTACTTTTGATGAATTTGAAGATCTTTTAATTAGTTTAAAAAATGGGGCTATATAAGCCCTGTTTATTTTTTTAAAAATAAATTTTAAAAATAAAGAAGGATTTTATTTAAAAAAGTCGAATTATAGTAAATTGTATTTTAAATAATAAAATTTTACTATTGACTTTATATAAAATTTAAAAATTTTCAGATGAAGGAAATACAAGTTTTTTGAAGAATTAATTAAGTATTACACCTAAATAGAGGGTGATATAGTGAGTGATATTCAACATATAATAGAAGAAGTAAAAGAAAGAAATGATATTGTAGATATTATATCTAGTTATGTACAAGTAACATCTGCTGGAGCAAATTATAAAGCTGTATGTCCATTTCATTCAGAAAATACTCCATCATTTGTAATAAGCCCTCAAAAGCAAATGTATAAATGCTTTGGATGTGGAGAAGGTGGAGATGTAATAAATTTCATAATGAAAATAGAAAATCTAGACTTTATGGAGGCATTAGAATTTTTAGGAGAAAAAGTTGGAATTGAAATTAACAAAGGCAAAATGGATAATAAAGCTAAAGAAATTATAAATAAGAAGCAGAAGTTATATGAAATTCACTTGGATTCAGCTAGGTATTTTTTTAACGCCCTTTTTCAAAACAAAAATAAAGGATATGAATACTTTAAAAGAAGAGGATTGAATGATAAGACAATTAAATACTTTGGTTTAGGATATGCATATGATAATTGGGATAATTTAACAAAATACTTATTATCAAAGGGATATAAAGAAAGTGAGTTAATGGAAAGTGGTCTAATACTTGAGAAAAAAAATAAAAATGGATATATAGATAGATTTAGAGACAGAATTATATTTCCAATATTTGATGTGAGAGGAAAAGTAATAGGTTTTGGAGGAAGAGTTTTAGGAGATTTAATCCCAAAATATTTAAATTCTCCAGAAACACTTATATTTAACAAAAGATATAACTTATATGGATTAAATTTTGCAAAAAAATATATACAGGATGAAACATTAATTATAGTAGAAGGATATATGGATGTAATAAGTCTTTTCCAATTTGGAATAAAAAATGTAGTGGCATCTTTAGGAACAGCCCTAACTAAAGAACAGGGAAAACTAATAAAAAGATATGCCAATAAAGTAATAATGGCTTATGATAGCGATGAAGCAGGAACAAAAGCAACTTTAAAAGGAATGAATATATTAAAGGAAGTTGGTCTTGATGTTAAAATTTTAAAGTTCGATGAAGCTAAGGATCCTGATGAATATATAAGAAAAAAAGGCGTTAATTTGTTTAAAAAATACTTGAATCAATCTGTTTCACTAGTGCAGTTTAAAATAGATATTTTAAAAAAAGATTACAATTTAGATAATGCACAAGAGAAAGTAGATTTTACAAAAAAAGTATCCAAAATACTAAAAGAAATAAAAAGTCCTATAGAATTAGAGCATTATATAAAAAAAATATCTAAAGAAACAGGTATATCAGTAAATGCAATAGGAAGTGAAGTTTATGGCAAATATTATAATCCAAGGCAATTTAATCAAAATGAAACTAGAAAAATTGAAGAAATTAAAATTAAAAAAAATGGTGGACAAATAGCAGAAAAGCAGCTTATAAAGATATTTTTAGAAAATAAAGATTTGAGAAATTTAATACTTTTAAAATTAGATATAGATGATTTTTTACTAGAAGAAAGTAGAGAAATATTAAATTATATAATTAAAAGTAAAGATTTGGATATAATAACTATTGACAAATTAAAGAATATTAATGTAAATGAGAATTTTATAAATGAAATATCAGATATAAATATAGATAGTATAGATTTAAATGTTACATTAGAGGGCATGATAAAAACATTAAAAAGAAATAGTCTAAAAATAAAGAGAGATAATTTGCTTAATAGGCAATATGAATTACAACAAAAAAAGAAAATTGATAAAAATATAAATTCAAGTGAGGTTGATAGAGAATTGTTAGATATTGCAATGAAAATAATTCAGTTAGAAAAAGAGCTTAAGGATATTTTATAGGAAAGGAGGGAATAACAGTGGCTAATAAAATAACTAAGGAACAAAAACAATCGGTGAAAGAGCTTATAGATAGAGGAAAGAAAAAAGGATCATTAACTTATAGCGAGATAATGGAAGTTTTAGGTGAAATTCAATTAGATAAAGACCAAGTAGAGAATTTATATGAAACATTAGGTCAAATGGGAATTGAAGTTGTTGAAGAAAAAAACAAGAAAGATAATATTGAATTTTCTAAAGATGAAGATGATGCTGAAGAGGATGATGAATTTGATTTTGAAAATTTAGATTTATCTTTACCTAAAGGAATAAGTATAGATGACCCCGTTAGGATGTACTTAAAAGAAATTGGGAAAATACCTCTTCTATCAGCACAAGAAGAAATTGAACTTGCAAAAAGAATGGAAGATGGCGAGGAATTAGCTAAGAAAAGACTTGTTGAGGCTAATCTTAGGCTAGTTGTTAGTATAGCTAAAAGATATGTAGGAAGAGGAATGCTTTTCTTAGATTTAATACAAGAAGGTAACTTAGGTCTTATAAAGGCAGTAGAAAAATTTGATTATAGCAAAGGATATAAATTTAGTACTTATGCTACATGGTGGATAAGACAGGCTATAACTCGTGCTATAGCAGATCAAGCAAGAACTATAAGAATACCTGTTCATATGGTTGAAACTATAAATAAACTTATAAGAGTTTCAAGACAGCTTCTTCAAGAGTTAGGCAGAGAACCAAAACCTGAAGAAATTGCTAAGGAAATGGATATGCCTGAAGAAAAAATAAGAGAAATATTAAAAATAGCTCAAGAACCAGTATCTCTTGAAACTCCTATAGGAGAAGAAGAAGATAGTCATTTAGGAGATTTTATACCAGATGAGGATGCTCCGGCTCCAGCTGAAGCTGCTGCATATTCACTTTTAAAAGAACAAATAGAAGAAGTTTTAGGGTCTTTAAATGAAAGAGAGCAAAAGGTTTTAAAACTAAGATTTGGACTTGAAGATGGTAGAGCAAGAACTCTTGAAGAAGTAGGAAGAGAATTTGATGTAACTCGTGAAAGAATTAGACAGATAGAAGCAAAGGCTTTGAGAAAATTAAGACATCCAAGTAGATCTAAAAAGTTAAAGGATTATTTAGATTAAAAAATTCGCCATGTAGGCGAATTTTTTCTAATTCCAGCGTTGTTTAATGCTACCATAAGCTATTTCTTTTTTAATTTCTTTTTTTGATTTTAATTCTTCCTGAGCATCTTCAATTTGTGCATTTATTTCTTTGGTTTCTTCAAGCCATTCAAAAGTTTTTCCACCCCATTTATATTTTATTAGTTTTTTGGGAGGTACAATTTTTTTCATTTTAATCACCTCGTTATTATTATTTTAAAAATAGGCTTTTTTAACTCTAGAAAGGATGTGTAAATTTTGAAATTAAGTGAAAGACTCCAAGCAATTGCTAATTTAGTTGATGATAATGTAATACTTGCAGATATTGGTACAGATCATGGATATATTCCTGTATATCTTTTAAATAATAAAAAAATAAAATATGTAGTAGCTGCTGATATAAACAAAGGACCACTTGAAAATGCAAAAAAAGAAATTTTAGTAAATAATCTTCAAAATAAAGTAGATTTGAGATTAGGATCAGGACTTTCAGTCTTAAAAATAGGAGAAGTAGATGAAGCTATAATTGCTGGAATGGGAGGAGTATTAATAAGTGAAATACTTGAAGATAGTTTTGAAATTGCAAAAGATTTGAAAAAAATAATACTTCAGCCAATGCAGGCATCTGATGAACTTAGAAAATACTTATATAATAAAGGATTTGAAATAATAGATGAGGTATTAGTAAAAGAAGATTTCAGAATTTATGAAATAATTATTGTAAGATATAAAGGAAAAGTAAGTGAAGTAGAAGATAATATATATTATGAAGTAGGAAAAAAAGTAATAGAAAAAAGAGATCCTCTAGTTTTAGAATTTATAGGTAAAAAAATAAATGAATGTAAAAAAATAATACAAAAAATAGAAGGAAAAGAAGGAGAAAAAATAGAAAATAAAATAAAAGAATGTAATTACAAAATACAAAAGCTTAAGGAGCTGAAAAGCTATGTATGTTAAAGATATAATAAAAGTATTTGAAAAAAAATATCCTAAGGATTTAGCTTATAACTGGGATAATGTAGGATTAATGATTGGTGACTTAAATAGTAAAGTAGAAAAAATACTTGTTACTCTTGAAGCAACAATAGAGGTTGTTAATGAAGCTGTTGAAAAAAATGTAGATTTAATTATAACTCATCATCCTTTTTTATTTAAAGGCTTAAAAAATATAAACAAAAACACTCCTAAAGGAAACTGTATTTATAAGCTTATACAAAACAATATAAGTGTATATTCTGCTCATACTAATTTTGATATAGCTTATAATGGTTTAAATGATGCAATTGCTAATATTCTAGATTTAGAAGATATAAAAATTCTTGACAAAACATATGTGGAAAAATTATACAAAATAGCTATATATACTCCTATTTCTCATGAAGAAAGTGTAAGAGATGCCATGGCAAAAGCAGGAGCTGGTCATATTGGAAAGTATAGCCACTGTACATTTAATACAAAGGGAATAGGAACTTTTATGCCACTTGATAATTCAAATCCATATATAGGAAGCAAAGATAATTTAGAAAAAGTAGAAGAGATAAAAATAGAAACAATATGTAAGCAACAAGATTTAAATAAAGTAGTAAATGAAATGCTAAAAGTTCATCCTTACGAAGAAGTAGCATATGATATATATAAACTAAAAAACGAAGGTGAAAAATATGGACTTGGAAGAATAGGATTAGTTAAAGAAAATATGACACTTGGAGTGTTTGCTCAAACAGTTAAAGAAAAATTAAATCTTAAAGATTTAAGATTTGTAGGTAATCCTAACAAAGAAATTAAAAAAGTAGCAATTGTAAGTGGTTCAGGAGCTGAATTTATAAGCAAAGCTTATAATAAGGGAGCAGATGTTTTAATTACAGGAGATGTTAAATATCATGATGCTCAAGATGCACTTGAAATAGGTATGGGAGTAATTGATGCTGGTCATTTTGGAAGTGAAAATATATTTTCAGATGTAGTAGTAGAGTATTTAAGTGATAAATTAAGCAGTGTAAATGTAACAAAGTCAAGTATATATATAGATCCGTTTGTGACAATATAAGGAATAGCTATGTCTATTCCTTTATTATTTTTGGAGGTGGTATTGTGGAAAATTTAATACAATTGCAAAAAAATTATGATTTAATTGTTGAACTTGAAAAAAGAATAAATTATTTGAGAAACTACCCAAAACTAATTCAAATAAAAGAAAAATCACGTAAAATATATAATTTTCAAAATAAATGGAGAAAAAAACTAGATAACTCTAGAACTGATTTAAAGAAACTAGAAAAGGATTTACAATCTAAAGAGGAAACATTAAATGAAATAGTAAATGAGTTGTATAGTGGAAAAATAAATGATATAAAGATTCTTGAAGTATTAAAAGATAGAGAAGAAAAAATGAATAAAGAGAAGGAATCTATAGAAAATGAAGTGATAGAAGTAATGGGGAAAATTGATATATACACAAGAGAATTAAATAAATATAAACACAAATTAAATTTAATAGAAGAAAAAATTGAAAAATTAGAATCCCAAATAGAGGAAAAGATAAGGCTGTATGATAAAAAATTGCTAGAAATACAAAAGAACATAAAACATATAAGAAATAATATTGACACTGAAATTTTACAAAAATATGATTTAGTAAGAAAAAAACATAAAAATGCATTAGTTGCTGTAATAAATCAAGCATGCAGCGGTTGTAATTTAGGAGTGTATTTAAATACAATGGATGCTTTAGCGCTAAAAGGTGTAGTAGAGTGTGAAAACTGTGGAAGACTTTTATATATAGAAATAAATTAACCTTATTAGAAGGTTAATTTATTTTTTTCTTGTATATACTTTAGGTATGTATAAATTAACATTTTCAAGTGAAGTAATATAATTATAAATTAAATTAGGATTATCTTCTATACTGTCATTTTTAAAAGGTACAAATCCGATTATACTCCCTTTGTAAAAAATTTTTACAATCTTTTCTTCTTTTATTAATTCTATTTTAAAATGTTTATTGAGCCTTAATAGATTATTTAAATTATTCAATTTACTCACCACCAATAGATGTAATTTTTCTATTTGTCGATTACAGTATAATGTTTTTTTAGTATTTATGTCAAGAAAAATAGTAATTATAGAATACAAAAAACTTTACAAAAACAATATAATAAACTAAAATATAATTAAAAATAAATATAAATAATTTGCTAGGGGTGCCTAACTTTGGCTGAGAAGGAAGTTTCCTAACCCTTAAAACCTGATTTAGTTAGAACTAACGTAGGGAAGCATGCTGTTTTAATTTAAATATTAAAAAGCTTACCTTATGGTAAGCTTTTATTATTAAAATGCAAACTCTCTATAGGTTTGCATTTTTTTATAATGAATAAGGAAATTATAATCCTTTTTAAATTGTGGATAAATATAATTTCTGTTATGAATTTCAAAAAAGTCTACCTTTTAAATCTTTAGCATGAAGACTTTTTTATTCTATAGGAAACTATAAATTTTTTAAACTGTTGATAACTTTGGTAACTGAATAAAAGTATCAACTATTTTGAGCAACGGAGTCCGTTAGGACTCGTTGGCGATATGAGCCATGCGATAGCATGAAGCGAATTTTTTTATTAAAAATAAAAAATGGAAGTGATAATATGCTTATAGATAATATAAATGACAAATTCAGAGAAGAATGTGGTGTATTTGGAATTTATTCTAATAGAAAATATGATATGTCATCATTGCTATATCAAGCTCTTAACTCTCTTCAGCATAGAGGTCAAGAAAGTTGTGGAGTTGCAGTTTCAAATGGTAAAAATATAAGTTCTTTTAAAGGTATGGGGCTTGTATCTGAAGTCTTTAATAATAAATCAAATGAAATATATTCGAAAGTAGCAATAGGACATACTAGATATTCAACTTTTGGAAAAAGTAATTTAAAAAATGCTCAACCAATTTTAGATGAAGATATTGCAATAGCACATAATGGGAATATTACAAATGCTAATTCGCATAAAAAACACTTATTAAGTAAAGGAATTGTATTTGATACTGAAACTGATTCAGAGGTATTCTTAAAATTACTAAAAGAAAATCGTGAAAAAGATTTAGAAAAATCCTTAATAAATATATCAAAACAGATAAAAGGAGGATATGCTATAGTACTTCTTTTTAAAAATAAGTTAATTGGAATAAGAGATGAAAAAGGAATAAGACCTTTGTGCATAGGTAAACTTGATGATGGTTATGTATTAGCCTCTGAAAGTTGTACTTTAAATATTTTAGGAGCAAAATTTATTAGAGATGTAAATCCTGGTGAAATAGTAATAATAGATAAAATTGGTCTAAAAAGTACATATTTTAAGAATAACATAAAATGCAAAACTTGTTCTTTTGAGTACATATATTTTGCGAGAGAAGATAGTGTTATAGATGGTGTAGATGTATATAAATCAAGATTTTTAGCAGGTAAAGAACTTTATAAAGAACATCCTACTGAAGCTGATATAGTAATAGGTGTTCCGGATTCAGGAATTCCAGCTGCAATTGGATATTCTAAAGCCTCAGGAATAGAATATGAAATAGGGTTTGTCAAAAATAAATATGTGGGAAGAACATTTATTCAGCCATCAAGGAAAATAAGAGAAAGGGATATTTCTATAAAATTAAATGTAATAAAAGGTAATGTTAAAGGTAAAAACATTGTTTTAATAGATGACTCTATTGTAAGAGGAACAACAAGCAAAAAAATAGTAGAGATGCTAAAGAAAGCAGGAACAGACAAAATACATCTTAGAATAGCATCACCTATTATAAATAATCCATGTTATTTAGGAATAGATACAAAAGATAAAAAGGAGCTTTTAGGAGCTAAAAAGAATTTAAAGGAAATAAAAGAGTTTTTAAAAGTAGATAGTATAGAATATATAAGTATAGGTGGATTTATAAAAACATTGCAAGGAAAAAATGGTATTTGTTTAAAGTGTTTTAAAAAATAGTTTTTTTAATATAGAACTATTTATTTTTTGCAACTGAAATTGCAAAATGTATTTAAAAATGTCGTATTTTATGTTATCATGACATATGCGGAATATTTTATCATGATTATATTATTTTATAAGGAGGTTTTTATGAGTAATAATCAACCACAAAATGTGAAAATTTCTACTGCGGATCCATCTGCATTAGGGCTATTTGGACTTGCTATAGTAACTTTAGTAGCATCATCTTTAAAACTTGGACTTACACAAGGAGTATCTTTTGTAATTCCATGGGCAATATTTTTAGGAGCTTTTGCGCAATTATTCGCTTGTATTAATGATTCTAAAAAAGGAAATACTTTTGGAACTACAGCTTTTGGTGGATATGCGTTTTTTTGGTTTGCAGTTGCAACTTCTTGGCTTATTCAAAATGGAGTATTTGGAGAAAAGCTTGCAGCAACTGTAGATCCTAAACAGCTTGGATTTGCTTATGTTGGATATTTAATTTTTACTATTTTCATGACTATTGGAGCCATGGAAACTCATAAAGTGCTATTTACAATCTTTGTATTAATTGACTTTTTATTTTTAGGATTATCAATGAGTTCATTCGGTATAATGCCTGAGGCAGCACATACACTTGCAGCATACTCAGAATTACTTATTTCTATAGCTGCATTCTATGGATCAGCTGCATCGGTATTAAATGTTCATTTTGAAAGAGTATTTTTACCAGTTGGAAAGCCTTTTGGAATATTCAAAAAGTAGTATTGTAATTATATAAAAGCATTATTTATTTTAAGATTTATATTATTACCTAAATAAAGAGAAGCTGTCGTATTTTCGATAGCTTCTCTTTATTTACAGATAATTTTACTGAATTGTATTGAAATTTGCTTAAAAAAAATATATAATAAATATGGAATCGGTAACATATATATTCTAGTAAAAATATTATAGAGAATAAATGTAAATTATAATATATATATTTATAGTTTATTAATTAATATAATAAAAATATAATGAAAGGATGTAAAAATATGAGTGATTTAAAAGTAATATTACTATCTATTTTAACTGGATTGGTAACTGGTATAGTATTTTCGTTTTTGAAGTTTCCTTTACCAGCACCACCAACTCTTCCAGGATTTATGGGTATATTTGGAGTATGGTTCGGAGCTTTTCTTGTAAACAAACTTTCTAGCAATAATTAATTTCATTGTATCTTTAATATATAATAAATATTGTAAAAAGGAGCGAATTAAAATGGCAGAACTTATTATATCTCTTAAGGCTGCTTTAGCAGGAGCTGTACTTGGAGGAGTATGTCAAAAACTAAAATTACCTCTTCCTGCACCTCCAGTTTTAGCAGGTGTTATGGGGATTTTTGGAGTTTTACTTGGAGGTAAAATTGCAGGCTTATTTTTTTAGCATACAAAAAAGTCCAGTAATTTATACTGGACTTTTTTTAATTACAAGGAATCGTTGGCGACATGAGCCATGCGTTAACATGAAGCGAATTTTTTATGAATATATACAAGCCAAAATTTATCTATTTGAAGAAGGATTATTATATATTATGTTGAATTCAAAAATAAAGTAAATATTTAAACATAATATTTTGATAAGTAAAACTTTAAATATTATGTTTAAATATTTACTTTGATTGAATTAATAATGTTTTTTTGATACAATTTTTCTGTATATGGTATGTTGAATACATAAAAGGAGGAATAATTATGAATTTTACTTTTGTACATAATAATTTTAATGTACTAGACCTTGAAAAAAGTATTAATTTTTATAATGAAGCTTTAGGGCTTGTTGAAACAAAAAGAATAGAAGCAGAAGATGGAAGTTTTATCTTAGTTTATTTAGGTGATAAATCAACTCCACATAAACTAGAATTAACATGGTTAAGAGATAGAAAAGAACCATATAATTTAGGAGAAAATGAATTTCATCTTGCTTTTGAAACAAATGATTTTGAAAAAGCTTATGAACACCATAAGAAAATGGAATGTATTTGTTATGAAAATAAAGAAATGGGAATATATTTTATTTCAGATCCTGATAATTACTGGATAGAGATTATACCTGGAGGAAAGTATTAATAATTCAAAATTTGGAAACACTTATCTTTATAAATAGATAAGTGTTTTTTGTTTTAGTAACTAATGTTACTTATATAGAATAAATATTATTGTATTATATTACCAAAGAAAAGTATTTCATAAATATAGGGAGGTAAAGTTATGAATAAACATTTTATAAAAAATATTGATTTTTCAAAACCAATAGAAATGGAATCACTAGTAGATTATCAAGAAGGCCGAGTTGTAAGTAGAACTTTAGCTCAAGGGAAGCCTCTAAGTGTTACTTTATTTGCATTTGACAAAGGAGAAGAGATAAGTTCTCATTCTTCAAGTGGTGATGCTATGGTTTATATACTTGATGGAGAAGCTAAGATTACTATAGGAGATAAAGATTTCATTGTAAAAAAAGGTGAAACTATTGTTATGCCAGCTAATGTACCTCATGCTTTACTAGCAACAGAAAGATTTAAAATGCTCCTAACAGTTGTATTTAGCCTTGGATAATAAAAAGAGTGTGCAGATTTTAATAGTGCACACTCTTTTTATTTATACTAATATATTGGTTAAAGTTTCATCATTGTCAACAATCTCTTTAGCAAGTTTTCTATTTTCTTCTATATGTATAGATGTATAACGCTGGGGTTTAATAGTAGGTGCTAAATCAATAGCTTTTATGAAATCTTGTTTTTTTATTTAGATAAATATTTTCTAGCAATTTTTACAGCTTCTTGATGCTTTGAATCAATCTTGTTGCTTCCATGAGTTTTACTTCCTAAAAAGTGAATATCAAAATGTCCATCCATATTATTACCTTTTACAGCATCTAAGTTAGCTCCTCCTCCATAGCCTCCGCTTCTCCAGCTTGTATATGTTGTGCTAGGGGCATTATCATTACCTGCATGGGGCATACCTGACATTGAAGCAGGAATAGATAAACCATTATATTCTACAATGATAGGACGTCTTTCCCATGACCACTTATTTCCATATATATTTTTAAGTATTGCTGTATCTTCCTTTGTTAAATTCTCCATATCTGCATGGTTTGTACCATAAGTTCTTTTAGCTTGAAAGGATTTACCAGTATAAATATCTGTTACTTTAACTATACTGCCTCTAGGGACTGCTCTTTCTATTTTACTAAACCAACTCCAGTTTAAAACACTATTTCTATCAGCTCCTCTTGAAACAACTAGGGCTGTACTTTTATTTTGACCTTTATTTAAAGCATGTATAGTATTAGGTCCTGCAATTCCATCTGAAACAAGGTTATTACTTTTTTGAAATTTAATAACAGCTTGTTTAGTTATATTTCCATAGTATCCTGTTACTTTGTAATTAAAATAACCTAATTCTTTTAGATTTTGTTGAAGTGCAATAATAGATTGATTTTTCATACCTACTTTAAGTAAATTGCTTTCATTTATTTTTGTATATGCATTAATGTTATGTACATTAATTGGTTGAAAAATTATTCCTAAGCTTAGAATCCCACATATTATTTTTCTTTTCATACCTTTTCCTCCTAATATTTTTTTCTAATGCTCGCATCCTTAGAAAATCAAAAACATAATACATATACATATGTCGAAAAAAGTCGCAAAAAACTTAATAGAAAAATAGGTGGTAATTAATGGTGAGAAATACTTTGCTTGCTCTAGTTTTTTTAGTCTTTTTGAATTTATAAATTTACTTATTATGATATACTGTTAGTGTGTAAAAGGAGTTGAATTTATGAATTTGAAGAATAGACCTATCCAAGAACTTATAGATATATTAAAATCACAAGAATATATACCATATAACTTCTTTATTAAAAAATATAAAATTAGTGAAAGAACTCTTAGAAATGATTTGAACTTAATAGATAAATGGCTATCAAGAAAAGGTTTACCCATTTTACTTAGAAACAAATACGAAGGTATATATTTAGATGTTACTGATTTAATCAAATATGAGATATTTAATGAATTTAAGGATTTTTCTGTAGATAAGTACATAAAAAGCAAAAAAGATAGAAGAATAGCTTTACTTATAGAGTTTTTGTTTGATGAACAACTTACTATATCAATTATTAGTAAAAAATTAGGGGTAAGTAGAAACACTGTTATAGAAGATTTAAATTTTATAGAATATTATTTAAAGGGGTTTAATTGCAAATTAGTAAGAAAACAAAAGGTAGGTCTTTATATAGATGGTAGTGAGTATAACATAAGAAATATGTATTTAAATCTTTTGGTGAATTATTGTAATTTATTCAAGTGGGACATATTTTCAAGGGAAATAATAAATGAAAAATATAATCTTTTCTATAAAAATATTCTTTGTAAATTGTTTAACGAAGTAGATACTGATATTTTATTAGAAACTCTAGAAAGCTTAGAAAAAAGATTATATTTAAAATATGCAGATGAGTCTAAAAATATAATAATGGCTGCTATAGCACTAACTAAAATAAGGTGTGAGAGAAATAAAAGTATAAATTTTAATAAGATAATATTTTATGAAACTATAAAGTTGTCTAAGGAATATAGAAACTTAGAAGAAATTTTAAAAGAAGAATTTAAACAGTACCCAAGTTATAAAAGAGAAATTGCTTATATTTCTATATATCTTTTAACTAAAAAAGTAATAGATGGAGATATAGAGGCAATAAAAGGAGAAGGATATATAGAGAAGTTGAATGATATAGTTGAAGAAATGATAAATATAATGGAGGATTACTGCAAAATTAAAATAAAACAGAGAAGTAGACTATTAAAAGGTTTATTACTTCACTTAGAACCTGCTATATATAGGCTTAAGTACGATATAAAAATAGAAAATCCTATAATAGATGAAATAAAGAAAAAATATTCAATGGCTTATAATGCATCTAAATTAGCTTGCAGTTATTTGGAGCAGATGATTAATTTAAAGATAAGTGAAGAAGAAATTTGTTATGTAGCAATTCATTTTGGAAGTGCAATGGAAACTCAAAAGAAAGATAATACAATTAAGGTTGTTTTAGTTTGTAATGCAGGAATAAGCACAGTTAGGATTCTAGAAAAGTCATTGAAAGAAAAATTTGAAAACTTTAAGGTTATAGATATTTTAAGCTATTTTGAATATAAAAAGAAAAAAGAACTAATAACGGATTTGATAATAACTACCATTCCTTTAAAAGAAAAAGAAAATTACTTTATAAAAGTGAATCCTTTTTTAACTCAAGAGGATATAGAAAATTTATCTAAGTTTTTAAATAAAAAAGAAGATATAAAGGCAGATGAGATTGATATAAAATTAGAAGATATAATAAACATAATTCAAAAGTATTGTTTTGTACATAATAAGAGCAAATTAATAGAAGAAGTAAAGTGTATTTTAAAAGGAATAAAAAAACCTTCGTTAAAAGATATTTTAACTAAAGACAATGTTATATTTAAAGAAGCTGTTTCATCTTGGGAAGAAGCTGTTGACATAGCTTCGAAACCTTTATTAGAAAAAGGATATATACAAGAAAGATATATTAAAGCTATGAAAGAAAATATAAAAAGATTAAAAGCTTATGTTGTAATAAAAAAGGGAGTTTCAATTCCTCATGCAAAACCTGAAGATGGAGTTAAAAATCTTTCTTTTAGTCTTTTGATACTTAAAAAAGGAGTTAATTTTAACCATAAGAAAAATGACCCTGTAAAAATAGTTTTAATAACTGCTTCTAATGATAAACTAATACATCTAAAAGCATTAGAAGAATTTATGAATCTTGTAAGAAATGATAATTACATTAAAAAACTTTCAAGAATAAATAGTTATGAAGAATTTAAAAAATTGTTACCATAGAACAAAAGGAGAGTATAAAATGATAAACATAGTTGTAGTTTGTGGAATGGGATTAGGTAGCAGTCACTTTGTCTTGATGAATGTAATGGAAATATTAAAAGAGTATGAAGTAGAGGCAAATGTAGAAAATACTGACCTTTTTAGTGCTAATTTCAAGGATGGTGATATATTTATAGGAGCAGATTATTTGATGGAACAATTAGATAATTGTAAAAATAAAATTTACTTAGATGATTTAGTAGATAAAGATGAGCTTAAAAGAAAATTGTTAAAGAGCTTGGAGGATATCTATGGAAATGATAGATAGGATAGGTGTAAATTTTTTAAAAAATACCTATTTAATCGTAGGGGTATATATATTGCTAGGAAGTATAATAGAAAAAAAGAGTATAGATAGAATAATTTCTTCAATTTTCAAGACTTTTATAGGGATGTTTATAATGGAAATTGGTGTAGATGTTATTGGAAAAAGTGTTAGTAATTTAAATTATTTAATACCAAAAGCATTTAAATTCATAGGGGTTATACCACAAAATGAAGGAGCAGCAGCTTTAGGGGAATTTAGATATGGAGATGTAATAAATAGTATATTATTTTTAGGTATGGCTATAAATATTTTAATAGCTAAGTTTACCCGATTTAAATATATCTTTTTAACAGGACAGCAAATGATTTATATGAGCAGTCTTTTAGCTATAATAATGATTCCTTTTGGGATTTCCCATAACATTGCTATAATAATAGGTGGAATATTACTAGGTATAATGATGAGCATATTTCCTCATATACTACACCCGTATACAAAAATTATAACTAAAAATAATAATATTGCAGTAGGACATTTTAGCACTATAGGGTTTTATTTGAGCAGCCAAATCGGAAAATTGTTTAAACAAAGAGAAAAATCAGAAAATAAAAATAAATTGACGAAATTTAATGGAATTTTATTTGATACAACATTAGTAACTGCATTTTTTATGGTTTTTATATTTACTATAAGTTCTATCATATCAGGAAAAGGTTATGTAGAAGATATAAGTGGTGGAACGAATTTTTTGATATTTTCATTTAAACAAGGCCTTATCTTTGCTGCGGGTGTATATATTATATTAAATGGAGTTAGAATGTTAATACAAGAGATAATTCCAGCTTTTAGAGGGATTGCAAAAAGATTAGTTCCAGAGGCTATAGTAGCTTTAGATATATCTATTTTATTTCCTTATAAGGAAAATATAATGTTGTTAGGATTTTTATTTAGTTTTTTAGGTGGAATTTTTTCAATGTACATGACATCGATTTATAGGGTAGAAGTAATACTACCTTCTGTATTAATTCATTTTTTTACAGGAGGAGGGTGTGGAATGTATGGATATTCAACTGGAGGCAAAAAAGGTTGTATAATTGCATCTTTTTTAGTAGGAATATTAATAGGAATATGTCCACTTTTACTTTTAGATCATTATAAAGAAATGGAATTTCATAAATTGGCGTTTGGGGAAATAGATTTGTCTTTGGTAGGATATATTTTAAAAAAAGTATTAAGTTCTTTTAAAATATAAAAGTCCCATTATGGGGACTTTTATTAAGCAAATTTTTTATTTTTATTTCTAGCATTATCACTATTTGTATTCCAGGTAAATGCTAAGAATACTATAGCTAAAATACAAGAAGCAAGAAGGAATATAAATCCTCCGTTCCAACCTACTTTATCTACTATTAAACCTATAGCAAAGTTAGCAAGAACTGAACCTCCTAAATATCCAAACAAACCTGTAAATCCTGCTGCTGTACCAGCAGCTTTTTTTGGAACATAATCTAGAGCAGCAACTCCTATAAGCATAACAGGCCCATAAATTAAAGCTCCTATTGATGCTACTGCAATATTGATTAATAAAGGACTTGTACTTAACCAATAAGCAAGTACAGCAAAAGCAACACCTATCATACAAAATATTCCAACTGGAGCGCGTCTTCCTTTAAATACTTTATCACTAATCCATCCCACTATTATAGTACCTGGTATAGCAGCAAATTCAAAGAAGAAAAATGCCAATCTAGAGTCTTCTGGATTAAATCCTTTAACTTCTGTTAAGTATGTAGGCACCCAGTCCATAACACCATATCTTACTAGATATACAAATATATTAGCTATTGCTATTGCCCAAACATATTTATTATTTAATACATAGTTAAATAGTATTTCTTTAGCACTAAGTTCTCTTTCGTTATCTTTAATACTATCTTTATCAATATCTTCTGGATAATCATTCATATATTCTTCTATTGCTGGAAGACCCACAGATTGAGGAGTATCTCTAGTAAATAAAAGAATAAATATTGCTATAGCTAAGCATATTATTGCAGGAAAGTAGAATATACCAAATTTCCAACCACTAAATGTAGCTATCCCAAAAGTAGCTAAAGGAGCAATAAGTCCTCCTCCGACGTTGTGAGCAGTATTCCACCAAGCCATTTTAGTACCACGCTCTTTATTTGAATACCAGTGAGCTAAGATTCTACCACATGGTGGCCATCCCATACCTTGGAACCATCCATTTAATATCATCAATAAGAATAGTAATGTTATACTGCTTGTAAGACCAAAACATATATTGACTAAAGCTGATAATATTAGACCTGTAGCTAAGAAAAATCTAGGATTACATCTATCTGAAATATTACCCATTATAAACTTACTAAGACCATAAGCAATACCTAGACCAGAAGCTATAAAACCTATTTGAGCTTTGGAAAATCCTAATTCATTTATAAAATAAGGTGAAGCTATTGCAAAGTTTTTTCTAATAAGATAGTAAGCAGCATAACCTAGATAGATACTTGCAAACTGTTGAATTCTATATTTTTTATATGCACCATCTATTTTTTCTTGAGGAAGACTTTCTATATGAGGAGGAGGTGCAAAAAACTTTAACATAATACATACACCTACTTTCTAATATTTAATAGTATAATAATTGCCGGCTTCTGAAAACGTTTTCTGTAAAAATATTTATTACTTATAGAAATTATATGTTTAATTCGTGTATTATTCAACATTTTTTTACTGTGTAAAAATTTTCATAAAAAAATTCTATTAAAAATATAATTACTTGAAAAGCTGATTTTTTAGGAATTATAAAAGTTCAGATTTCTTTAAAAATACTTTTTTTGCCGAATAGATTTGAAAAGTATTGGTTCATTTTATAACAAGTTTTTTTGTATAATTAACATATGAAATACAATATTTGGAGGATTAAGAAATGAGAAAACTATATATACTTCTTGTGTGTTTTTTGATAGGCATTAGCACTATATTACATAAAAATAATACAAGCAGTGAAGAAGAAAGACTTACAATATATGCATCTTTAATGGAGGAACAAGCAATAAAAGCTGTAGAAGAGTTTGAAAAGGAAACAGGTATAAAAACTAATTTTATTAGGAGGAGCAGTGGTGAAATATTAGAGAAAATAAGAAAAGAAAAAGAGAATATGAAAGCATCTGTATGGTATGGAGGAACAGCAGATACATTTATTAGTGCTTATGAAGAAGGTCTTATTGAGCCATATAAATCTCCAAATTCTTATATGATACCTAATGAGTATAAAGATGAAAATGGAATATGGACGGGAATATATATAGGATATTTAGGATTTATAGCAAATGAAAGATGGCTTAAGGAAAATAATATAGATATGCCAAATTGTTGGGAAGACTTGCTGAAGCCTGAATTTGAAGGAAATATAGTTCTTCCAAATCCAAGTAGCTCTGGAACTGCTTATACAATTGTAGCTACTATCGTTCAGTTAATGGGAGAAGAAAAGGGACTAGAGTTTTTAAATAAGTTAGACAAACAGGTAGTTCAATACACTAAATCAGGACTTACTCCAGGAATAGTAGTAGGACTTGGAGAAGCAGGTATTGGGGTGACTTTTTTGAACAATGTAATAAGGTATGAAAAGGAAGGTTATAAAAATATAGAAATGGTAGCACCTAAAGATGGTACAGGATATGAAATAGGAGCAGTAGCAATACTTAAAGATGCACCAAATATGAATGAAGCTAAAAAATTTGTAGACTGGTCTTTAACTAAAAGAGCACAGGAGTTAGGTAAGAGTGTAGGTTCATATCAAGTTCTTACAAATTATAAAGCAGCATCTCCTAAAGAACCAGAATTTATTAAAGATATTAATTTGATAAAATATGATTTTAAGTGGGCAGGAAAAAACAGAAAAAGACTTATAAAAAAATTTGAAGATATGAGGGACTAAACTTAAGTTCAAAAATCTAAAGTTGCATATATCTATACATAGTTTTATTATATAATAGATGGGAAATTTAAATAAGAGGTGTAAATATTATGATAGAAGCTATTTTAGAATATTATATATACAATAGAGAATTATACTCTACTAAAGAAATCGGATATTTTGATAAAATATCAAATCCTATGATATATGAAGTTATACGTGTTATAGAGGGACAGCCCCTATTTTTAGAAGAACATTTAGAAAGAATGGAAAAATCAGCAAAATTAATAGATTTTAATTTAAACAAATCAAAAGAAGAAATATCAAATGAAGTATATAAATTAATTGATAAAAATAATTGTAATAATATGAATATAAAGTTTTTATGTAGCAACCTAGATAAAGACAATCAGGATTTTTTCCTTTATTTTATAAAAAGCTATTATCCAGAGGAGCATTTATATAAAAAAGGAATACATACAATTTCATATTATTCAGAAAGGAAAAATCCCAATGCTAAAGTTGTTAATATTAAATTGAGAGAAAAGATAAGTCAAAAATTAAAAGAAGAAAATGCATTTGAAGCATTGCTAGTAAATAATGAAGGTTTAATAACAGAAGGAAGTAGATCAAATATGTTTTTTGTCAAAGACAATAAATTATATACAGCACCGGCAAAAGATGTATTGCTAGGAGTTACAAGAAATAAGATAATGGATATTTGCAAAAAACTAAACATAGAAGTGATAGAAGAATCTATTAAAAAAAGTGACATTTATAATCTAGAAGGTGCTTTTATGACATCTACTTCTGTTAATGTAATACCTATTAAAAGCATAGATGATATATTAATTAATTCTTTAGAAAATCCTATAATAAAAAAAATAGGAAAAGCATATGAAGAAGAAATGAAAAATTATATTAATGCAAGAAAAGAATTTAAGATAAAATAAGGAGTATGTAAATTTTGAAAAAGTTTTAGAAATGGTTGATAGAATGAGAAGAAAAACTAAATTAAGTTAGAATTAAAAAAGGACCTGATTTTCTAAAGAAATTCAGGTCCTTTTTATTTTTAACCAAGTATTATTTTTATTATAAATAATGCACATATGACATACATTAAAGGTGATATTTCTTTTTTCTTTCCTGATAATAATTTTAATATTACATAACTTAGCATACCGAACACTATACCTTCAGCAATACTGTATGTAAGTGGCATCATTATCATTGTTAAAAATGCAGGAATTGATTCAGTAAAATCATCAAAATCTATATCGTTTACTGGTGACATCATAAATAGACCAACTAAAATTAATGCTGGAGCTGTTGCAGCAGCTGGTATCATTATAAAAAGTGGTGATAAAAATAATGATATAGCGAACATTACTGCAGTGGATAAAGCAGTAAGTCCTGTTCTACCACCATCAGCAACTCCTGATGCGCTTTCAACAAAAGTTGTTACAGTACTTGTACCAATCATAGCTCCGAAAGTAGTTCCTATTGCATCTGCAAATAAAGCCTGTTTTGCATTTGGAACATTTCCGTTTTTATCTAACATATCAGCTTTAGTAGCAACTCCTACTAATGTTCCAACAGTATCAAACATGTCAACAAATAAAAAAGTAAATAATACTATAAGCATATCTATAGAAAATATATTTGACCATTCAAATTGTAATAATATTGGCTTTAATGATGGAGGAGTACTCATAAATTTTAAACCCTCAGGAAGTTGTGTAACCCCCATAGGAATACCAATAATAGTTGTAACTAATATACCTATAAGCAGTGCTCCTTTAACTTTTCTAGCTAATAAAAATCCTGTTAGTACAAGTCCTATTAATGCAAGAAGACCAGGTCCTGAAGTGATATGACCTATTGCTACTGGAACTCCATCTAATTTTCCATCTGCAGTAGGAAACATTCCGCTTACTACTACTCCTGAATTGAAAAGTCCTAAGAATGCTATAAATAGACCTATACCAACTGAAACAGCTTTTTTAAGCTGAAGAGGAATTGCATTTACTATAGCCTCTCTAACATTAAAAAAGGTAAGAATAATAAATATAATACCTTCTAAAAACACTCCTGTTAAAGCAAATTGCCATGAATAACCCATTCCTAAAACTACAGTAAAAGCAAAGAATGCATTAGGTCCCATGGCTGGTGCAAGTGCAAATGGAAGATTTGCATAAAGTGCCATTACTAATGTAGCAATGACTGATGATAGAGCTGTTGCAGTAAATAATGCTCCAAAATCCATACCAGTAGCTGATAAAATACTTGGATTAACTATAAGTATGTATGCCATAGTCATAAATGTAGTTATACCAGCCACTATTTCAGTTCTAGCAGTAGTATTATTTTTACTTAATTTAAAAGCTTTTTCTAAATAAGAAGTATTCATATTCTTTTTAGATATTTCCATAATTTATCCTCCTTTAAATAAGTCCATAGTCAGACAATTTTCGGTTGTCTGGTAGAAACTTCGTGACCATATTACACGAATTATATGGAGGATTGATTTAAGTTTGTTCGTCTATTTGATGATAATAAATTTACAAAGTATAGTCAATAGTTTTTATGAATTTTGTTGAAATATGTATTTATATTGTTCAATAAAATATGAACTATAGATAAGGTTTTTATATAATAAATTCGAATTTGTATATGAAAATTAAGATTATTTTTAATAGATTTTGGAGATTTAAAAGTAGTTGTTCATATGATATAATTATTGATAAAATAATATATTTTAGTTTTTTATCCTTTTAAAATGATTACCAATCTTTATTTAAATTAATTAATTTCTTATTTTAAAGTTCCTACATTAGTGCATATTAAAATAATATATTATTTTCTTATCTAAATTTCACATTAGATATAAATTGATTTGCTTAATTACTTCAAATAATATCTGTATTATAGGCTAAAAAATTATATTACAGTATTTTTAAGGAGCTATGAAAGTGCAAAAACACTTCAATAATTTTCCATTACAATAAAATAAAAAACATTTATGCAAAACCTTGTTATAATTAAGTTCCTACACAAAAACATAACAGGTGGTGTTGCATAAATGTTTCAGAACTTAATTATAACAAATGAATTAACATTAGACAAATTTTTAAAAGAACTAAAATATGACTTATATCTTACAAAACCACAAATAAAACATATGCAAAATATAGTGAAATCAATGTTTATGAGTGGTTATACAGGTA
>NZ_FRAE01000044.1 GCF_900142235.1 Tepidibacter formicigenes DSM 15518 | reverse complement strand
ATGGAATGGATAAGCGCTGAAAGCATCTAAGCGCGAAGCCAACCTCAAGATAAGATTTCCCACCGTAAGGGTAAGACCCCAGGAAGACTACCTGGTTGATAGGTCCAAGGTGTAAGCTCAGTAATGAGTTCAGCTTATGGATACTAATAGGTCGAGGACTTGACCTAGTATTAATTTGTGCAGTTTTGAAAGTATTAAATACTTTTAAAAAAGATTATGTGGTTACAATAGCAAGGAGGATATACCTGTTTCCATTCCGAACACAGAAGTTAAGCTCCTTAGCGCCGATGGTACTTGGAGGGAAGCCTCCTGGGAGAGTAGGACGTAGCCACGTAGTCTTTTTTTATTATGTTTTTTGTGATATAATAGTTCATAAGTAGCATATCCATATGGGGGGTATAAATATATGCTTTTAAAAGAGCTGTTTTATAAAGGATTGAATTTTGATAAGTTTTTAGAATCTGCTGAAGAAGTATATAAATTGAAAATGGAAAAGATAAAAAATAGTATAAATATGGATGATGTTTTAATAAATAAGATAAAGAGCATAGGTAAAAAAGCATATATACTAGCATTTGCTGAAGATTGGTGTCCAGATTGTCAAATAAATTTACCTGGAGTTAGTTTTATATGTGATCTAAATAAAAATATTGAATTAAGGATTGTTTCTAGAGAAGGAAATGATAAAAATATGGAAAAATACAAGGTAAATGGGAAGCCAAGAATTCCAACATTTGTAGTAATGGATGAAAATTTTAATGAATTAGGTGTATTTATTGAATTACCAACAATTTTAAAAGAAATTATAAATAGAGGAAATGAAACAGAAACACTAGTATCTAAAAGAAAATACAGAAAAGGTGAATATGTTAAAGATACAATAAGTGATATGCTAAAGATAATAGGTCTATAAAGGGGCCTATTTTTTTTATGTTTTTTATTGTTGTGAAAAATTATGTAGACTTAGAAAACAATATTGATTTATTTTATTTTAGCATAATAAAAAGTTTATTACATAATATTTAATTAAAGATAAAAGGTATAAAAAATAAAAAAGAGGAAATATTCAAAAAATATAGAATGTTAATTAAATAAAAAGAAAAAGGGGGATTTTTTTCTATGAAAGTTTATGAAAGTGATAAAATAAGAAATATTGTTATTCTAGGTCATTCTGGATGTGGAAAAACAAATTTAACAGAATCTATACTTTATACAAATAATTTAGTAAATAGAATAAGCAAGCCGAGTAATCAAGTAAATATGACTTCTACATTAAATTTGATCCCTGTAGAATGGAATAATCATAAATATAATTTTTTAGATACTCCTGGATACTTTGACTTTTATGGAGAGGTAGTTTCTTCTATAAGAGCAGCTGCTGGTTCTATAATAATTGTAGATGGAACTTGTGATATTCAAGTTGGAACAGATAAGGCTTTAGAAATAACAGATGAAAATAATACCCCAAGATTTATATTTGTAAATAAAATTGATAGTGAAAAAGCAGATTATAATAAAGTACTAGAGCAGTTAAGAGAAAGATATGGCAAAAAAATAGCACCTTTTCATATACCAATGGGTAAAGATAAAGAGTTTAAAGGATTTATAAATGTAGTTGATATGTTTGCAAGAAAATATGATGGTAAAAATTGTATAAAAGTAGAAATACCAGAATATATGAAAGACAGTATTAATCCTGTAAGAGAGATGCTACTTGAGTCTGTTGCTGAAAGTGATGATAAATTACTTGACAAATATTTTGCTGGAGAAGAATTTACAATTGATGAAATACATAAAGGACTTAGACAAGGTGTAATAAGTGGAGACATAATTCCAGTGTTATGTGGATCTACAGCTAAGAATATAGGTATACATACTCTTTTAGATATGATTTGGGATTATATGCCATCTCCTATTGATATAGGATATGATAATAAAGAAAGTGAGTTCTCTGGAATAGTATTTAAAACATTAGTAGATCCATTTATAGGAAAGGTATCACTAGTAAAAGTTTGTGAAGGAGAGCTAACACCTGATACTGAAATTTATAATATAAATAAAGGGAAAAAAGAAAAAATTTATCATTTATATACATTAAGAAATAAAGAACAGATAGAGATAGAAAAAGCAGTTGCAGGAGACATAGTAGTATTAACTAAGCTTTCAGATGTTCAAACAGGAGATACTCTTTCAACTAAACCAGATAGAAATTCTTTCGAAAATATAGACTTTCCAAAACCTCAAATCTATTTTGCTATAGAGCCTCTAAATAAAGGAGATGAAGAAAAGATAAGTACAGGACTTCATAGACTGATAGAAGAAGACCCTTCATTTACATGGTATAGAAATCATGAAACAAAACAAACATTAATAGGTGGCCAAGGAGAAATTCATATAAACTCAATAAAAGATAAATTAAAGGAGAAATTCGGAATAGATGTAAAACTTTCAGATCTTAAAGTTGCATATAGAGAAACTATAAAAGGAAAGTCAGATGTTCAAGGTAAGCATAAAAAGCAAAGTGGAGGCCATGGCCAATATGGAGATGTAAAAATAGTATTTGAACCATCAGAAGAAGAATTTTTATTTGAAGAAAAAATATTTGGAGGATCAGTTCCAAAGCAGTATATTCCAGCTGTTGAAAAGGGATTAAAAGAATCTTTACAGTCTGGAGTATTAGCAGGTTTTCCGGTTATGAATGTAAAAGCAACTTTATATGATGGATCTTATCATGATGTAGATTCATCAGAAATGGCATTTAAAATTGCATCATCTATTGCATTTAAGAAGGGAATGGAAAGTGCTAATCCGGTACTTCTTGAGCCTATAATGAATCTAAAAATAGTAGTGCCAGAGGAATATATGGGTGATATTATAGGAGATATAAATAAGAGAAGAGGAAGAATAATTGGTATGGAACCAAGTTCCCGAGGAAAACAAATAATATATGCTCAAGCTCCTCAAGCAGAAACATTTAGATATGCTATAGATTTAAGGTCAATGACTCAAGGTAGAGGATATTTTGAAATGGAATTTGAAAGATACGAAGAAGTTCCAGCTCAAATAATGGATAAAATTATAGAAGAAGTAAAAAATAATAAATAGATATAAAAATGGTGACTAAATAGTCACCATTTTAAATTTTCAAAACAATAGAAATAATGAGAAATAAAAAGATATATTTAAATAACCATAAATATTCAAAAAATTTAGCTTAAAATCAAATAAAATTACATTTGAATAAAAAATAAATTTATTTATAATAATATTAAAGTCAAAGAAAGTCAAACGAGAATTCAAGGAGTGGTTTAATGCCATCAATATCAGATATAATAGAAAATTTTATAAAAGAACTTTTAAAAGAAAGTAAGGATGTTGAGATAAGAAGAAATGAACTTGCAAGCTTTTTTAATTGCGCTCCTTCTCAGATAAATTATGTACTTACAACTAGATTTAATATGGATAAGGGATATTATATAGAAAGTAAAAAAGGAGGAGGGGGATATATAAAAATAATAAAAATTGACTTAGATAGAAATAAGTATTTAAAAAATATTATTTATGAAAAAATAAAAGACAATATATCTTTCAATTCATCTAAGAAATTAATTTCAAATTTAAGACAATTGGAAATAATAACACCTAAAGAGGAAAAGATAATATTAGCTGCTATAGATGATAAATCTATAAATCCTCCCGTTAGGGATTTAAATGATAAAATAAGAGCTAATATTTTAAAAAATATATTAATGAGTATTTTAGGATATTTCTAGAAGGTGGGGGTTTTAATATGATTTGTGAAAAATGTAATCAAAAAGAAGCTACAATTCATTTAACTGAGATAATAAATGGGAAAAAAAGAGAAATTCATATATGTGAAGATTGTGCAAATAAAGAGAAAAGCATGAGCTTTAATATGGACTTTGATACGCCATTTTCTATGAAAGATATACTCTCAAGTGTTATTGACATGGGAATAAATAATGATTTTTATAAAGTAGAAGAGGTAATTTGTAGTGAATGTAAAGGAAGCTATAGAAGGTTTAAGAATATAGGAAGGCTTGGATGTAACAAATGTTATGATACCTTTAAAGAACAGTTAACTCCCGTTATTAAAAGAATACAAGGATCTACTGATCATATAGGAAAAGTTCCCAAAAAAATAGGAGGCTCTTTAAGAATAAAAAATGAAATAAAAAGACTTAAAAAAGAACTTAATGAAGCTGTAGGAAAAGAAGAATTTGAAAGAGCAGCAAAGCTTAGAGACAAAATAAAAGAATTAGAAAAGCAGATATAAAGGGGGGGATAAAAATGAGTAATTGGATTAAAAATGAAGACAATATAAGTAATGTGGTTATAAGCTCTAGAATTCGTCTTGCCAGAAATTTAATAGATTATCCTTTTCCGAATAAGCTAAAAAAAGAAGAAGCAGAGGAAATAATGAAAAAAATTAAAGAAACTATTATAAACGGTAATACAGTATTAAAAGACGAATTTAAATTTTATAAAATGGATGAACTAGATGAAATAGAAAGAAAAATTATGGTAGAAAATCATTTAATAAGCATGGATTTAGCTAACAATAAAAATGCAGGAGTTTTAATTAAAAATGATGAGACTGTAAGCATTATGATAAATGAGGAAGACCACTTAAGAATACAAACTCTTTTTAGTGGATTTAAATTAGATGAAGCTTGGGATATTGCTGATAAAATAGATGATATTTTAGAGGAAAATTTAAATTATACATTTGATGAAAAACTAGGATATTTAACATCATGTCCAACAAATGTTGGAACAGGACTTAGAGCATCTATTATGATTCATCTTCCAGCACTTGTGGAGCTGGGATATATAAATGGAGTTTTAAATGCAGTAAATCAAATAGGTCTCGCTGTAAGAGGTATTTATGGTGAAGGATCAGGTTATTTTGGAAATATATATCAAATATCTAATCAATTAACTCTTGGAAGAGATGAAAAAGAGATAATAGGAAATATAATAGGAATATCAAAACAAATAATAGAAAAAGAACTATCTTCTAGAGAAATATTAAAAAATAGACTAGGACCAAAACTTGAAGATAGATTCTTTAGATCCCTTGGTATATTAAAAAATGCTAGATTAATAGATTCAAAAGAAGCAATGAATCTTTTATCTAATATAAAGCTTGGAATAGAAATGGGATATATAGAAGGATTTACAACAAGAGATATAGATAGTCTTATGATACAAATTCAACCAGCATATCAATTTAGACTATACAATTCAACAAATTCAGTCCAAAGGGATATGAATAGAGCAAAATTTATAAGAGAAAAATTAAGCATTTAGGAGGTGTTAATTATGTTTGATAAATTTACAGAAAGAGCTAAAAAAACACTTGATTTTGCAGCTACAGAAGCTAGTAGTATGGGGCATAATTTAGTAGGAAGTGAACATATATTATTAGGTCTTTTGGCAAATGAAAACAGCATTGCAGGTAAAGTTTTAAATAAATTAGGAGTCTCATCAAAAGTAGTTAAGGATAAAATAATACAAATACAAGGAAGTTCTAATCAAGGAATACAAGTTTTAGGTTTTAGTCCTAGAACAAAAAGAATATTTGAACTTTCTGTAGTTGAAGCTAAAAGATTAGGGCATAACTATGTAGGAACAGAGCATATTTTATTAGGTCTTATTAGAGAAGGAGAAGGAATAGGAGCTAGAATACTTTTAGAACTTGGGGTAGAATCTAACGCAGTTGTAAAAGAAGTTGTAAACTTATTAGGAAATATAAATATGTCTAAAAATGAAAGTATAAATAATAAGAGTAATAAAAAAAATACTCCAACTCTAAATAAATTTGGAAGAGATTTAACTTCTCAGTATGAAGAACAAAAGCTTGATCCTGTTATAGGAAGAGAAAATGAAATACAAAGAATAATTCAAATTTTAAGTAGAAGAACGAAAAACAATCCTGTACTTATAGGAGATCCTGGGGTTGGTAAGACCGCAATTATTGAAGGGCTTGCAGGGAAAATAGTATCAGGAGATGTTCCTGAAATATTAAAAGATAAAAGAGTGGTATCTTTAGATTTAGGATCTATACTTGCAGGAGCTAAATATAGAGGAGAATTTGAAGAAAGAATAAAAAAGATAATGGAAGAGCTTACAAGAGAAAAAGATGTTATATTATTTATAGATGAACTTCATACAATAGTTGGTGCGGGAGGAGCAGAAGGAGCAATAGATGCTTCAAATATATTAAAACCAGCACTTGCTAGAGGAGAAATACAAGTAATAGGAGCAACTACTATAGATGAATATAGAAAATATATAGAAAAAGATTCAGCTCTGGAGAGAAGATTTCAACCTGTTATGGTAGAAGAGCCTACAATTGAAGACACTATAAAAATTCTTGAAGGATTAAGAGATAGATATGAGGCGCATCATAAAGTAAAGATATCAGATGAAGCTATAAAAGCATCTGTAAATCTTTCTCATAGATATATAACAGATAGATTTTTACCTGACAAAGCTATAGATTTGATAGATGAAGCAGGCTCTAAAGTAAGACTTAAAAATCATATTCCTCCAAAGGATATAAAAGAGCTTGAATTAAAACTGGAATCTTTATCAAAAGAAAAGGAAGAAGCAATAAGAAATCAAGATTTTGAAAAAGCTGCTAAAATTAGAGATGAAGAAAAAGAAGTTAAAGAAAAATTAGAAAAAACAAAAGAAAGTTGGAAAAAAGACTCGTCTAAAGCATCAAATGTGGTAGATGAAGAGGATATAGCAAATATAGTTTCTTCTTGGACGGGAATTCCTGTAACAAAGCTTGTTCAAGAAGAATCAGAAAAGCTATTAAATCTTGAAGAAATACTCCATAACAGAGTTATAGGGCAAGAAGAAGCGGTAAGAGCTATAGCAAAATCAATAAGAAGAGCAAGAGTTGGGCTTAAAGACCCAAAAAGACCTATTGGATCATTTATATTCTTAGGACCAACAGGAGTTGGGAAAACTGAGTTATCTAAAGCTTTAGCAGAAGTTATGTTTGGTGATGAAGATAGCATAATTAGAATTGATATGTCTGAATATATGGAAAAGCATGCAGTATCTAGACTTATAGGTTCTCCTCCAGGGTATGTAGGACATGAGGAAGGAGGACAGTTAACAGAAAAAGTTAGAAGAAAGCCGTATTCAGTAGTATTATTTGATGAAATAGAAAAAGCCCATCCTGAAGTATTTAATGTACTACTTCAAATATTAGATGATGGAAGGGTAACTGATTCTAAAGGAAGAACTGTTGATTTTAAGAATACAGTTATAATAATGACATCAAATGTAGGAGCTCATACTATATCTAAACAAAAAATACTAGGGTTTACAGCTTCTGTAGATAAAGAAGAGATTCAAAAAAGTGAATATGAAAAAATGAAAGAAAATGTTATGAGAGAGCTTAGACAAAAATTTAGACCAGAATTTTTAAATAGAATAGATGATATAATAGTATTTCATTCATTAAATCAAGAGCATATAGATGAAATAGTTAAACTTATGATTAAAGGACTTGAAGAAAGATTAAGAGAAATGAACATTAAAATATCCCTTACTGATGAAGCAAGTAAGTTAATATCAAAAGAAGGATTTGATCCAGAGTATGGAGCAAGACCTTTAAAAAGAGCTATTCAAAGGCTATTAGAAGATAATATTTCAGAAGAAATGTTAAAAGGTAATATAAAAGAAGGAAATAATATAATTATTAAAGAAAAAAATGGAGAATTATTATTTGAAAAAAGAGCTTAATTTTAAGCTCTTTTTCTTTTCAAAAATATATTTTTTTTGGTATTCTATAATTGATACAGTTTTTAAATAAAAATATAAAGGTGATTTAATGGCAAAGATTAAAACAAAGTATATATGTCAACAATGTGGATATGAAACCTTAAAGTGGATGGGAAAATGTCCGGAATGCAACAACTGGAATAGTTTAGTTGAAGAAATAGAAGATAAAAAAACAAAGCATGATCTTTTTGTAATAGATAAAGAAGTTCAAAAACCAATACCTATAAATTCTCTTGAAGTAAAAGAACAAGAAAGATTTTCTAGTTGTATAAAAGAACTAGATAGAGTTTTAGGAGGAGGAGTGGTAAAAGGCTCTCTTGTATTAGTAGGAGGAGATCCAGGTATAGGAAAATCTACTCTTTTAATTCAAGTATCAAATAATGTAGCCAAAAGTGGTAAAAAAGTCTTATATATATCAGGAGAGGAATCTATATATCAAATAAAAATGAGAGCTAAAAGACTTTCTATAGAAAGTGAAAATTTATATATTTTTGCGGAAAATAATCTAAATATAATAGAAAAATATATAGATTATATAAAGCCTGATATGATTGTAGTAGATTCTATACAAACTGTATTTAGCCCTGAAATAACATCAACACCTGGAAGTGTAAGCCAGATTAAAGAAGGAACATCTAGATTTATGAAAATATCTAAAAAAATAGGTATATCTACTTTTCTAGTTGGGCATGTAACAAAAGGAGGAGCTCTTGCTGGACCAAAAATTTTAGAACATATGGTAGATACTGTTCTTTATTTTGAAGGAGAAAGATATAATACTTATCGAATGGTAAGAGCTGTAAAAAATAGATTTGGATCTACTAATGAACTTGGTGTATTTGAAATGAGAGATTTAGGCCTTGTAGAAATAGAAAACCCTTCTAAAGTTCTAATTTCCGAAAAACCAAAAGGAGTAGCAGGATCAGTAATCGTTGCAACTATTGAAGGAACAAGACCTATGCTTGTGGAGCTTCAGGCTTTGGTTTCACCTACAAATTTTGGTATACCTAAAAGGACTGCAACAGGCGTAGACTATAATAGAGTATCTCTTCTTATGGCAGTTCTTGAGAAAAGAGTAGGAATGCAGATACAGAATCAAGATATTTATATAAATGTTGTAGGAGGAATTAAATTAAATGAGCCGGCAATGGATTTAGGTATAATAACTTCTATTGCTTCAAGTTTTAGAAATATAGAAATAGATGAAAATACTGTTGTAATCGGAGAAGTTGGTCTTACTGGTGAAATAAGAGGGGTAAGTTTTATTGATAAAAGAATATTAGAGTGTAAAAAATTAGGATTCAATAAAATTATAGTTCCTAAGAGTAATTTAAAAGGACTAGATAAATTTGATGATATTAAGATTTATGGAGTAGAAAATATAAGAGATGCTTTAGATGTAGTATTAGGAGGGTAAAATTATTATGAAAGATAGCTTTATGAAGGATACGACTCAACTCAATTGCTTAAAAATGATTGCTCCTGGAACACCTTTAAGAGAGGGGCTTGAAAATGTACTAAGGGCAAAGACTGGAGCTTTAATTGTAATAGGAGATAGTGAGGAAGTAATGAAAATTGTAGATGGAGGATTTAATATAAATGCTGATTTTTCTCCAGCGTATTTATATGAGCTTGCTAAGATGGATGGAGCTATAATTGTTAGCAGTGACGGAAAAAAGATACTTTATGCAAATACTCAATTAATACCTAATCCTTTAATACCCTCTTCAGAAACTGGAATAAGACATAGAACAGCAGAAAGAGTTGCAAGACAAACATCAGAGATGGTAATATCTATTTCTCAAAGAAGAAATATTATTACTTTATATAGAGGATATAGCAAATATGTAATACAAGAAACATCTAAGATACTTACAAAAGCAAATCAAGCTATACAGACACTTGAAAAATATAAATCAGTATTAGATCAGGCCATGATTAATTTAAGCGCATTAGAATTTGAGGATTTAGTTACTCTTTATGATGTTGCTACAGTAGTTCAAAGAACTGAAATGGTAATGAGAATAGTAGGAGAAGTTGAGCAGTATATAATAGAGCTTGGAAATGAAGGTATACTTGTTAGCATGCAGCTTGAAGAGTTAATAGGCAACGTAAAAGAAGATGGAGAATTAGTATTTAAAGATTATAATGTAATTCAAGACCGTGATTATTCTGATTTTAAAAAAGCAATTAGAGGATTTTCATCTGAAGAATTATTAGATTTAAATAATATTGTAAGACTTCTTGGTTATTCAGGAAATATTGAAAATATAGACTATACTGTTTATCCAAGAGGATATAGAATACTTAGAAAAATTCATAGATTACCTATAAATGTAATAGAAAATTTAACAGATCACTTTGAAAATTTTCAACAAATATTAAAAGCATCAATAGAAGAATTAGATGAGGTAGATGGAATAGGAGAAATAAGAGCAAGATACATAAGAGATGGGCTTAGAAGAATACAAGAACAAGTTTTACTTGATAGACATATATAGTAAAAACCATGGCTTTAAAATTTTTAAAGCCATGGTTTTTATTTTTTAAAGTAAACTATATTTTCCTAAAGTTTTTAGTTTATTATTTTCTTTTTTTAAAACATATTCAATATTAATGTCCAATAAGTTACATGCAGCAGTTATATAAAATAAGTGATTACCCAATTCTTCTTCTATTTTTTCTTTACATATTTCACATAAGTCTCCATTTATATGACTTTTCATATATTCTTTAAGTTCATTGAATGATATATTTTCTGGAGTTTCCTGTTTATTTCCTTGAATTTGAATACATCCACAACTTGTAACAGATTTTATTATAGCCCTATTTATTTTTGAATTAGTTTCTTCTAGCTTAGTTATTATATCTAAGATACTTTTATGTCTTATTAAAGCATTATTAACTTCATTTTTAAAATCAGCAAAATTAAAATCAGTCATTTATTATCACCTCATAAATAATTATAATAAGAAAACGTTTCTGGGTCAATTGAATAAATTTAATCATATTATATAAAAGTAGTATATTTGATTTTAATTTATAATTGACATGATATAATTTAGTGTGATAAAATAATTGTTTTAAGTTTGACTATTATGTGCAATTGATATATACTATAATAGATTAATTATTTTTTGGAGGTAGAAATTATGTTTAGTATAGGAGATAAAATTGTTTATCCTAGCTATGGTGGGGGAGTAATAAATTCCATAGAAGAAAAAGAAGTTTTAGGAGAAAGAAAAAAGTATTACATTTTAGATATGGTTATATCTGGTATGGAAATAATGGTACCTATTGATAATATCAATAAATTAGGAATAAGACACGTTATAAATAAATCTCAAGTAGAAGATTTAATGAAAATATTAAAAGATGAACAAGGAGATATGGATAAAAAGTGGAATAAAAGATATAGAGATAATATGGATAAAATTAAAACTGGAGATATATATGAAATAGCTGTTGTAGTTAGAGACTTAATGATTCAAGATAAAGAAAAAGGATTATCTACAGGAGAAAAGAAAATGTTAAATGATGCTAAGGATATGTTAATTAGTGAGCTAGTATTAGCATTAAATGAAAGTTCAGAAAATGTAAAAAATTTAATAGAAAATATTATGAATGCTGATTAAAAAAATAAAATATAGATAATAATTAAATAAGGAGGTGGAATAGTGATAAACAAAATAATAAAGGGAATTATGTCTTTAGTTGGTATAACTATTGGTGTAGCAACATATTTTTCAGTAGTAAAAGCATTTCCTCATTTAATACCTACTTCTGAGATATATGTAATATTAGGAGCAATAGTTTCAGGGGTTATAATGGGGTTTATATTTTTCTTGATTTCACCATGGCTTTTAGAAGAAGGGAAAAATATAGCAAATTTTATAGAAAACGAACTATCTAAAATTCCACCAATGGAAATACTAATAGGTTCAATTGGTCTTATAATAGGATTATTCATTGCTTATCTTGTAAGTAATCTGTTACTTCAAATTCCAGTTCCTATAGTAGGAACAGTACTTTCAGTAATTGTTTATATATTTATGGGGTATATAGGAATAAACATAGCTAAAAGATATAAAGATGATTTATTTAATATAACATCTCTTATTAATAAAATACCTAATCCAAAAGAAAAAACATCTAAAAAAGGATTAAAAGCAACTCCTAAGATATTAGACACTAGCGTAATAATAGATGGAAGAATAGCAGATATATGTAAAACAGGATTTATAGAAGGAAAGCTTGTTATACCAGGGTTTGTATTGGAAGAACTTAGACATATAGCAGATTCTTCAGATGATTTAAAAAGGGTTAGAGGAAGAAGAGGTCTTGACATATTAAATAAGATACAACAAGAGCTTGATATTGAAGTTGAGATATATGAAAAAGATTTTGAAGATATAGCTGAAGTAGACAGCAAACTTTTAAAACTTGCACAAGTAACAGATGGAAAAGTTGTTACTAATGATTATAATTTAAATAAAGTAGCTCAATTTCAGGGAGTTGAGGTGCTTAATATAAATGAATTAGCAAACGCTGTCAAACCTGTTGTTATACCAGGGGAAGAGATGATAGTTCAAGTAATAAAAGAAGGAAAAGAATCAGGGCAGGGAATAGCATATTTAGACGATGGAACAATGATAGTTGTAGATGGAGGAAGAAAATATATTGGAGAAACTATAGATGTTTTAGTAACATCTGTTCTTCAAACAGCTGCTGGAAGAATGATATTTGGAAAACCAAAAATGGCTACACAAAGAACATCATAAGACTTTTGACAATTTGTCAAAGGTCTTTTTTGTCATTTTTAAACAATATGTATTATAATACTTATGAGGTGATTTTATGAACAGTGTAGTAATAGTAGCTGCTGGAAAAGGTAAAAGAATGAATAGTAATATAAATAAACAGTATATAAAATTAAAAAATAAAGAAATAATAGCTTATACAATAGATATTTTTGACAAAAATGAAAATATAGATGAAATAGTAGTTGTTATAAGAAAAGAAGAAGAGTTTTTCGTGAAACAAGTTATAAATAAATATAAATTTAATAAAAATGTGAAAATAGCTTATGGAGGGTCTGAAAGACAAGACTCTGTATATAATGGAATAAAAGAGGTAGACTTAAATTGTGATATAGTATTAATTCATGATGGAGCAAGACCTTTTGTAACAGATGAAATTATAAATAATTCAATAAAAGAGACTAAAAAGAATAAAGCAGTTGTTGTAGGTGTTCCTGTAAAAGATACTATAAAAGTAATAGATGATAATAATATAATAAAAAATACTCCACAAAGAAAATATTTATGGGCAGTTCAAACACCACAGGTATTTGAGTATAAGTTAATAAAAAAAGCTTATGAAAAAGCTTTTGAAGAAAACTATTATGGAACAGATGATGCAACTCTTGTAGAAAATTTAGGATATAATGTTAAAATGATAATGGGATCTTATAAAAATATAAAAATAACAACAAAAGAAGATATAAATTTTGGAGAAGAAATATTAAGAATGAGATAGGAGGTACATAATGAGAGTTGGAATAGGTTATGATGTACATAAATTAGTTGAAAATAGAGATCTTATTATAGGAGGAGTAAATATTCCTCATGAAAAGGGACTTCTTGGACATTCAGATGCAGATGTACTTTTACATGCTATAATGGATTCTATTTTAGGCGCACTTTCTCTTGGAGATATAGGTAAGCATTTTCCAGATAATGATCCTAAATATAAAGGAGCTAATAGTTTAAAATTATTAGAACGCGTAGGTAATTTAATACATAATAAAGGATATAAGGTAAGTAATATAGACAGTACTATAATTGCTCAAAGACCTAAAATGGCATCTTATATTAGTAAAATGAGAGAAAATATAGCTAGAGTATTAAATATAGATATAGACTCTATAAATGTAAAAGCTACAACAGAGGAAGGACTTGGATTTACAGGAAATGAAGAAGGAATTAGCTCTCAAGCTATTTGTTTATTAATACCTATTGACAAAAAATAGATTTTATTATAAAATAAATAATTAAAATTTATGAAATAATAAAACAAAAAGCAGTGAAGGGGAATAGTAGGTAGATAAAGCTTTATAGAGAGGAAACTATTGGTGAAAGGTTTCTAAGCTTAGTTTATTGAACCAGCCCTGGAGTTTAAGAACGGTTAAAAAGTTCTTACGGTAGGACCGTTAAATCCTTTAAGAGAGCAATACTTGCTAAATAGAGTGGTACCGCGGAAGATAAACCTTTCGTCTCTAAATCTAGAGATGAAAGGTTTTTATTATGCTTTTGTTATGTTTTAATTAAATTTAAAATAATATAAATCAAAAATAAATGAGTATTAGAAGGAGGCAAAATATGAGTAAGAAAAATAAGCAATTTGTTGAAGAAATAACTCCAATGGAAGTTGATTTTCCACAGTGGTATACTGATGTTATAACAAAAACAGATCTTGTTGACTATTCTCCTGTAAAAGGATTTATGGTAATAAAACCATATGGATATGCTATATGGGAGAATATACAAAATTTTGCAGACAGAAGATTTAAGGAAACAGGACACAAAAACTGCTATTTCCCACTACTTATACCAGAAAGTTTATTAACTAAAGAAGCTGAGCATGTAGAAGGATTTGCTCCTGAGGTTGCTTGGGTAACTCATGGAGGTAAAAATGAACTTGCAGAAAGACTTTGTGTAAGACCTACTTCAGAAACAATAATATGTTCTATGTATGCTAAATGGTTAAAATCATATAGAGATCTTCCATATCTATACAATCAATGGTGTTCAGTTGTAAGATGGGAAAAATCTACAAGACCATTCTTAAGAACATCAGAGTTTTTATGGCAAGAAGGGCATACACTACATGAAACTGCTGAGGAAGCAAAAGAAGAAACACTTCAAATGCTTGAAATATATAAAGAAGTAGCAGAAGATTTACTTGCAATGCCTGTAGTTTGTGGACAAAAAAGTGAAAATGAAAAATTTGCAGGAGCAGACAGTACTTATACAATAGAAGCTTTAATGCATGATGGTAAAGCTCTTCAATCTGGAACAAGTCATTTCTTAGGTCAACATTTTACTAAGGCTTTTGAAATACAATATTCAGATAGAGACGGAAATCTTGCAAATCCATATCATACATCTTGGGGAATATCAACAAGACTTATAGGTGGGCTTATAATGGTTCATGGAGATAATAGAGGATTAGTTCTTCCTCCAAGAGTTGCTCCAATTCAAGTTGTAATTGTTCCAATAGCAGCTCATAAGGGTAATGTTATGGAAAAAGTCGATGAAATATTTGCTGATTTAAAAACTTCTATAAGAGTAGAAGTTGATGATAGAGAAAATTATTCTCCAGGTTGGAAGTTTAATGAATGGGAGATGAAAGGTGTACCTGTTAGAATAGAAATAGGACCTAAAGATATAGAAAAAAGTCAAGTTACAATATTTAGAAGAGATATACTTGAAAAAACTCAAATTCCTATGGAAAATTTAAAAGAAACTATAGAAAAATTATTAGATGATATACATGAAAGTTTATTTAATAAAGCTTTAGAAATGAGAGAAAAGAAAACTTATATAGCTAAGAATATGGATGAATTTAAAAAGATAATAGAAGAAACACCAGGTTTTATAAAGGCTATGTGGTGTCAAGATACTGAATGTGAGCTTAAGATAAAAGAAGAAACAGGAGCTACAATAAGATGTATACCATTTGAGCAAGAAAAATTAGCAGATACTTGTGTATGCTGCGGTAAAAAAGCAGAAAAAATGGTGTATCTTGCAAAAGCATATTAAATTTAAAATGCTTCCTTATTATAAGGAAGCATTTTAATATCCTTTAGATTTTAACCATTTATCTCCTTTATCAAAGGCGTTTGCTCCATTAAAAAAGACATATTCTATAAAATCCTGTTTTGAAAAAGCATGAATAAAATAAAATTCAAATAGGAAAGGTGTAATAATTATGAAATTAAGTAAAATGTATTTAAAAACATATAAAGAGTGTCCTTTAAATGTAACTAGTGATAGTTTAAAGCTCTTATATAGAGCTGGATTTGTTAAGTATTTAGAAGATTTAAGTTACTCGTATACACCTTTGGGAAATTTGTTTTTTAATAATCTTATAGAAATTATATTAGATAATTTTGAAGAATATATGAATATAAAGGCAAATGGAGATAAAGTAAATATTTTGAAATCATATATTTCGGATTTAAAATCTTATAAAAATATTCCTTTGAATTTAGCATATTTTACTTTAAATAAAAATAGAGGCTATAAATTTAAAGACGGACTTTTAAATCCACGAAAAGAAAATATGATTAGATTCATAAAGGTAACTAGTAAGGAAGATATAAATACTTCTATACAAGAAACTATAAAAAAAATTAACTGTATGCTGGAAGAATTAAATATTAAGTATATGTATCTAAAAAATGAAGAAAATAATTTAAGATATTTTTATAAGTGTAATTATCCACTAAGAGAAGTATTTTTCTGTGAGAAATGTGGATATGGTAGTTTAAAAGAAGAAGCTAAATCCTCATTTGAGAAGGACTTATCCACAGAAGAGCTAAAAAACACTCAGAGTATTTATACTCCTAATATAGGTAAAATAGAGGATCTTCAAGCCTTTTTAAATATTTCTCGTAAAAAGCTGATAAAGACTCTTTTATTTAATGTTAATGCAGAAATAATAGCAGTACTTTTAAGAGGGGATAGAAGTATAAACTTAAGATTACTTGCTAAGTTTTTAAATGTAAAAGAAAAAGAAATAAAAATGGCAAGTGAAGAAGAGGTTAAGCTTGCAACAAATGCTAATGTAGGATTTGCAGGACCTATAGGTTTAAAAGTAAATAAAATTTTTGCTGATGAAGAAATATTATACATAAAAAATGCTGTCGTTGGAGCTAATAAAACAGATTACCATATAAAAAATGTAAATTATCAAAGAGATTTTAAAGTTGATGATATAGGAAATTTTAAATTAGTAGAACGTGGACATACTTGTATAAAATGTGAGTCTTTATTAAAAAGTTTTGACGGTACAAATTTTATTGATATTAATGTTTTAGAAAGTGATTTTAAGTATCTAAATTATAATGGAAAAGAAGAAAAACTATATATATTAGAAACTAAATTTTATACAGATAGATTATTTTCTATAATTGTTGAAGAAAATAAAGATGAATTAGGAATAAAATGGCCAGAAAGTATAAGTTATTTTGATTATCATATAATTATAGGAAATATAAAAAAAGAACAAGAGTATAGTGCTGGAAATTTAATTTATGAAAATTTAATTAAAAAAGGATATACTGTTTTATTAGATGATAGAAAAGAAAGAATAGGATTTAAGTTTAAAGACTATGAGCTAATAGGTATACCTAAAGCTATAGTAGTTGGTAAAGAAATAGAAAATAATTTTGTAGAAATTAGAAATAGAATAAGTAAAGAATCTGAAAATATAGACATAAGTGAGCTTATATAATATAATCATATAGAAAATTGACTTTAGGAGGGTTTTTGATGAGTGTTAGAGTTAGATTTGCACCAAGTCCTACAGGATTTGTTCATATTGGTAGCTTAAGAACAGCTTTATATAATTATTTATTTGCAAAAAAAATGGGTGGAAAATACATTTTAAGAGTTGAAGATACGGATCAAAGTAGACTTGTTGAAGGTGCTATAGAAGGAATGTTAAAAGCCATGGATTGGGCAGGAGTTAATCATGATGAAGGTGTAATGCTTGATGAAAATGGAAATATTACTCAAGTAGGAGAATTTGGACCATATATTCAATCACAGAGACTTCATATATACAAAGAATATATAAAAGAACTCTTAGATAAAGGACATGCTTATTATTGTTTTTGTTCTAAAGAAAGACTTGATAAAGTTAGAGAAGTTCAAAAAGCAGAAGGTAAAGTACCTAAGTATGATGGATTATGTAGAGGTCTTTCTAAAGAAGAAGTTGAAGCTAAAATTGCAGCTGGAGAAAGTTATGTTATAAGACTTAAGCTTCCTGCAAACAAGGAAATTAAATTTAATGATATAGTAAGAGGACATGTTTGCATAAATACAGATGACATGGATGATCAAGTGTTAATGAAATCTGACGGATTTCCAACATATCATTTTGCTGTTGTTGTAGATGATCATTTAATGGGAATTACTCATGTTATAAGAGGAGAAGAGTGGCTTCCATCAACACCAAAACATGTATACTTATATGAGACTTTTGGGTGGGAAGCACCTACATTTGTTCATCTTCCAAATATATTAAACTCAGAAAGAAAAAAATTAAGTAAAAGACATGGAGATGTAGCTGTTGAAGATTTCAGAAAAAAAGGATATTTACCAGAAGGTCTTGTAAACTATGTATCATTAGTTGGATGGTCTCCGGAAGATAATAGAGAATTATTCACACTTAATGAACTTGAAGAAGCTTTTTCTTTAGAAAGAGTTTCAAAAAGTGGTGGAGTATTTGATACAGATAAGTTAAACTGGGTAAATGCTCATTATATTAAAGAAGCAGATAATGGATTCCTTGCAGATCTTGCAATACCATTTTTAATAGAAGAAGGATTTATAACTAAAGAAGAAGCAACTGAAAAATACGATTGGATAAAATCAATGGTAGGGGTAGTTAAAGAAGGATTATCTTACGTAAAAGAAATAACAAACAAAGTTAACATATTCTTTGGAGATACTGTAGAACTTGAAGATGAAGAATGTAGAGAATTCTTAAAGTTAGAACATATACCGACTTTAGTAAATGCATTAGAAGAAAAAATAACAAATGCAGATGAAATAACTGCAGATTTTGTAAAAGGAATGTTTAAAGAAATACAAAAAGAGCATAAAATAAAAGGTAAAAATTTATTCATGGGTACTAGAATAACTTTAACAGGTCAAATGCATGGACCAGAAATACCTTTAGTATTAAGTGTTTTAGGAAAAGAAAAAATATTAAATAGAATTAAATATGTAAAAGAGAATATATTATAAATTAAAAAGTCCTTTATTGTTATATAACAATAGAGGACTTTTTAATTACAGAAAAAGAATAATCTGCATATTATATTTCAAAAGGTATAAAGGAGCATTCCTGTAATGAATAAATTTGAACTTTGATAAAAAAAGTACCTCCTGATAGAATACAGGGTGTAAGGTTGCAACTTACCCCGAATTAAAATAAGACTATCAATGGAGGTACTACAAATGAATTATACACAAAATAAAAAGATTTCGCAAATAACAGAATCAACTTTAATTATTGGAATAGATATAGCTAAATATGCACACGTTGCTAGAGCTCAAGATTTTAGAGGAATTGAGTTAGAGAAGTATATTGAAGTTTCAAATTCTATTGAAGGGTTTCGTAAGTTAACTGAATGGGTTAATTTAAT
>NZ_FRAE01000007.1 GCF_900142235.1 Tepidibacter formicigenes DSM 15518 | reverse complement strand
TTCAGTTAACTTACGAAACCCTTCAATAGAATTTGAAACTTCAATATACTTCTCTAACTCAATTCCTCTAAAATCTTGAGCTCTAGCAACGTGTGCATATTTAGCTATATCTATTCCAATAATTAAAGTTGATTCTGTTATTTGCGAAATCTTTTTATTTTGTGTATAATTCATTTGTAGTACCTCCATTGATAGTCTTATTTTAATTCGGGGTAAGTTGCAACCTTACACCCTGTATTCTATCAGGAGGTACTTTTTTTATCAAAGTTCAAATTTATTCATTACAGGAATGCTCCCTTAAATCTAATCTTCTTTAATTACATCTGCAATCGATTTTATAATAATATAACTTGAAGTTGCACCTGGATCTGCATGCCCAATACTTCTTTCTCCTAAAAAGCTTGCTCTTCCCTTAATTGCTTTTATAGTTTTTGTATATTCAACGCCTTCATCTGCAGCTTCTACAGCTTTAAGTGCTGCTGTATTTAAATCATTTCCACTTTCTATTGAAGATTTAAATGCTTCATAAGCAGGTATTATTGCATCAAGCATTGTTTTATGTCCTTTATCAGACTGTCCTCTTTGCTTAATTCCAGTTATAACTGCTTCATAAATACAAATTAAATCATCAGCTTCAAGAGTTTCTTTGCCTGCCACTGCTCCTGATGCCTTTAAAAACGCAGTTCCATAAAGTGGTCCTGAAGCTCCACCCACTGTAGAAATTAAAGTCATTGCTATTGTTTTTAATATTATAGCAAACTCTAAATCTTTAATACTTTCTAATTTTTTCTTTACCTCACTAAATCCTCTAGCCATATTCGATCCATGATCCGCATCTCCAATTGCCATATCAAGTTCATTTAAAATTTCTTTGTTTGCTATAATGTTATCTGATAAAGTATTTATTATTTGTAAAAACGTTTTCTTGTCTATCATAATTTCTTCCCCTTTTCTTAAATTATATTTCTTTATATCCCGGTGTATCTGCTGATGCTTTTAATAATCTCTTTAATTCTTCATCTAATTTAATTACGCTAATTGAAAATCCTGGCATTTCAAGAGAAGTCATATAATTTCCAAGTAAAGTTTTAACTACCTTAATTTCTTTTTCTTCTAATAATTCATGTAGTTTTCTATTTACAATATAAATCTCCATTAATGGAGTTCCTCCAAGTCCATTTACTAATACAGCTACTTCTTCACCTTTATTAACTGTCATATCTTCTAGTATCTTATTTAACATATAAGTTGTTAATTGATCTGCACTAGATATTTTTTCTCTATGAGTTCCTGGTTCTCCATGAATTCCAAGACCCATTTCTATTTCATCTTCCTTAAGCTCAAAACTCGGTTTTCCAACAGCTGGAACAGTACATGCCCCTAAACTCATTCCCATTGTTCTAGTATTATCTATAACCCTTTGAGCAATTTTTTTGACCTCTTCTAAGTCTTTTCCTTCTTCAGCTGCACCTCCTGCAATTTTATGAACAAATATAGTACCAGCTACCCCTCTTCTACCAATTGTGTATGTACTGTTTTCAACAGCAACATCATCATTTACTATTACTTTTTCTACTTTAATTCCTTCCATATCTGCCATTTCAGCTGCCATTTCAAAATTCATTACATCCCCTGAATAGTTCTTAATTACTAATAATACTCCTTTTCCTCAGTCAACAGCCTTTATCCCTTCAAGTATTTGATCTGGAGTTGGTGATGTAAATATTTCTCCTGCTACTGCACCATCAAGCATTCCTTTTCCTACAAATCCTGCATGTGACGGCTCATGTCCACTCCCCCCACCACTAACTAATGCAACTTTACCTTGCACTGGAGAATTAGCTCTTACTAATACATTAAATCCTTCTATTCTTTTAACATGATTTGGGTGTGCTTTTACTATCCCGTTTAACATTTCATTTACTATTTCCTCTACATTATTAATAATTTTTTTCATTTTAATTCCCCCTTTTAATTTTTTTACATATAATTTTAAATTTTATTCTAAATTTCAAAATTTGATTCTATTAACTTAACCAACGCATTTAATGCATCACCTTCATCTTCTCCATCAACTATGATAGTTATTTCTTGATTTTCTTTTACTCCTAAGGACATCACTCCCATTATACTTTTGGCATTAGCCTTTTTTCCATTTACATCTATATACACTCTACTTTTAAATTCTCCTGCTATTTTAACTACTGCTCCTGCTGGTCTAGCATGTAATCCATTTTGTTCTTTTACAATAATTTTCTTTTCTAACATTTTATCACTCCTATCACTCCTATATATTTTACCTTTTCTGATAATTTTCAGTATAGATTTTCAGTATAATTTACTTAGTATTATATACAAGCAACTATTATGCCATATATTATAAACCTCTATTTTATAAGTAATTGCTTCTTTCAAATTTCTTGAAGTAACTTAATTTTATTATAAAAATAATTATTAAATCACCTAATATAAAAACTAGAAATTAAAATGCTTTATAAGAAAAAGTTGATAAAATTTATTAACTAATGATAAATTTTATCAACTTTCTTTAAATTATAAGTTATATTTTTTAGCCTTTAAAGATATTGTCCTATGTGTAAGTCCTAAAGCTTTTGCCGCTTTATTGAAAGATTTATGTTTTTCAAGTGCTAATTTAATTATTTCTCTATCATATTCTTCCATTGTAGCTAAATCATTACCTTTTAAATTTATAAGATTTTTATTTTTAGATATAGATTTGATAAATGTTGGAAAGCTATTTATATCTATTTCTTCTTCACTTAATGCGATAGCTCTCATAATCAGATTTTCAAGTTCTCTAATATTTCCAGGCCATGAATATTCCTCTAAATATTTTAATGCTTCATTAGATATATTTTTTACTGGTATATTTTCCTCATTACAAATCTTTTCAATAAAATGCTCTACTAATAAAGGAATATCTCCTTTTCTATTTCTAAGAGGGGGAAGTATAATAGGTATAACATTTAATCTATAATACAAATCTTCTCTAAAAATATTATCAGATACCATTTCTTCTAAATTTCTATTTGTAGCAGCTATTATTCTAATATCTGTTTTTATAGGTGTATTTCCTCCAAGTCTTTCTATTTCTTTTTCTTGTATTGCTCTAAGAAGCTTTGCTTGAAGGTTATAGTTTATTTCACCAATCTCATCTAAAAAAATTGTTCCCTCATTTGCAAGTTCAAATTTTCCTATTTTTCTTTTTAAAGCACCTGTAAAAGCACCTTTTTCATATCCAAATAATTCACTTTCAAGCAAGTTTTCTGGTATAGCGGCACAATTTACTTTAATAAATGGTCCTTTTTTTCTTTTACTAGCTTCATGTATAGCTTTAGCAACAAGTTCTTTACCTGTGCCACTTTCTCCTCTAATCATTACAGTTGCAGATGTTTTAGCAGCTTTAAATGCCATGGCTATTGCTTCTTTAAGCAGTGAACTTTTTCCTATTATAAAATTAAAAGCTTCATGTACATTATTTTTTTTATCAAGCTCTTCTTCATAATATTTTATTTTCTCCCTAGCCTTATCCAAATTATACATCATTTTTCTCAAATCAGTAACATCTTTATAAGTAGTTAAAACTCCTTTAAATACTCCATTTGCAAATATTGAATTTGAATTTGAAATTATTTGCTTATCATTATTTTCATCCATAACAACATTTAAAATATTTATATTTTCATCTAATGCCTTAATACTTGGTCTATTTGGATATACGTTCTTTACATTTTTTCCTATTATATCCTCAGCTCTTGTTTTAAATATTTTTTCATAAGCAGTATTAACATAAGTTATAATACCTTTATTATCCATCAAACAAATTCCATCATTAATATGATTAAGTATACTTCCAAATTTATCTTTTATTTCTTTAATTGATTCTAATTCACTAGTTATATTTATAGTATTTTCCTCTAAAACTTTATCAAGTTCTTCTATATCATCCATTTTCTGATCTATTTGACCTGATATATAATTTTCTATTTCATCAAGAGCTGATTCACATTTTTCACCAATGCAACTAATTATAATAGTTTCTCCCTGCTTTATTCTTAATGATGTTAAAGCTAACATACTAGAAATAGGTATTTTTATATTTGTCTTATCTTTTTTTATATATGTTTTAACATTATATTTATTTCTTATATTATTTACAAATGAAACTATCATAGCTGCAGTTCTTGCATGAATACCTTTTTTATTCATGATAAGGATTTTTCTGGTAACCTCCATATAATCACTCCCAATTATTTATATATAAAGTCCCAATATTGTTAAAACAATACGGGACTTCATATAAATTAATTATTATTCCCAATAAACCTCTATAACATCGTTATTTCTTAATATATCTGTATAATTAGCTTTTCTTCCATTTAATTTTAAAATCAATGTACCTTTTACTTTAGTTCTATCAAACTCTATATAATCAAAAATATCCACAAAAATTACATCCCTATTTTTCTTTTTAATGTCTATATCTTCTCCATTTACTTTAACTGTTATATATTTATTAGAATTATACCCTTCTTTTTTATTTAAATCTATAGTTTTCTCATTAATTTCTTCTATAGTTTCTATTTCTGTTTCATCACTATTTTTTCTTCTTAATTCTATATAGTCATTTTCCCTAACTTCATAGTTTGATGATACTAATTCATCATTAATAAGTATATCATATTTATATTCATCAATATTATATAGCTTTATCAAATCTTCTATATAAACTTTTGCATCTTCCCCATTTACAGCTTCTTCTATCTCTATAACATCCTTGTTTTTGAGTTTAGTATCAAGGCTTCCTAATTCTCCATTTATATAAATTTTAGCTGATTCTCCATAACAACCTAACTTTTTTTCTTTTTTTCCATTAAAATAGTATATTAAGTCTTTTCCTTTTTTCCCAATTAATTTTCTTGGATTGAATCCTACTAAAACTAAAGCATCTGAAATTGAAAGTTCCTTAGAATTAAATAATCTTATTGGTGTTTTATTAACCATTATTTGAAGAAAATCTTCTTCATCTGCATTAGATGATATACATCCTATACCTATAGGAGTTATATATTCTGGACCTATTAGCTTTTCTTTTTCAAAATTTATATTTTCAAGAGCTTCAGATCCTTTTATAACAACTCTTTCTTTAGGTATATCTAAGTTTAAAGCTATATATTCTGTAAGTCTTGGAATTTGACTTCCTCCTCCTATACAAAATACCGCACTTGGCTTTTTGCCATTAAATTCAACTATAGTTTCACTAATTTTATTCGCAAGATTTTTTATAGAATCATCTATTTTATCTAATATTTCATCTGTTGTCATATTATAAGACATTCCAACTATATCCGAGAAAGTATGTTCATGTTTTATATTAAGTTGTATTTTTAGTTTTTCAGCTGTTACAAAGTCAAGAAGTAATGATTTTGATAAAGCTTCTGTTATTTCATCTCCAGCAATGGATACCATTCCATAAGCAACTACAGCACCATCTTTAGTTATAGCTATATCTGAAGTTCCTGCTCCAATATCTACCAAAGTTAAATTTAATAATCTAAATTTTTGTGGTATACAAATATTTATAGCAGCAATTGGCTCTAGAGTTAAACTTATAACTTCTAAATTTGCTCTATGAACTACAGTATATAAACTATCTACTACTATATGTGGTAAAAAAGTTGCAATTATATCTCCCTCTAATTTATTGCCTTTATGCCCCCTAGGATTTGTTATGGGTGAGTTGTCTAAATAATAATTTACTACAGTATGTCCTACACAATAATAACTTGATTTATTCTTTTCATCTTGAGATATTTCTTCCTGAGCTTTTTGAATTCCTTCTAGTTCTAAAGAGTTTATAATTCTTTTTTCTATTTCTACAGTACTATCTATATTCATCTCAACTTTTACTCTCTTTGTTTTAAGGGCTCTACCTGCTGCTGCTATAGATACATATTTTAATTCTACTCCTAAACGTTCTTCTAATCTTCTCTTTACTTTTTTTACAACTTCAGAAACCTTGTTTATATCATGTATTTGTCCATCATACATCGCTCTATCTGGATGCTCTATAATCTCATGATCTATTACATCAAAATTATCTTCATTTTTCCTTCCTACAATACCTACTACATTTCTAGTTCCTATATCTAAAGCAAAAAATAAATCATTTACATTTATTTTTAAATTTTTATCTTCCTGCATAAAATGCACCTCTTTTTCTTTTTTAATAAAAAACTCTTCATTCTAAAGATTTTAAATGTAGACTTTTTTGAAACTCATAACGGAATTTATATTTATCCACAATTTAAATAGGAATATAAAGGAATATAATTTCCTATTCGTTATAAAAAGTATTTTCCTTATAAATAGTATTCCAATATATCCCTTTAATACACTTAAAATTATATCAAACACGAAATATTTCGACAATGTTTAACAAATATAAATATTAAAATAAAAAGCATCTAACATTTTATCGTCAGATGCTTTTACAATTAAGTTTGTTTCTATTTTAAATTTATATTCCATACAAATGAAGATATTATAGTAAAAAGACCTTTAAGAGAAACAAATTAATTTTTCCATAATAATTTTTCTAATTTCATTATATAAATCATATTCAAGCTTATAATTTAAATCTACACTTCTATCACATGGAGCCTTCATTTCTTCTTTTTTTCCTAAAGCTTTTTCCATGAATTTTTCTTCTATTTCTTTCTTTGAAAATCCTTTTTCCTCTAGAAGCTTAAATAGTTGATAATCCTGAATTCCAAATCTTAGGTTTTCCCAACGAACTGAACGTACTGGCTTTAAGTCCTTTCCTGGATAGACAAAGAACATATCTCCAGCTTTCCAACTTGGAAACTTATAGCTTGGTTCATTCCAAGGATCATCTGGCCATATAGCATAATCCCATCTTAAGAATCCATCTAGTCCAAAATAATATGTAAACCATCCAATTAGCCTATTTTCTATAAAAGGAGAGCTTATAAAATTATTAGGTCTTTGAGGGAAACAACAAACATACCATGTAAATTTTCCTAATTTTTCATCAAAATATTTTTTCATTTCATATAAGTTATTTAAACTACTTATAGTAAAAGGTGCACTTAAAGAAAGAGAGTCTACTTTTTTAGAAAACTCTTTCATAAATTTTTTATCATGAACAGCCGTCTTATAAAACACTTTATGTTCTTTTGAACAAGAATTAATAAATTCAACATACTCATTAAAAAGATCTGGATTATTAGGTTCATCACTCATCACATAAACCTTATTCCACCAACCCTTTTCTATTAGATGATTAAACAATGATGTAATATAAACTTTTAACTCTTTTTTTGTACTTATGTATTTAAAAGTTTCACTACCTTCATCATAATAGTTTAATCTTATTGGGTCTTTATAGTCTTTAATAGGATTTCCAAAATCAAAGGCATCCCAGTTACCTAAAAGGCCAAATAAATCTATCTCTTCATCTATTCCCAGTTTTATGCATATTTCAATATATCTATCTAAAATAGAAAAATCACATAATAGTTTCCCATTTTTATTCTTTATTATCTTAATCATGTTGTGCTCAAAAAGGTTTGAAGCATTTTTTGAAAATTTATAACAAGATTGACCTGCCCATGGAAAATCTGAAACAATTGCTGTAATAACCTTTTCACCCATAGATGCTAGTTCCTCTAGATAAATTTTTATAATGTCCCAATGAGCTTTAGACCAAAGAGGAACTTTATACATTCTGGCCCAATTGCTTGGATGTTGCCATAAATCTAGATAAAAATCAGACTTATTTAATGGACTTAAACATATATCCATAACATTCACTTTTACTTTAACTGTTTTTATTTTTTCTTCATCACCAAAGCCACATTGACTGTATATATCAATGTTTATATCTATATTTTTATTTTCCCAAGAAGAAGGTACTACACCCTCTATCCATATCATCTGTGAAATTCCTTCTTCTATCAAAAGTCCTGGTTCTCTTAAAATAGGATCACTAACAAGGATTCCTGTATCATCTTTTATATAACCTAAAAATGCAATATTAAAATATTCTTCTAACTTTTTATCTAAATTTAATTCTAATCTTAATCTATTTTTAATACCTTTCCAACTAAGATTATTATTTTTATCTAATGAATAATAAATTTCCTCATTGCAATTTAACATTAGTTGAAATGCAAATTTTTCTTGTTTTGCAATAGTGATTTCCATATCTTTTTTCCCCCATATAGTTTTAGGAACATCACTATATTTTATATGTTTATATGATGAATCTAAAAGAGCATATTTAATATTCAATTAACTCATCCCCTTATTTTTATTGATAATTTAAATTAGCAGTCCATATAAATGGAATTGGAAAAACACTATTTAAAAATTTCTTAATCTTAGGTTTATCTTCTAAATTTATATCATAACCTTCGAATACTAATTGTGTAAGGATTTTAATATCTTTAATTTTTAATACCTCATTTTCTATTTCAAAATAATAACCTTCTTCATCTTCCTTAAATTTAATCTTATCCATTAAGCTTTTTGGTACATGTTGAATAAAATAGTTTCTTAAATTCTCCATAAAACTAAGAAAATTAATTATCTTAACTGTTCCATGAAGATATGTTTTTTCTTTCTTAAAATAATCCATTAATTGATTTATTTTATCTTTTATATGAACATAATATTTAATATTATCAAGTTCTAAATTTAAACAGATATTTGAAAGAACTTTAAATATAATTTCTGGGTTTCCAAAAGATTCTATAACTTGTCCATATTTAATATCTTCATCAATTATTCTAAGGACAATATATCCTAATAACTTTTCATCTTTTATTAACACATATTTTTTATAGGTATATGTTCCCCAAGGAATAGTTGCAGCCTCAAGAAGTATTTCAAATTCTTCATATGTTCTGTAATATCTTGTAGAGTTTTGATTATACATGTCAGATATTTCATTTAAATAATCTTCCTTGTAATCTACAACTTCAATATCTATATCTATATTTTTCGGTTTTATTGTATATTTATAAAAATTTTTAACCTCAATACAATTTCTTCTTTTATATAGACCTCTTGTTCCTGAAATAAGAACAATGTCAATATTATCTTCATACATCTTTTTTTCAACATCGTCTAAAATTAAAGATGAATATCCTCTTTTTCTATAATCCTTATGAGTACATACTCCACCAATAGATGCTGCTTTTATTATACTTCCCTCTATAAAAATATCTTCTTTAAAAAAATTAACGCCTGAAACTACTTTTCCATCTTCTATAATTATTCTCATGTTATCTATATTGTTTTCATTAAGTAAAAGCGGAAATTCCTTTTCCATAGTAGGATTGTGTCCATTAGAAATTCTAAAAATATTATTAATTAAGTTAATTACATCTTTAAATTCTTCTCTTTTAGTTCCTCTTGGTCCTTGCATAATATATCCCTCTTTTCTTATAGTTATCCTTTAATTCCTGATAATGTAACTCCTTCAACAAATCTCTTTTGTAAAATTAAATAAAATATAAAAGAAGGAAGAAATGTAAGTGTTGCTCCAGCCATTACAAGTCCATAATTTACTGTATATTGAGCATTTAGGGTTGAAATCCCTACAGTTAATGTTCTAACTGAATCATTAGTAGTCATAATAAGAGGCCATAAAAATTCATTCCACGCACCTACAAAAGTAAAAATTGAAAGAGTTATAATAGCAGGTTTAATTAACGGAAGCACAATTTGAAAAAATATCCTAATATCTGAACATCCATCTATTCTCGCTGACTCTATTAAGTCATTTGGAATATTAAGTATTGCCTGACGCATTAAAAATACTCCAAAAGCAGTTGGTATCGGAAGAATAAGAGCATAATACGTATTAATCCAACCTAAATATCTCATTATTATATAAAGAGGTATCATTGTAACTTGTGAAGGTATAATTAAAGTCATAATCATGAAAAAAAATATTTTTTCATTTCCAGGGAAATCCTTTTTAGCAAAAGCAAATCCAGCTAAACTGCTGAATAAAACATTCAAAATTACTCCTCCTAATGCTATAAATGTACTGTTTAAAAAATAATGCATAAAATTATGATTTCTAAATATATTTATATAATTTTGAAATGTTATATCAGAAAACAAAAAATCAAAATTATACGCTGTATAAGTAACTTTTAAAGATGTCATGACCATATACACAAAAGGAACTACCATACAACTTGCAATTACAAGCAAAATCATATTTCCTACAATCCTCTTTATGCTCTTCATTTACTTCCTCCTATTAATAAACTGATTGATCTTTTTTTAAAAATTTCTTTTGTAATATTGAAATAACAGCTATTATAAAAAATAATACATTAGCAACTGCCATGGCATATCCAAAGTTAAATTGTTTAAACGCTAAATTATATATATGAAGAACCATTGTCATAGTAGCTACTCCAGGCCCTCCTCCTGTTAATGTATATACCAAATCAAACATCTGAAAAGACCATATAAACCCTAAGAAAACTACTAAAATAGTAGTCGGTTTTAAAAGTGGTACAGTTATATACCAAAATTCCTGCCACTTACTTGCTCCATCTACTTTTGCTGATTCATAATAACTTTTAGGAATATCCATAATTCCTGCAATATATATAACCATAAAGTATCCTGTGTTTTTCCAAATAGCAATCATCATTAAAGTTGGAAGAGCTGTTTTAATATTTCCAATCCAATTAGGTGGATTTAATCCAATAAATGTAAAAATAGAGTTTAAAGGTGATGTATCTCCATTAAGTAATATTCTCCAAACAATTCCAATAAGTATCATAGAAGATATTACAGGAATAAACATTACTCCCTTTACAAGTTCAGTTAACTTGCTTTTTTCTCTATTAGTCAACCACACTGCCATTATTAAAGAAAATAACGTTTGAAGTGGTACAACAACAATAGTAAATTGAAATGTATTTTTTAAAGATGCTATAAACATCCTATCTTTTCCAAGATTTAAATAATTTTTAATTCCAATGAATTTTGCAGGGGACATAATATTATATTTTGTAAAACTAAAATAAATGGACATTATTATTGGAATAACATAAAAGCTTGTCAATAATATTCCTAAAGGAAATATATATCCATAAATACTTAATTTTTTCATTTATTCTCCTTTCTTTTTAAAAATATTTAAAATTAAAACAAAGCACCAAAAATAAAAACTATTTTTGATGCTTTTATTAAATTGTTTTATACTATTTTTAATCTTGAGCTAACAAGTCATTAGCATATCTTGCTGCTTCGTCTAAAGCTTCTTTAGGCTTAACTTCTCCAGCCATCATTCTTTGTAATTGCTTCCATAAATATTCATATACCTCAACCCCATGAGGAGCTACTACTAAAGGTCTATATATTCCTTTATCATTATATATCATTTCTTTAAGTCTTGGGTCACCTTGATATGGTTCATCTTTAGATATTGGTGCTCTTGGATGATATTTATGGAATTTAATCATAGACTCAGCACTTAACATATGCTGCATTAATTTAAATGCTAATTCTTTATTTTTTGTTGCTGACATTAAAGTTAATTGATCAACAGATGCAAAAGTTCCCATATCTTTATTTTCAAGAGATGTTATAAATCCATAATTTAAATCTGGAAATGATTTATCTAATATCTCAGATGCAGCTGAAGAAAGCCATATACTAAAAGCTGCTTTACCTGGTCCAAAAGTTGTTTGTAGCATTTCTTTATTTGTTTGAGCCATGGCGTTATCTGGAAGTACTTTATCTATAAATTTAAGATTATATAAAAACTGTGCAGCTTCAAGTCCAGCTTCATCATTAAATCTTACTGTCTTTAAATCATCATTATAAAGTTCTCCACCGGCTTGCCATAAAAATCCATACCAGTTCCAGTTAAGATCACCAAAAAAATTAGCTCCCCATCCTTGAGCAAATCCCCATTGATCTATTTTTCCATCACCATCAGTATCTTTTGTTGCTTTTTTAGCTATTCTTCTAAAATCTTCCCAAGTTTTTGGAACTTCTTCTCCTAATTCCTCTAATATATCTTTGTTATAATATAGTACTGCTGGATTTGCAGCCTCTATAGCAAGACCATAAAGTCCTCCAAGCATTTTACCATCTTCTATGTATATATAGTTTTCATAATCCTTATCAGTTAAATAAGGTGTTAAATCTTCTACAGCTCCCATTTCAATAAATTGAGGGAACATTTCTGCATACATATAACCAATATCAGGACCTTCCCCTGCTGCTATAGCTGTTGCATATTTTTCTGGATACCCTTCCCAAGGAATTATTCCCAAATCAATTTCAACATTATTTTCTTCTTCAAATTCTTTTAATATAGGTTCCCAAACAGCTTTATCATCCTCACCAATAGGTGGTAACCATACAGTTAATTTTTCTTTTCCATCTTTACTATTATTATCTGATGAATTAGTACTTCCACATCCTACAAGAGATATAACAATCATAATCATGACAATTGCAAAAGCTAATATTCTGCGAAAATTATTCATAATTCCTCCTCCTAAAATCTATTTTTTCCTTAAACTTAAAATGAAAACGTTTTGTCCATTATGACACTTTAAGACAAATTTCTAAATTAAGTTTATTAAATTTATAACAATATGTCCAATCAAAAAATTCTATAGATAAAACTTTATCTATAGAATTTTTTGATATTTTTTACCACTTATGTTATTTAATTCTTGAATTTTAATTAAATATTTTTATTATTAATGCTTTATTTTTATCTTTTATAAAAATAATAATTTATTTTAGTTTTTTGGTTAAAATAAAAATGCAATCAAATATTAATAAAAATAACTAAAGGAGGTTTTGTTAATGTTTGATATGGTTCCTTTTAGAAAAAATAATAATTCTTTAACAAAAAGAAGTGATTACCTCAATCATCTTTTTAACAACTTTTTCGATGATGATTTCTTTGCTCCAACTACTACTTTCGGGAATAGTTTTAAAGTTGATTTAAAAGAAACTGAAAAAGAATATATAATTGAAGCAGATTTACCTGGAATCAAAAAAGAAGCTATCAATGTTGATTATGAAAATAATTATTTAACTATTACTGCTAAAAGAGAAGAAACTTTAGAAAATAGAAATGATAATTATGTAAGACGTGAGAGAAACTATGGTGAATTTAAAAGAAGATTTTACATTGATAATGTAATTGAAGAAAAAATAAATGCTTCTTTTAATGATGGAGTTTTAAAAATCACTTTACCAAAATTAGAAAAAACAAGCATAAATAAAAGAAAAATCAATATCAATTAATCTAAATAAAATTTAATATTAGATAAATATTCAAAATACAAGTAGATAAAATCTAAAAAATTCATTATATTTTTAGATTTTATCTATTTTTATTATTAAATACATAGATATGCCTTCACATTAATATAATTATATAGAGTAAAACTTTGGAGGCGTTTATATGAAAAAAAATGCATTAATTAAATCTTTATTACCTGGAATAATAGTCCTCTTTTTTATATGTGGAGTAGTAGCATTTCCTAAAGATGCAGTTGAATCTGCTCGTATAGGAATGAATATAACCCTTAATATATTAGTTCCATCATTACTTCCATTTTTAATAGGAGCTAATTTATTAATTAATTTAAAAATAATAGATATGGTAGGGCTATTCCTTGAGAGAATTACAAGATATTTATTTAACGTTCCAGGAAAAGGTTCATTAGTATTTGCAATGTCTATTATATCAGGTTATCCTATAGGATCTAAATTAACATCACAGCTTAGAGAAAATAAGGAAATCAGTAATTATGAAGCCCAAAGACTAGCTTCTTTTTGCTCTACTTCTGGACCATTATTTATGGTAGGCTCTGTTGGAATAGGTATGTTTAACAGCTCTAAAATAGGTTATTTCATAGCACTATGTCACTACTTAGGAGCATTAACTGTAGGATTTATGTTTAGAAACTATGGACGTAAACTAGAAAACAACTGTAGATTCAAAAAAAATATAAATATAATTGAAGAAATAAAAAAAATTATCATATTTAAAAATAGTGAAAACAAAGGATTTTATACTATACTTGGAGATGCTGTAAGAAGTGGAATAAATACTATACTTGTAGTTGGTGGATTTGTAATAATATTTTCAGTTGTTTTTAAAATACTAAGTGTATTAAAGTTTATAGATATAATTAGTAATGTGATTTTCATATTGTTATATCCATTTAATATACCAGAGGATATTATACATGCATTTATAAGTGGTTTATTTGAAATAACTATAGGATGTAATAATATTTCATTATCTTATGGTGTTCCTTTAATACTTAAAATATCACTTTGCACTTTTGTAATTTCTTTTAGTGGAATATCTATACTTGCTCAATGCTCTAATTTTTTATCTAAAACGGATATAAATATATATTTGTACATATTAAGTAAATTTTTACATGGAATATTAGCATTTATTTACTGCTATTTATTATATCCTTTCTTTAAAAATACTTTGAATATAACAACTTTTTATAATTCAATTTATTATAAAATATATACAAATAGAATATACCCTGAGATATCATACTATAATACAATATTTTTAATAATTTGTTTAATAATATATGTATTTTCTTATATGAACATTACTAAAAGAAAATATAAAATATAAAAAAATTCGCTTCATGCTATCGCATGGCTCATGTCGCCAACGAGTCCTAACGGACTCCGTTGCTCAAAATAGTTGATACTTTTATTCAGTTACCAAAGTTATCAACAGTTTAAAAAATTTATAGTTTCCTATAGAATTAAAAATAAAGTCCTGACATTGTTTTTGATATAATTCAGGACTTTTATAATTTATCTAAGCTCTTCTCTATTCTCTTGAAGTGTTTTAACTAAACCTTCTAGATTAATTTGAACCTTTTCTAATATTCCATCTGCATATTCTTTAGCTCCACGTCTAATTTCTTTAGATGTCTGTTGAGCTTGCTCTATTATTTTTTCAGCTTGTTTTTGTGCCTCTTTAATTACTTCGCTATCCTCAACTTGTTCTTGAACATAAGATTTAGCATTTTGTATAATGTTATCTGCTTCTTGCTGTGCCTCAGCAAGTATTCTTTGTCTTTCTGTATTAATCCACTCAGCCTGCTTTATTTCATCAGGAAGCTGAAGTCTTATTTCTTTTATTATTTCTAAAAAATGTTTTTTATCAACAAAAACCTTGTTCCCAAAAGGAATGCCAGAACTTTCTTCTACTAAGTCTTCTAACTCTTCTATTAATTTTAAAAGTTCCAAAGTTAATCCCCCCTTATAGTCTTTCCTTCAACTTACTCAATACAATATCTGGAACTAAATCAGAAATGTCTCCCTTAAATTTGGCTACTTCTTTTATCAAAGAAGAACTTATAAAAGAATATTTTGTACTAGTTGTTAAAATAACTGTTTCTACTTTTGAATTTAGTTGCCTGTTCATTTGAGCCATCTGAAGTTCGTACTCAAAATCTGAAACTGCTCTTAATCCTCTTATTATTGCATTAACATTTTTTTCATTGCAATAATCTATTAACAGTCCAGAAAAACTATCTACTTCTACGTTATCTAAATCTTTAACTACTTCTTTTAAAAGGGTTACTCTTTCTTCAAATGTAAATAAAGATTTTTTATTTGGGTTGTATAAAACTGCAACTATTAACTTATCAAATAATTTAGATGCTCTTTTTATAATATCTAAATGTCCATTTGTAACTGGATCAAAGCTTCCTGGATATACTGCGACTTTTTTCATATTATTCCTCCAAAGCAAAAAATGAAATTGTTGTATTTCCATATTTTTTTTCTCTATATTTATAAAGATTATTTATTTCCTCTAATAATTCATCTTTAGTATCATGTTCTACTATAATTATTCCATCTTCTTCTAATATATTTTTTTTGCTTATTTCTTCTAAAACAGGCTCTATTAGATTTTTAAGATATGGCGGATCCATAAATATTATATCAAATTTATCTCTTCTAACACCTAATTTATTTATAGCACTTATGGCATCAGACAGAATAACTTCACTTTTATCATTAACTCTTGCCTTTTCTATATTTTCTTTAATTACTTTTATACTTTCTTTACTTGAATCAATAAATGTACATTTTTGAGCTCCCCTTGATAATGCTTCTATTCCTAAAGATCCCGTACCTGAAAATATATCTAAAACAAAACTATCTATTAATCTATTATTTATAATATTAAATACAGATTCCTTAACTCTATCTGTAGTAGGTCTTACATCCATTCCTTTTGGAGATTTAAGCTTCAATCCTCTTGCACTACCTGAAATTACTCTCATATCTGTCCTCCTCAGTATATTTTAACACATAATTATATATTATTACATAAATTTATTAATTAAGTGATATCTCATCTAATTTATCCTTAAATTTTTCTAATATTTCTTTTTTTAAGTTTTTATTTTTTTCAAGTTTTAATTTATTATCTTCTCTTATTATTAATTTAGCTTGTTTTTGCGCTTCTTTTAATATCTTCATGTGTTTAAAAATATTTGCTATTTTAAGATCTGGAAGTCCATGCTGTCTTGTTCCAAAAAATTCTCCTGGTCCTCTAATTTCTAAATCTTTTTCAGATATTTTAAATCCATCTGTAGTTTGTTCCATTATTTTCATTCTCTCAAGTGCAATATCATTTTTTGAAGAGTATATAAGTATACAATAGGATTTATATTCTCCTCTTCCAACTCTTCCTCTTAACTGATGAAGCTGAGCAAGTCCAAATCTTTCTGCATTTTCTATTATCATTAAAGTAGCATTAGGAACATTTACTCCAACCTCTATAACTGTTGTTGAAACTAGTATATCTATTTCTCCATTTTTGAATTTTTTCATTATTTCATCTTTCTCATTTGCCTTCATTTTTCCATGCAAAAGTCCTAGTCTTAAATCTCTAAAATATTCTATACTAAGTTCTTCTAAAAGATCGACTGCAGCTTTTGCCTGTATAACCTCTGACTCTTCAACTAATGGACATACTATATAAACTTGTCTTCCAAGCTCTATTTGACTTCTTACAAAATTATATGCTTTTGCTCTTCTTTCTTTAGGAAGAGCAAAAGTGTCTATTTTTTGTCTACCAGGAGGAAGCTCATCTATTATAGATATATCTAAATCTCCATATAAGATAAGAGCCAGTGTTCTTGGAATTGGAGTTGCAGTCATTACTAACACCTCTGGATTATTTCCTTTTTCAGATAACTTACTTCTTTGTCTTACTCCAAATCTATGCTGTTCATCTGTTATAACCATTCCTAAATTTTTGAACTTAACTTCATCTTCAATAAGTGCATGAGTTCCAATTAATATATCAATATCACCATTTTTTGTTTTTTCAAGTATTTCTCTCTTTTGCTTTTTAGTTAAACTTCCTACTAATAATTCTATATTCATATTAAATTTAGATAATATTTGAGTTAATGAATTATAGTGCTGTTCTGCTAGTATCTCTGTAGGAGCCATCATTGCCCCTTGATATCCATTTAAAACAGTATTAGCAAGGCTTAAAAGTGCTACTACTGTTTTACCAGATCCTACATCTCCTTGAACTAATCTATTCATTACTTTATTTGAATTCATATCATCTAATATATCATTTAAAGATCTATTTTGAGCATTTGTAAGCGAAAATGGAAGAGAATTTATTATGTCGTATAGTTTAGAACTCTTTTCAAATTTAATACCTTCTTTATCTACAACTCCATTTTTTAAATAAAATAATCCTAATTGAAGAACTAAGAATTCTTCAAATACAAGCCTATATAAAGCTATCTTTAGATTATTCAAATTCTTAGGCATATGAATATTTTTTATAGAAAAATCAATATCGCAAAGCTTGTTTTTTATTAATATATCCTTCGGTAAATATTCCTTTATATTTTCATCTAAATTTAATATTACGTTTTTTATAATACCACTTATTTCTTTATTAGTAATTCCATATGTAAGAGAATATATAGGTACTATATTACCAACTAAATCTGCATCTTTTGTATCTAATTCTACTTCACAATTTACAATTTCAGTTTTTCCAAATTCTTTTTTTATTTTCCCAAAAGCAACAATTCTATCTCCTTTTTTAAAATTATTTAGAATATATTGCTGATTGAAAAATACAAGCTTTGCATATCCCGTATCATCTCTAACTTCAATTTTACTTATGGTTATCTTATCTCTTGGCTTTACAGTTTCAAAATCTACTATAACTCCTTTTATACATACTTTTTCTCCATTTACTAAATTAAATATTTTTTTAAATTTACTTCTATCTTCATATTGACGGGGAAAATAATAAAGTAAATCTTTTAATGTATATAATCCAAGTTTATTTAGCTTTTTATACCTTTTAGGCCCTATTCCTTTTATATATTGTAAATTCCTATTTAAATCCATATAATATCACCCTAAACTTAGCCTACGTTTTAAAAAGCCCCAATATTATTTAGAAAATAATAAGGGGCTTTAAATAAGTATATTTACTCTACAGAAACAATATAATAGTATAGAGGCTGACCTCCATAATAAAGTTCTACATCTAAATAATCATATTTTTCTTCTATAATGTCTTTTATCTCATTTGCAGATTCTTCATCTATTTCTTCTCCATAAAATAGAGTTATAATTTCACTATCTTCATCAACTAATTCTTCTATTAAAGATAATGTAACTTCTTTCTTATCTTTTCCAGATTTTTTTATTTCTCCCTCACCTATACCTATTATATCTCCTTCTTTTATATCTACTCCATTTATATTTGTATCTCTTACAGCAAATGTTACTTGTCCTGTTTTAACATTACTTAATGCATATTTCATTGCTCTTTCATTTGAAACATAGTCAGCTTCTGGATTAAAAGCTAAAAGTGCAGAAAATCCTTGAGGTGTTGTTTTACAAGGAATTACAATTATATTCTTATTCGAAATTTCTTTTGCTTGATTTGCAGCCATTATTACGTTACTGTTATTTGGAAGTATTATAATATTTTCTGCATTTATATTGTTTATTCCTTCTATAAAATCCTCTGTACTTGGATTCATAGTTTGTCCACCTTCTATTACATAATCAACTCCAAAATCCTTAAATATTGAAGCAAGTCCTTTTCCCATGGCAGTAGCTATAAATCCATATTTTTTCATTTCTTTACTTTCTTCTTCAACCTTTTCATTATATTCTTCTATTAATCTATTTTCATGCTGAACTTTCATATTGTCTATTTTTATTTTATTTAACTGTCCATATTTTATAGCTTCTTCTAAAACTAATCCTGGATTGTTTGTATGTATATGTATTTTAATTAGAGAATCATCTCCAACTACAACTAAACTGTCTCCATATTTTTCTACAATTTCTTTCATTTTATCAGAAGTTATTTTATTACTTTCTAATATAAATTCTGTACAATATGCAAATTTAATATTCTCTGTAGATATATTAGCTTCTTTATTAAATTCTTTATCTAAAGCATAATTGTCCTTTTTAATAGACTCTCCTATTAAAGCTCTATAGGCACCTTCATATATAACTACTAATCCTTTTCCACCTGAATCCACAACACCTGCTTCTTTTAATGCTTTTAATAGTTCTGGAGTTTTATCTAATGATTTATTAGCTTTATCAATTAATTTTTCAAAAAATCTTTTTATATCTTTTTCTTTTTTAGCTATTTTTACTGCATACTCACTAGTTTCTCTGGCTACTGTAAGTATAGTTCCTTCTATCGGTTTTATTACAGCTCTATAAGCAGTATCCGATCCTTCTTTTAAAGCATTTGCCAAATCTATTGTGTTTAATTTATCTTTACCTTCTATAGATTTTGAAAAACCTCTTAAAAGCTGTGATAATATAACTCCTGAGTTACCTCTAGCACCCATTAAAGATCCTTTAGATGCTGCTTTTCCAATATCCTTTATATTATCACTTGAAGATTTCAAAATTTCTCTTACAGCCGAAGCTAACGTTAAAGACATATTTGTTCCTGTATCTCCATCGGGTACAGGAAATACATTTAATTTATCTACAAGTCCTTTATGATTTTCTAAGTTATTTGCTCCAGATATAAGCATGTCCTTCAAGAGCTTCCCGTCTACATATTCTATTTTCAATTTTTTTCCTCCTTACTATTTATTAACTCTGACTCCTTGTACATTTATATCTATTTTTCTTACTTTAAGAGAAGTCATTTTTTCAATAGTGTATTTTACTCTGTTTATTATATTATCAGCAACAACTGATATTTTTGTACCATACTGTATAATAACAAATAATTCTATATAAACATTATCATTTTCTATTTCAACCTTTACCCCATTACTCATGTTTTCTTTTTTTAAGAGTTCAACTAATCCATCAACTTTAGATTTGTAACTAAATCCAACTAATCCATAACATTCTACTGCAGCTTGAGATGCTATTTTTGCTATAACTTCTTTATTAATATGGATATTACCATATTTATTTACGATTGTTCCAGCCATTTTTTTACCCCCCAAAAATAAGATATAGTATAATTCTATATTATATATATAATTTATTCAATACAAATATAACATTTCCCTTGCAAAAGTAAAAGTAATATGATAATATAATTATGTTTTTAGTGACATTGATAAAGGTTTGAAGGAGGTGTTAATCATGGCAAGAGTTTGTGCTGTTTGCGGAAAAGGCAAAGTTTCAGGTAATACAGTCAGTCACTCAAACCGTCATAATAAAAGAACTTGGGCTCCTAACTTAAGAAAAGTTAAAGCTATAGTTGATGGTACTCCAAAGAGATTAAACGTATGTACAAGATGTTTACGTTCTGGAAACGTAGAAAGAGCTATCTAATTTTTGACATACACAAGCCTACTTATTTAAATAAGTAGGCTTTTTCATTTTCCTCTATTTTTTCCTTATAAAAACTTTTATTATTGCAGATAAAAATTTCGGTAATTTAATAGCTACTATTTTCATATTATCCCCCCTATTTAAAACAAATGCAACCTACTATAATAAGGACAGTTGCAAAACAAGTCATCCACAACCAACTAGGTAAAACGATTGAAATTATAATACTAATCCCTATAGCTATACAAATCAGTCCTATTAAATGTTTTGTACACCTTCTCATAGGCTTCACCCCAATATTCTTCATATATTTAATGTATTCAAAAAAATTAGAAATGATACAAAAAAAGTCTTATATTATTTTTATTTAAAACAATTAATAAAAATAACATAAGACTTTAAACTATTTAATCTTTAGCTTTTATTACTAATAAACATCCTTTTTTTAAGCTTATTTTGCATCTATCACTCATCATTACATTTGATACCCCTCTAGAACTTCCAAAGCTTAAATTAAAATTGTTTAAAGGGTATTCCAGACCTTTTAAAGTAACTCCTACTACATCATTATATAAAGGAATAATAGATACTATATCTCCCTGTTTGCCTGTAATTTCTATTTCACTATCTGTTATATATATTTCATTATTTTCATTTATTATACTTGCCTTTATCCCTTGTCTTAGTAAATAATATAAAATATTTATATTAGCTAAAGAATGATCCATTCTACTTCCAATTACTCCTAATAAAACTATTTCTCTTGCTCCTAAATTTATTGCATAATCTATACATATTTCTGTATCTGTTTTATCTTTTTTTGAAGGAAATGTATTAAACTTTATATTTTTATTCATAAAATAACTTTTAACTTCCTTATTTATAGAATCCAAGTCTCCTAGTATTATATTAGGAGTTATTTTCATTTTATACGCATGATTAGATGCTCCGTCTGCACATATTACATAATCAAACTTTTTTATTATGTCTTTGTGAAAATTATAATCTTTAATCTCTCCATTGGCTATTATAGCTACTTTCAATATATCACTTCCTAAATAGCAGCATTTTCCCTAAATTTTTTAACTGTATTTAGTATATCTTCACTATTAAATATTGCTGAACCTGCAACTATAATATTTGCTCCTGCCTTTACTACTTTATCTACATTATCAGGCTTTATTCCACCGTCTACTTGTATATCTACATTTAATCCTTTTTCATCTATTAATCTTTTTAATTCTTTTATTTTATCTATCATATTTTCTATAAATGATTGACCTCCAAAACCTGGATTTACAGTCATAATAAGAACCATATCAAGCTCATCTATAACATGCTTTATAGTTTCAATAGGAGTTGCAGGATTTAAAGCAACAGCAGCTTTTACTCCTAAAGATTTTATATTTTGTATTGTTCTATGAAGATGTGTACATGCTTCTTGATGTACAGTTATTATATCAGCTCCTGAATCTACAAAGCTTTTAATATACATATCAGGATTTTCAATCATTAAATGAACATCAAATACCATATTTACATCTTTTCTAAGACTTTTAGCTATAGCTGGTCCTAATGTTATATTTGGAACAAAGTGACCATCCATTACATCTATGTGTAAATATTCGCATCCTGCATCTTCTACTTTTTTTACATCTTCTAAAAGTCTTGCAAAATCTGCTGAAAGTATTGATGGAGCTAATTTTATCATTACTAATACCTCCTATTATTTTTTCTTATTTCCTTAAGTAGTTGTAAATAGCTTTTATATCTTTCTTTTGATATTTTATCTTTTTCAAGTGCATCTTTTACACCACAATTTGGTTCATTCTCATGTAAGCAATTTCTATAGAATTTACAATCATTAGAGTAATTCTCAAATTCTATAAAATAATCTTTTAATTCCTGTTCTTCTATATCATCTAAATTTAGTGAACTAAAACCAGGAGTATCTGCAACCATTCCTCCAAAATCTAATTTTAAAAGTTCTGCATGTCTTGTTGTATGCTTTCCTCTTTTTATTTTTTCACTAACACTTCCAGTTTCTAATTTCAAGTTTGAATCAATTGAATTTAGAAGACTTGATTTTCCAACCCCTGAAGGTCCTGCAAAAACTACTGTATTATCATTTAATTCTTCTTTTATTTTTTCTATATTTATATCTTTTTTTATACTTATAGGTATTACTTTATATCCTGCTTTTTCATATATACATTTTATTTTTTCAAAATCATTATCTTCATCTAAATCTATTTTGCTAATAGCAATTACGATTTCAAGTCCCTCTTTTTCTGCCAAAACTATGAATCTATCAAGAAGTGAAAGATGTGGATTTGGGTTTTTAATGGAAAATACTATTATAGCTTTAGTTATATTAGCTATAGGTGGTCTTATTAATTCACTGCTTCTTTTTTCAATTTTTTCTATAACACCCTTTTTCTCATCTTCCTTTATAATATTTATTCTTACCAAATCACCTACTAATGGAGTTATTCGCTTTTTTCTAAATATTCCTCTTGCTTTACATTCAAAAATTCCTTCATCTGTATCTACATAATAAAAACCACCTATACCTTTTAGTATTCTTCCTTTTAGCATATTTCCCTCCTTTATTCAAAATCTACTGAAGTTGTTCCATATAAAGCATCATCTACATATATCTCATATTCTTTTTCACCTGTCCCTTCTATCGGAACTGAAACAATATTTCCTTTTTCTTTTATATTAATTTCTTTATTATATATTGTTTTTGATGAATTATTTCCTATTTCTTTAACTAACACATTTACAATTTCTTCATCTTCAGGTAAAGCAATTGAAATCTGTTTTTTAACCACTTTTGGAGATTCTTCTTCTGGCTCTTCTTTATATTCATTAACAGTTAAATCTATCTTTGTTCCTTCTTCTACATGCTGACCTGCCCTTAAACTCTGCTCTAATATTACTCCTTCTTTTTTTGTTTTATCTTCTTTATAACTTATACTTCCTATTGTAAATCCTACCAAATCAGTTCTAGCATCTTCTATAGTTTTTCCAATTAGATTTGGAACCTTTATTAATTTTACTTCTTCACCTTTACTTACTACAAGATCTATTCCTGTACCTTCTTCTACTTCCGTAAAAGCTTTTGGCTTTTGACTTATTACAGTTCCTTCTGGTAAAGAACTAAATTCATACTCTATAATTCCTTCTTTAAGATTATTCTTTTCTAAAATATTATCTGCTTCTTCTAAATTTTCTCTTACTAAATTAGGAACAACAACTGGTTCTCCACCTTTACTAACATCAACCTTTACAACTTGTCCCTTTTTTATTTTACTTCCCTCTTTAGGAATTTGAGTTATTATATGATCTTTTTCAACTGAATCATCATATAATTCTCTTCTTATCTGAACTTTAACTCCTATAGTTTCTAATCTTTTTCTTGCTTCATCTATTGTTGAATTTTCTAAGTTTGGCATTTCATATTGTTTTGTAATAAATAAATCTTTTACCATATACGCTGCAAAAGTTAAACCTAAAGATAAAATTAATGCAACAAAAACAGCTAAAATGGTTAATATTCTTTTATTGCTTTTTTTCTTTTTATTTCTCATATCTACTTTAGCACCTTCTTCTTTGTAATCTTTAGATATTTGCTTTTTTATTTCTTCATTTAATGTATCCAGCTTTTGAGTAGCATAATATTCATAATCTTCTTCAAAGTCAGGCTCAATATCATTTTCTATGTACTCTATATCTCTAATTAATTCTTCAGCATTTTGATATCTGTTAATTTGATTTTTTTGAGTTAATTTACAAACCAACATTTTTATTTCTTTAGATATCTTACCTTCAAATTCTTGCGAAAAAATTATTTCTTCATTTATATGTTTTAATGCTATATTTACAGGAGTATCACCTTTAAATGGAACTTTTCCAGTAAGCATTTCATAAAGTACTATACCTAAAGAATATAAATCAGAGCTTTTATCAACATATCCTCCTCTTGCTTGTTCAGGAGAAAAATAATGAACAGAACCTATAACACTTCCCATAGCTGTTATAGTAGTACTAGTTGTTGCTTTAGCTATTCCAAAATCAGCAACCTTTGCAAGCCCATCTTTTGAAATTAATATATTATGAGGCTTTATATCTCTATGTATTATACCATTTTTATGAGCTTGGCTTAAAGCCATGGCTATTTGCTTAGTTATATTAAGAGCATAAAAAGGATCAAGTGGTCCTTCTTTTTTTATTAAATCCTTTAAATTTAATCCATCAATATATTCCATTACTATATAATGAGTTCTATCTTCTTGTCCTACATCATATATATTTACAATGTTAGGATGTGCAAGACTTGCTGATGCTAAAGCTTCATTTTTAAATTTCAAAACAAATTCTTCATCATCAACAAATTCGGGTCTTAATACCTTTAAAGCTACAGTTCTATTTAAAATTCTACATTTAGCCTTATACACAAAGGCCATTCCTCCATCTCCTATTTTCTCTAGTATCTCATACCTATTACCAAGTACATTTCCTACCAAGTTTATCACCACTCTCTAATTAGATTGATATACATATAACAGATATATTGTCATGGCCACCTTTGTCTTTCGCTAGAGAAATTAATTTAGTGCAGCATGAATCTAAATCTATAGTACTATTTAATACTTTTTCCATATCTTCTATTGGAACACTGTTTGTAAGTCCATCCGTAGTTAATAATATTTTATCATTTTTTGTAACATTTTCTTTATAAAAATCTATTTTTATATATTCATCTGTTCCTATAGCTCTTGTAATTACATTTCTTTGTGGGTGAGTTAAAGCCTCATCTTCTGTTATAGCTCCTTTATCAATTAATTCTTGAATTAAAGAATTATCATTTGTTATTTTTTCTAATCTTCCATTTCTAAATAGATAACACCTGCTATCTCCAATATTTGCAACATACAAATTATCATTATAAACTAATGCTGTTGTTAATGTAGTTCCCATTCCTTCATGTTCTTTCTCATAAAGGGAAGTTCTATATACTATAGTATTTGCATAATTATAAGACTGCTTTAATATAGATGTAATTTCATTTTCATCTTCATAATTACATTTTATCAAATTTTTTCTTAAAAAATATAATGTATTTTCTACTGCTAGTTTACTAGCTACCTCTCCTTTTTTATGTCCACCCATACCGTCTGCTATAATAAATATTCCTATTTCTTCATTATCATCAGATATTATTTCCCCACCACAAAAATCTTCATTTTGTTTTCTTAAATTGCCTATATCTGATAAAATCTTATATTCCATAAAATCACCCCTATAAATGCTTTCTTCTTAGTTGACCACACGCTCCTTCTATATCACTACCCATTTCCCTTCTTATAGTTACTGCAATCCCTTTATTTTTTAGTTCATCTCTAAATTTATATACAAAATTCATATTAGGCTTTTCAAAATTTCTTTCTTCAACTTTGTTTATAGGTATTAAATTTACATGACATAGAAGTCCTTTTAGTTTCTCCCCTAGAAGTTTAACATCTTTTTTTGTATCATTAAATCCCTTTATTAATGAATATTCAAAAGTAACTCTTCTATTTGTATTTTTTATATAATACTTACAAGCTTTAATAATTTCATTTATAGAATATGACTTTCCAATTGGCATTATCTCTTTTCTTTTTTCATCATCAGGAGCATGTAAAGATATTGCTAAATTAATAGGAAGCTTCAAATCAGAAAGTTCATATATTTTTGGTACTATTCCACAAGTTGATAGTGTAATATGTCTGTATCCTATATTTAAGCCATTTTTCTCATTAACTATTTCTAAAAATTTTTTAACTTCATCAAAATTGTCTAGTGGTTCACCACTTCCCATAAGAACTATATTTGACACTCTCTGACCTATATCTTTTTGTATTTTTAATACTTGATCTATAATTTCCCATGATTTTAGATTTCTTTCAAGTCCATCAATAGTTGATGCACAAAATGAGCACCCCATTCTACATCCTACTTGAGTTGAAATACACACAGATACTCCATGTTTATATTTCATCATAACACTTTCTATTATATTGCCATCTTCTAGTGCAAATAGATACTTTATAGTTTCATCTATTTTAGATTCAAATTTCTTGTATATTTTTATATTTCCTATATCTGCTTTACTTGAAAGCTTTTCTCTTAAACTTTTAGACAAGTTATTCATTTCATCAAAACTTTCTACACCTTTATATAACCAACTAAAAATTTGAGTTGCTCTAAATGGTTTTTCTCCTATATCTTTTACAAACTCTTTTAACTGATTTTCTGTTAAAGATTTTAAATATACTTTTTCCATATAATCACTACCTTACTCTTCTTATTTTCGCTATAAAAAATCCATCCATTCCATGAATATGAGGATAAATCTTTACATATCCATTTTCTTGATTTTCTAAATCTATTTTTATATTAGTTATAGGCTCAAGTTTAAAATTATCATTTTCTTTTAAGAATTCTTTTATTATATCTATATTCTCCCTATCTTCTATTGTACATGTACTATATACTAATAATCCACCTTTTTTTACATATTTAGAGCTATTTTTAAGTATATTTTTTTGTATTTTAGGAAGATTTAAAACTTCTTTTTTGTCTTTATATTTAATCTCTGGTTTTCTTCTTATTATCCCAAATCCAGAGCACGGAGCATCTACTAATACATAATCAAATTTTTCCAAACTTTTTTTATCAATATTAAGTGCATCAAATTTTTCAATCTTAACATTACTAAGCCCTAACCTTTTAACATTTTCATTTATAAGTTTTAATTTATGATCAAATATATCTCTAGCAACAACTTGTCCTGTATTTTCCATTAAAGTTGCTAAGTGAGTAGTTTTACCTCCTGGAGCAGAACATACATCTAATATAAGTGAGTTCTCATTTGGATTTATAACATGTCCAATAATCATAGAGCTTATATCTTGTACTTGAAAATATCCTAACTTAAATAGTTTATTATTTTCTATATTCTTAAGATTTTTTACCACTATTGCTTCTTCTATTAATTTTGCTTTTTCACATTCTATGCCCTGATTCTTTAACTTTTTAATAAGTTCATCTCTAGATATTTTTAAAGTATTAGTTCTTAAATATAAGCTAGGTTTTTCATTATTTGCCTCAAGTAAATCTTCTACAAAATCTTTTCCAAAATTTTTAATCCAATTTTCAACAATCCACTTTTCATAAGAATATTTTACAGATAAGTATTTTACTAAATCTTTATTTTTATCTGGATATTTTATACTGTTTTGATTTCTTACAATATTTCTTAAAACACCATTAACAAAACCTGATGCTTTTTTATAATATTTTTTAGCTAAATTTACACTTTCATTAACAGCTGCAAAATCTGTTACACTATCTAAAAATAAAATTTGATATATCCCCATTTGAAGTATTATTCTAACATAAGGAGATAATTTTTTTGATTTAATACTTGAAAATTTATCTATAACATAATTTAAAAAATATCTATTTTCAACAACTCCGTATATAATCTCTGTGACAAAACCTCTATCTATATCTTTTAAGTTGCTATTTTTAAGATATTTATTAACTCCTATATTGGAATACAGTCCTTTATTTTCTATATCATATATAGCATTTAAAGCTATTTCTCTTGCATTTTTCATATTATCTCTCCTTTTTTAAAGTCCTATATAATTTTAATCTAAGGTTTGTATTAAAGCAAGAATAAAGTCCCATATTATTTTAGATAACTAATAAAAATAATATGGGACTTTCCTGAAAATTAACAATATAATACTTTTAATCATCTCTACTGTTTCTTATTATTATGAATCTTATAAGCTGAAGTATAGCACTTGCAGCTGCTGCAATATAAGTAAGTGCTGCTGCATTTAATACTTTTTTACTGGATTTTTCTTCATCAAATGTTATTAAATTATTTGCTACTAACTGTTCAATTGCTCTTGAAGAAGCATTAAATTCAACAGGCAGAGTTACAACTTGGAATAAAACTGCTCCTGAGAATAAAAGTATTCCTATGTCTAAAAGAGCAGGAATAGCAAAAAATCCTAACATTATAAATACCCAAGACATAGATGAACTTATATTCACAATAGGCACCAAGCTATTTCTAAATGTAAGTGGAAAATAAGCATTTGCATGCTGAATTGCATGACCTACCTCATGTGCAGCAACAGAAATAGATGCAATAGATGTTCCATAATATACATCATTTGAAAGTCTTAAAACTCTACTTCTAGGATCGTAATGATCACTAAGTCTTCCACCTGTAATTTCTATGTTAACATTATTAAGTCCATTTCTATCTAGTATAGCTCTTGCAACTTGTGCTCCTGTATATCCTTTAAAACTTCCTACTCTTAAATATTTATTAAATGTAGTTTGAACTTTTGTTTGAGCATAAAATGCAAGAAGTATTCCAGGAATTAATATTATAAAGGTTGGATCAAATCCATAGTAAGGATATCCATACATTTTAATTACCTCCTAAAAAGAAGTTTATAGCTTTTTCTACTTCTAAAATATCCATTTCAGTATTAAAACAGGGACCATTTGGTCTTTTATTAAATACTCCTAATACTGGTAACTTAGAAACATCTTGAATTCCACTGGTTAAATCTCTTTCACATGCAATAGCAATTACTGCTTTTGGTTTATTTTCTATTATTATTCTTCTAGCAAGTGTTCCTCCAGTTGCTACATAAGCTTTTACATTATATTTTTCTTTTAGTTTTAATAAGTCACCTACATTGCATTTTCCACATTGTTTGCAATTTTCTATGTCATTTGTTACTTTGTGTTTGCAAAAGCTTTTTTGTATGCAGTGAGGTGTTAACAGCATTATATCTTCAGGTTTAAAATTATACTTATTAGCATATATATACTTATTATTTAAATCTACATATACCTTTCTTATTTCATTTTTAGATATTTTAAATAATCTACTTATAAATATAATAAATGGATATATTATATTTACTATTTTTAAATTTAACTTAATAATATTTTTATTGACTTTTTTATCTTTTAATACTACATAAGATATAATTGTTGAGAATAATATTATAGATATTATTAGTAAAAAAATTATATTAAAAGACATTATAAAAAAATTAGTTATATTTATGTTTTTTCCACTAATTATATAGTTCATTCCAATATATAAAATCACAAAAAATAATGCCAAAGTAGACATCAAGTATATAAACTTTTTTTCATTTATCATTTTATTCACCTAATACAACTTTTTCCTCTATTTCATTTCCTTTTATATATTCTTTTACATACATTCTCTTTTTACCTGGCATTTGGATTTCTTCTATTAATAAAACATTATCTTTAGTCGATACATATATTCCATCTTGATTAACTTTAAGTATAGTTCCTGGTTTTTCCTTTGACTTTTCATTTAATACTTTTGATTTCCATATTTTCATTGTTTGATTTTTATATTTTGTAAAAGAGCTTGGCCATGGATTTGTTCCTCTTATCAAATTAAATATATCTTTAGCATTTTTATTCCAGTCAATACTACCAAGACTCTTATCCATTATAGGGGCATAGCAAGAAAGCAAATCATCTTGAGCCTGTCTTGGTGCTTTATCTTCTTTTATTAGTTTTAAAGTATCCCTTAAAACTTCTCCTCCTAAAACACAAAGTCTATCATGAAGCTGTCCTGCAGTTTCTTCATCACCTATTTCAATTTCACCTTTTAAAATCATATCTCCTGTATCAAGCCCTTCATCCATATACATAGTTGTTATTCCAGTTGTTTTTTCTCCATTTATTATAACCCAATTTATAGGAGCTGCTCCTCTGTATTTTGGAAGAAGTGATGCATGAACATTTATACATCCATATCTAGGAATAGAAAGTATTTCTTTAGATAGTATTTGTCCAAATGCCACAACAACTATTATATCTGGATTTAGTTTTTTTAAAAATTCAACAAACTCTTTATCTTTAACTTTTTTAGGTTGATATACATCAATTCCATGTTTTAATGCTTCTTCTTTTACTGGAGGCATAGCCATTTTTTTGCCTCTTCCTTTAGGTTTATCTGGTTGAGTTATAACTCCTACTACATCAAATCCTTCTTCTATTAAAACCTTTAAAGAAGGTACAGCAAAATCAGGAGTTCCCATAAATACTGCTTTCAAATAAATCACCTCTTTTATCTTTGTAATTTTCCTTCTACTTTATCTATAAATAAAATTCCTTCTAAATGATCTATTTCATGACAAAGTGCTCTAGCTAAAAGCCCTTCTCCTTTTATTATTATTTCTTCTCCATTTCTATTAAAAGCCTTTACTTTAACTTTATCTGGTCTAGTAACTTTTCCAAATTTACCAGGTACACTTAAACATCCTTCATCATCACTTTGTTTTCCACTTTCTTCTATTATCTCAGGGTTTATAAGTTCTATAAGTCCTTCTCCTATATCTATTACAACAACTCTTTTTAAAATACCCACTTGAGGGGCTGCAAGTCCTACCCCATCAGCATCATACATAGTCTCAATCATATCATCAAGTAATGTAATTATTCTTGAATCTATTTTTTCAACTACCCTTGATTTTTTTCTTAAAACAGGATCTCCTTCTTTTTTTATCATTCTAAGTGCCATAATAATTCCTCCCTATTCATTATAAAATATTAAATGGATTTATATCTATACTTATATTTACATCTTGATCAAATATTAACTCTCTTTTTTGTATACATATATACTTTATTATACTCTTTAACAATTTTATTTCAACATTTATATCCTTTAATAGTATTTGCCATCTATAGTTTAAATTAATTTTAGATATAGGACAAGGGTTTGGTCCTAATATAAAATCAAAATTTTCATAACCTCTTTTCCTAAGAATATAAATAATAGAATCATATAACTTTTGTATATTGTTAATTACTTTTTTCTCATTTTTTCCATATATAACTATACTTATCAAATTGTTAAATGGTATATAATTAAAAGCATTTCTTATTTTAATCTCATCTTTATAGAAGCCTTCATAATCATAGTTTACAGCATATTCTATTGAATAATGTTCAGTATCATAAGATTGAAGTATTACTCTTCCATTTAAGTGAGCTCTTCCAGCTCTACCTGCAACCTGATTTATTATTTGAAATGTTCTCTCAGAACTTCTAAAATCGGGAAAATTTAAAATCATATCAGCTGCTAATATTCCAACAAGTGTAACATTCTCAAAATCAAGTCCCTTACCTATCATTTGTGTTCCTATAAGAATATCAGCTTCTTTATTTTTAAACTTATTTAAAATTTCTTCATGCGCTCCTTTTTTTGATGTTGTATCCTTATCCATTCTAAGTACTTTAGCATCTTTAAAATATTTTTTAACTTCTTCTTCTATTTTTTGAGTACCTATTCCAAATTCTTTTATATAGTTACTTTCACAATCTGGACATTCCTTTGGTATGTTCATTTCATACCCACAATAATGGCATTTACCAACATTTTTTCTTTTATGATACGTTAAAGATATTTCACAATTTGAACATTTAAAAATATAACCACATTTTCTACACGATACAAAACTTGCATATCCTCTTCTATTTAAAAATAATATAGTCTGATTGTTATTTTGTAAATTTTCTTTTATTGCTTCAAATAAACTTTTGCTGAATATACTTTTATTTCCATTATTCAGTTCTTCCTTCATATCTACAACTTCTATAGAAGGCATTTCTTTATTATTAGCTCTATTTTTTAGCTCTAATAATTCATATTCCCCTACCTTACATTTATAATATGCTTCAATAGGAGGAGTTGCTGATCCTAAAATTAAAATACAGTTTTCAGTTTTAGATATTTGTTTTGCAACTTCTATAGAATTATACTTAGGATTCATTTCTGATTTATAAGAACTCTCATGAAATTCATCAATAATTATTACCCCTAAATTATTACATGGAGCAAATAATGCAGATCGTGCTCCTATAACAATTTTTGCATTTCCTTCTTTTATTCTTCTATATTCATCGTATTTTTCCCCATTTGAAAGCTTACTATGAAGTACGGCTATTATATCTTTAAATTTATTTTTAAATCTAGCTATAGTTTGCGGTGTTAATGAAATTTCGGGAACTAATACAATACTATCAAGATTTTTTTTTAAAGCTTCTTCTATTATATTTAAATAAATTTCAGTTTTTCCACTTCCTGTAACTCCATAAAGTAAAAAAGGATTTTTATTTTCTTTATCCATTGATTTTTTTAATTTGCTTATTACTTTCAATTGCTCTTCATTTAAGTTTATTTTTTTGTTTTTTACTTCATAGTTTGTTTTTGGTTTTCTATAATAATCAAGTTTTTCTATAGTTATTAACCCTTTTTCCTCTAAAGACTTTATAGAGCTTTTACTTATATTTAATAAATCCATTAGATCGTTTATTTCAACATTTTGATTATTCTTTAAGAAATTTATTATATCAGCTTGTTTAAAAGCTCTTTTTTTTATTAAGTTATCTACTGTTTCATCTGCTTCATCATCTAATATATTTAAGTTTATGTTATAAATATACTTCTCATTTTTTATACTTTTATATTCCCAGCTTATATTTACTATACCTTTATCTTTTAATTTTTTTATTATATTTTCTACACTATTATCCAACTTAGTTTTAAGAATTTCAACTTTTATTTTTCCTTTATTTTTCATTATTTCATCTAATACTTTTATTTCTTTTTTATTTAAATTATCAAATTCTTTTTTTATAAGTTTTACTACTTTATAATTATCTACTCTCATTCCTTTAGGATAAATACAGTTAATAGCATCCATAAAGGTACATATATATTCTTCTCTCATCCATTTTATAATTTCTATATCTCTTTTCTTTAAAATAGGATTTTCATCAAGTATATTTATAATTTCTTTTACTTTAAAATCTCCCTCTTTAAAAGAAGATATTTCAAATACAAAAGCTTCTATAGGCTTATTTCCTCTTCCAAAAGTAACTAATACTCTATGTCCTATTTTTATTTCATCTATTAAAAATTCTGGTATCTTATACGTATAAAGTTCATCTGTATGATTTGAATTATTGCTTACTACAACTTTTGCATATTTCTCCATATTCTGCACCTACTTAATTAGAAAAATAAGCATCTATATAGATGCTTATTTTTCTAATAACAATTTTATTTTATCTAAAATTATATTTGAAATATCAGATTTATTCATTTTAGGATATTCTTCAATATTTCCATTCTTATCTATTATTTTAACAATATTTGTGTCTACTCCAAATCCTGCTCCTTCTTGTGTTAAATCATTAGCAACTATAAAATCTAAATTTTTCTTTTTTATTTTTTGTTTAGCATTTTCTATTAAATCATTTGTTTCTGCTGCAAACCCAACTAATATTTTATCTTCTTTTATTTTACCTATTTCTTTTAAAATATCATGATTTCTATCAAGCTCTAAAACTAAATCTTCATCGCTTTTTTTGATTTTTTTATTCGATTTACTTTTTGGTTTATAATCTGCTACAGCTGCTGATTTTATTATTATATCATTATCTTCTAAGTTTTTAATAACTTCATCATACATATCCTTTGCAGATTCTATTTGTATGAAATTTTTAACTCCTACAGGTACATCTAAATTTGTTTTTCCTGATATTAAAGTTACATTAGCACCTCTTTTTACAGCCTCAGTAGCTATAGAGTATCCCATTTTTCCACTTGATCTATTTGTCAAGTATCTTACAGGGTCTATACTTTCTATTGTAGGGCCTGCTGTTATTAATATATTTTTTTCATTTAAGTCTTTTTCTATTGTGAGTATATTAATAACTTCTTTTACTATATTTTCAGGAGAAGCTAATTTTCCTTTTCCAATGTCTCCACAAGCAAGCCTTCCTGATTCTGGTTCTACAAATTCATATCTATATTTTTTAAGCTTAGATATATTATCTTGTACTATTTTATTTTCATACATATTGGTATTCATTGCTGGTGCTATTAATACTTTAGCTTTAGTTGCCATAACTGTAGTTGAGAGCATATCATCTCCTATTCCATTTGCAATTTTCCCAATTATATTGGCAGTTGCAGGTGCTATTAAAAATAAATCTGCCCACTGTGCTAAGGATATATGCTCTACATCCCATGTTTTTGGTTCTTCAAACATATCAGCAACTACAAAATTTTGACTTAAGCTTTGAAAAGTAAGAGGTGTTACAAACTCTACAGCAGATTTTGTCATTATTACCTTTACATTAGCATTTAATTTTTTCAACCTACTAACAACATCACAAGCTTTATATACAGCTATTCCCCCAGATACTCCAAGAACTATATTTTTCCCACTTAACATTTTACTACTCCTCTATTTTTTCATTTGTTTCACTTTTTGGTTCTTCTTCAGTTTTTCCCTCATTTTCTATTTCTTCAGCAGTCATAGCTCTATAAGTTATCTTATCTTCAGCAACTTCATGAGTAGCTATATCTACAGGTTTATTTTCTCCTATATTAACTAATTTTTCATCTCCATCTATTAACATTCTAGCTCTTTTTGAAACTGCAATTACTAAATTATATCTATTGTCTATTTTTGTTAAAAGATCATTTATTGATGGGTATAACATATTATAATTCCTCCTTAAACATTTTTATTATGTTGTCTTTATATCTTAATACTCTATTTTTTTCAGCATTAATTATGTTTTGAAGTTCATATGCTGACTTTTCTACATCTTCATTTATTATAAAGTAATCATAATTATCTATTTTTTCTATTTCAGAAAGTGCACTTCCAAATCTTTTTTTTATGTCTTCTTCAGTTTCTGTTCCTCTTTTTACAATTCTATTTTTTAATTCATCTAAAGATGGGGGAAGTATAAATATAAAAACTCCATTTGGATATTCCTTTTTTACACTCATAGCTCCTTGAATATCTATTTCAAGTAAAACGTCTTTTCCTTTAGAAAGAGTTTCAAATACTTCTTTTTTTGGAGTTCCATAGAAATTATCATATACCTTTGCATATTCCAAGAACTCATCTTTATTTATCATATCTTCAAATGTCTCTTTAGTAATAAAGTAATAATTTACTCCATGTATTTCTCCTTCTCTTGGCTTTCGTGTAGTTGCTGAAACAGAAATCTTTATATCTTTATTTCTGTTTAAAAGCTCTTTACAAATAGTTCCTTTTCCAGCTCCAGATGGCCCTGAAACAACTATTAAAATTCCTTCTCTATTCATTGTATCTTCCTTCCTATTCTTCATGATTATGATGATCTTCTTTTGTTGTCAGTCTATGTGCTACAGTTTCTGGTTGAACAGCAGAAAGTATTAAATGCTCACTATCAGTAATTATTACAGCTCTAGTTCTTCTACCATAAGTAGCATCTATAAGCATTCCTCTTTCTCTAGCTTCTTGAATCATTCTTTTTATAGGAGCTGACTCAGGACTTACTATAGATATTATTCTATTTGCTGAAACTATGTTTCCAAACCCTATATTTACAAGCTTAATTGCCATTATATATCCTCCTATTCGATATTTTGAATTTGCTCTCTTATTTTTTCTAATTCACTTTTTACTTCTACTACTAATTCTGTTATTCTTAAATTTGAAGATTTAGAACCTATAGTATTTATTTCTCTATTCATTTCTTGAATTAAAAAGTCTATTTTCCTACCTATTAAATCATTTAAATTTATAGTTTTTTCTATTTGCTTAATATGACTTTTAAATCTTACTATCTCTTCTGTTATACTACTTTTATCTGCATATATTGCAACTTCTTGAGCAAGTCTATTTTCATCTATATCTATAGAATTTCCTAATAATTCTTTTATTCTATTTTCTAATTTTTCTTTATATTCAATAACCACATTGTGTGAACATTCTTCAATTTCATCAATATATTTTTTAAGAAGAGAGCATCTTAATTTCGTATCTTCTGAAAGTTTTGCTCCTTCCACTTCTCTCATTTCCTTTAGTTTTAAAAAAGCACTACTTAAAGCTTCTTTTAGAGCATTCCATATTGTTTCTTCATCTTCATCTTTTTCTTCCATTTTAACTACATCAGGAAACTTAGCTATATTTAAAACAGATATATCATCTAATACATCTAATTCTTCTTTAATTTTATTTAATATTCCATAATACTGTTTTGCTAGGTTTATATCTAGATTTAAGCTTACATCACTTTCACCTATTAAGTCAAATTTAATAAATATATCTACTCTTCCTCTTTTAACATATTTTTTTGCTAGTTGTTTTACTTTATCTTCTAAAAAAGATATCTTTCTAGGCATTTTAACGCTTATATCTATATATTTATGATTTACACTTTTACACTCTACGATAAAGTGAAACTTTTCATCTTTATATTCTCCTCTTCCGAATCCTGTCATGCTAATTGCCATATTTAAACCTCCAATATACCTTCACAAATTTTTACTGCACTTCCCTGCATATATATATATTCATCTATAATCTCTATTAAAAGTTCTCCACCTTCTGATTTTACTTTAACTTTATTAGATATTTTGTTCAAATAATGCGCCATGGCACTAGAAGCACAAATTCCTGTACCACAAGCAAGAGTATATCCACATCCTCTTTCCCAAGTAGAAACTAAAATATTTTCTTTATCTACTATCTTAACGAAATTCACATTAGTTTTTTCTGGGAATATACTGCTTTTCTCGATTTCTGGCCCATATTTTAATATTTCTTTTTTATCTATTTCATCAACAAAAACTATAGTGTGAGGAACTCCAACAAGTAGTGAAGATACTTTAAAATCTTTATCTATAACAAATATATCCTCATTTATAAATATATCTTTATCTGTTTTTACAGGTACTGATTTTGGATTAAAATTTGCTTTTCCCATATTTATTTTAATACTTTCTATCTTCCCGCTATTTAAATTTAATTTAATATCCTTTACTCCATCTAAAGTTTCAACTTTAAAAGTATCTTTATCTACTATTTTTTTATCATAAACAAATTTTGAAAAACATCTAAGTCCGTTACCGCACATTTTTGCACGTGATCCATCAGAATTATAGTATATCATTTCACAATCTGCTTTATCTGATTTTTTTGCAACTAAAAGTCCATCTGCTCCTACTCCAAAATGCCTATGACATATTTTTTTTGCAAATTCAGAGTAATCCTTTATATCATACCTTTCTCCATCTAAAGCTATAAAATCATTTCCAACTCCATGCATCTTCCAAAATTTAATCATAAATTCCCCTCCCTACAAAGCTATATTATATATACTATTTATATAAAAATAAATTAAAACATAGTTAAATGTTACAATTTTTTAATATTTTTCTTCTAATTGTACAATTCTAATTTATGAGATATACTAATACAAAATGTAACTTATATTAAATTTATATACTTCCCTATAAATAAAAAAATAAACTGGAAAGTGAGGACTTTATATGGCATTAGATGGAATAGTAATTTATTCTTTAGTTAAAGAACTTTCTTCTAAACTAATAGGTGGTAAAATAGATAAAATATATCAGCCTGAAGAAGATGAACTTCTTTTTAACATAAGAAATGAAGGAACAAATTATAAATTACTACTTAGTTCAAATAGCTCTAATCCAAGAGCATATATAACTAATACATACAACAAAGAAAACCCTATAAAAGCACCAATGTTTTGTATGCTTCTTAGAAAGCATCTTCAAAACGGAAAAATAACAAATATACATCAGCCAGATTTTGAGAGAATCATAAGAATAACTATCGAATCCTTAGATGAATTAAAAATAAGAAAAACAAAGGATTTAATTATAGAAATAATGGGAAGACACAGCAATATAATACTTGTAGATAATGAAGAAAATAAAATATTAGATTCTATTAAAAGAATTCCACTTAGTGTAAGTAGATATAGACAAGTTCTTCCAGGACAAAAATATATAAATCCACCATCTCAAAATAAATTAAATCCAATACATGAAATATCAAAAGAAAAATTCATAGAATCTCTTACTAATAACAAAAAAGCATTATATAAATCAATTTATTCCTCTTTTGAAGGAATAAGTCCATTAATAGCTAAGGAAATATGCTTTAGAAGTAATATTGATATAGATATTAATACTGAATATGTTGATAGCAAAGACTTTACAGCATTGTATGATACATTTACTAGACTTTTTAGGCAAATAAAAAATAATATCTTTTATCCTTGTATTATTATTGATAAAAGATTAAATAAAGTTATAGATTTTAGCTGTATAAAACTAACAATGTATAATCACTATTCTTTTATAGAAAATAATAGTATAAGCTTTATTCTTGATAAATATTATTATGAAAAAGATATTAGAGAAAGAATAAATCAAAAATCTCAAAATCTTAGAAAAAATATTTCAAATAAATTAGATAGACTCTATAATAAAATAAAAAAACAAAAAGAAGAATTATTAGAATCTAAAAATGCAGATACTTACAAAACTTATGGAGAATTAATAACTTCTTATATATATATGATACAAAAAGGAATGGAAGAAATTGAAGTTGCAAATTTCTATAATCCAGAAAGTAAAAACATAAAAATAAAATTAGATAAAAGATTAAACCCTTCAGAAAATGCTCAAAAATATTTTAAAAAATATAATAAGCTTAAAAATGCAGCAATAGAAATTAAACACCAGTTAAAAATAACTAATGAAGAAATAGAATACCTAGAAAATATAATTCTTAATATAAATAACTGCGAAAACTTAGAAGAACTAGAGGAAATAAAAGAAGAATTAGTAAAAGTAGGATATATAAAAGGTAGAAGCAATAATAAGAATAAAGATAAAAATAATCTTAAAACTGCTCCTTATGAATTTATATCTTCAGATGGCTTTAAGATATATGTTGGTAAAAATAATAAGCAAAATGATTATCTTACTTTAAAACTGGCATCAAATGATGATATCTGGCTTCATACGAAAAATATTCCAGGATCTCACGTTATAATAAAATGTGAAGGAAAAGAAGTTCCAGAGAATACAATATTTGAAGGAGCAATGCTTGCTGCATATTTTAGCAAAGCAAGAATGTCATCTCAAGTTCCTGTAGATTATACAAAGAAAAAAAATGTAAAAAAACCTAGTGGTGCAAAACCTGGGATGGTAATTTATGAAACAAATAGTACAATATATGTTACACCACTTGAAGAAGAAATTGTTAAAATTAAAAACAATAATGAACATAAATAAGCAAGGAAATTCTCCTTGCTTATTTTAAATTTTAAAAAATAAACTTTATTTTTTAAAATTTTCTTGATATAATAAAATTCCTTAAAGTTTATATAGAAAGGATGATTATTATTAGCGAGTTATTATTAGTATCATTATTTTCAGCTGTTATAGCTGTAATTTGGGGAAGTGCTAGTTTTTTAAGTGGAATATTTACATGGGTAGGATTTGCAGGATGGACTAGTTTTTGTGTAGTAAATGAAACCGATTCCCTAAAAAAAGCAATTAAATCGTATACATGTAATTTAAGTGGCATATTTTGGGCAAGTACTTCTCTTTATATAAGCAATTTAATAAATATACCTGCCGTTACTATACTACTTACAACAGGTATTGTTACTGTATTTTTAATTTATCAATCAAAATTCAAATTAGTTTCTTGTGTTCCATGCTGCTTTATAGGATGCTTTATAACATTTGGATTAAATGGAGATTATAAAATGGCTGCAACAGGACTATTATGCGGAGCTATTCTTGGATATTTAGGAGATAAAGCAGGAATACTTGCAAGTAAAATAAAAAATAAAAACAATAATTTAGAAATAAAAAAAGCATCTTAATTGTAAAAAGTCCCAAAATTTAGGGACTTTTATTAGTTTCCTATTTTTTCTTTATTCAACAACTTATTAAGTACTACTCCAACTATAGCTGCAAGACTTAATCCTGTTATTTTAACGCTTGATGTAACTGGTATTCCAATAACTATTCCTTTATTTTGAAGATAGTTTGTTCCAAGTCCTATAATTAATATTAAAGATATTATTATAATATTTGAAGTCTTAAACTCTACACTGCCATTTCTTACAGTTTTAATTCCAATAATTGCTATCATAGAGAATAGCATTAAGCTTATTCCACCCATTACTGGTGTTGGTATAGTTTGTAAAAAGCTTCCTACCTTATTTATACAACCTAGTATTACTGCAAGTACTGCTGTAATTCTAAGTATAGATGGATCATAATTTTTAGTTATAGCAAGTACTCCCGTATTCTCTCCATATGTTGTATTTGCTGGTCCTCCTATAAATCCACCTATGATTGTTGCAAGGCCATCTCCTATTAATGTTCTATTAAGACCTGGATTTTCTATAAAGTTTTTACCAACCACTGCTCCATTTGTAGTTATATCTCCTATATGCTCCATGAAAACAGCTAATACTACTGGTGCAATTATTGCTATTGCTCCCATTTCGAATTTAGGTAAAGTAAAGTTTGGAACTAAAACCCAAGAAGCTTCTTTTATAACATTAGTATCTACTATTCCTAATTTTAAAGAAATAATATATCCTACTGTTACAGCTATTAATATTGAAAGTTGTTTTATAAACCCTCTTCCTAAGAAAGTTACTAAAAGAGCTATTGATAGAGTTGCTACTGATACTATATAATTTCCTGATGCCATATTAATTGCTACTGGCACAAGATTTAATCCTATAACAACAATCATAGGTCCTGTAACTTGAGCTGGAAAGTATTTTTTTACCTTATCAACTCCTACTTTTTTTACTATGAAAGACATTATAACATATAAAATTCCTGCTACTACTATTCCACCTTGAGCATAAGTTAAATCTCCATTATATATTTCTTTAACTGTAAGTATTACAGGTATAAATGCGAAACTAGATCCTAAAAATACAGGAACCATACCTTTTGTTACTAAATGGAATATTAAAGTACCAAGTCCAGCTGATATTAATGCTACAGATGGGTCAAATCCAGTTAAGATAGGAACAAGTACTGTTGCTCCAAACATGGCAAGTAAGTGTTGCATTGCTAAAACTACTTTTTTAAAGTTTTTAGATAGTTCAAAAGATTTGTTAACAGACGGGTTTAATATTTTTTGTTGCATAAAAATACCTCCTTTATTTTTTTAAGGAGGGAGAAAGTTTTCTCCCTTTTTCAGTCTCTCTGGACTGAATTAAAAGGTCTATCTAGATTATTTACTTTTCATTTATAGAAACATAATCTTGACCATCAATTTCATTTAAATTCACACTTATAATTTCACTTTTTGATGTTGGAACATTTTTCCCCACATAATCAGCTCTTATAGGGAGTTCTTTATGTCCTCTATCTACAAGTACTGCAAGCTGTATTGCTTTTGGTCTTCCTATATCCATAACTGCATCCATTGCAGCTCTTACAGTTCTTCCAGTATATAAAACATCATCTACTAAAATAACTTTTTTATCATTTATATCAAAATCTATATTTGATCCATGAACTATTGGATTTAAGTCTTCTTTAGTTAAGTCATCTCTATATAAGGTTATATCAATTTCACCTACATTAACATTTTTTCCTTCTATAGATTCTATTTTTTTACCGATTCTATTAGCTAGTGGAACACCTCTAGTTTTTATTCCAACTAAAACTACATCTTCTATTCCTTTGTTTTTTTCTATAATTTCGTGACTTATTCTAGTTATAGCTCTTCCTATTGCTTTTTCATCCATTAATTTAGCTTTTTCTTTCAAGAATTACACCTCCATAAAAAAGTCTTCATTCTAAAGATTTTAAATGTAGACTTTTTTGAAATTTCATGGCGCCAACGAATTCTAACGAATTCCGTTGCTTAAAATTCATAACGAAAATTATATTTATCCACAATTCAAAAGGATTATAATTTCCTATTCATTATAAAAAAAACTTCTTGCAAGACGGCAAGAAGTTATAGTACCACTATAAAAACTTTAAGTATAATCCTTGCCAGCCTCTCTGGACTGAAATTAAAGGTCTTTAATTTTCTAATTAATTATATCATTTATAAAAATTCTAATCAAGTATTTTTAATAATTTTTGAAAATAATCTGGAAGTTCTGATTTAAATTCCATATATTCTTTAGTTTTTGGATGAATAAATCCTAAAGTTCTTGCATGCAGAACTTGTCCATTTAAATTAAATTTAGAGTTTTTAGGTCCATATACAGGATCTCCAAGTAAAGGATGTCTATTATGTGACATATGAACTCTTATTTGATGAGTTCTTCCTGTTTCAAGTTGCGCCTGTACATGAGTGTATTTTTCAAATCTTTTAATTACTTTAAAATGAGTTACAGCTCTTTTACCATTAGGTACTACAGCCATTTTTAATCTATCAACAGGATGTCTTCCAATTGGAGCATTTACAGTTAAATTATCATCTTTTAAAACCCCATGGCATATCATTTCATATTTTCTATTTATACTATGCTCTTTTAACTGCTCTGCTAAAAAGTTGTGTGAATTATTGTTTTTAGCTACCATTAAAAGTCCAGATGTATCTTTATCTATTCTATGAACAATACCTGGTCTTATTACTCCATTTATTGAAGATAAATTATCTTTACAGTGATATAAAATAGCATTTACTAAAGTTCCTGTATAATTTCCTGGAGCTGGATGAACAACCATACCTTGAGGTTTATTTACTACTAAAACATCATCATCCTCATATACTATATCTATAGGTATATCTTCAGGTAAAACTTCTAAAACTTTAGGTTCTGGTATATTTATCTTAATTTTATCATCTTCTTTTACTAAATACCTAGGCTTTTCTTTATTATTATTAACAAATACATTTCCTTCTTTTATTAACTTTTGTATGTATGATCTTGACATTTCTCCTAGTTCATTTGATAAAAAAACATCTAATCTATTTCCTTCATCTTCTTCTAGAACTATAAATTCTTTTTCCTCCATAAATTCCTCCTATTCTTTTCCTGAAATTATAGTATATGAAAGTAATATTCCTCCTACTACAACATATATATCAGCCATATTAAAAACAGGCCATATTATAAAATCAAAAAAATCAACTACAAAATTAAGTCTTACTCTATCTATTAAATTACCTATTGCTCCAGATAAAATTAATATTAAAGAAATTCTAGTATAAATACTTAATTTTTTATTATAAAATAAATAATATAAAATAAATATAACTACTGATGTAGCAACTAAAACAAAAAACCATTTTTGATTTTGAAGTATTCCAAAAGCAGCTCCCTTATTCTCTACATATGTAAGATTAAAAATATTTTCAATAATACTAATAGAACCTATTTGAGATAAATACTTTAAAGCAAAATATTTTGTTATTTGATCTAGTCCTATTAAAAGTATAATTAATATTATATTCACGTATATAACCCCCTAATAAATTAGTCCATAAAATTATACCACAAAATAAAATGCCATGGATACTTTCCACAGCATTTTAAAAGCCATCTTCTACTTGATCATGTTCTTCATTTCTATTTAAATCTGCTAAATCTTCAAGAATATCACTATAAAAATAATCATTCTTATTTAAAAGTTCTTCTTCAATAGGTCTATAATCTTGATTTTTATAAATTTTATCATATTCATTTGAACAACTTGAGCACAAAGAACTCTCTGGAATTATATCTAGTCTTTCTTCTTCTATTTCTTTTTTACACTTTTCACAAATTCCATAAGTTCCATTATTTATTCTATCTAGTGCTGCATTTATTTGATATAATCTATCTTTTTCATTATCTTTTAAATTCATGTTTATTTCTGCCATAAATACTTCTGTTCCCATATCTGCCGGATGATTATCATACCCTGATAATTCTCCTGTGTTTTCTCTCATACTAGAACGTGTACTATTATCTCCATAAACTGTATTATCATCAATTTTATCTACTAAATTTGTAACTTTTTCTTTTTCCTTTAAAAGAATTTCTTTATAGTAGTTTAAATCTATATTATTCATAATTTCCTCCTATCTATAATTTTCAATAATGTCTAGAAGTTTTGCTATATACTCGCCTATTAAAGGTAAATTTACCCAACTTCTTAAAATATAAAAAGCTAAAGCTGCTAAAAGAGTAAGCCCTATAGCTGTTCCAAGACCTCTAGCAAGTCCAGCTATAAAATTAATATAAATAAGTCTATATGGGTTATTCATTAAATCTATATATTCTTTTAATCTACTTTTATCTAATATTTGGGCTATTTTGTCTAATTTTTTTTCTATTCTATCTAATCTTTCTTCTTTCAATTATTTTTCCCCCTGCTTTAAATAATTATTTATGAAATATTATTTCAAAAAAATACTTTAAAATTTTAAAAGTATGTATAAGGTCTTATATATTATTTTTATAACTATTATAAAATTGCCTAACATAAGATAATAGCAATGTAAAAATAGGAACAATAACCTGTAAAGGTATGTGTATATATTTAACTACAAATTCAAGTCCTATTTTTATATGTTCAAAATAGTTTCTTGCTATAATCATTGATAAAAACAAAACAATAATACCAAATGGAATCGCTAATGTTTTTGTATTATTTAATTTAATAATTTGAGATGTACCAAGAAGTGCAGCATACATAAAAATTGAAATTTTAAAAAAGCCTCCAATAACTAATGTAACAACAAATACAGTATCTAGTCTTTCTAAAAATCCTACCTTTAAAACACTTACAGTTTCTAAAAAAGGTGAAACAGCTGAGCTTGCTGTTTCTAAGCCTAGTGCTCCTATAAACAATACAATATTTAATGATAATATAATCCCCTCAATAAGAACAGCTACTACAGCTATTTTTATAACTTCATAATTTTTGGAAACACAAGGATAAAACATAGTAAATACAATTTCTTCTCCATAGGGAAATGCTATAAGAGGCCACCCCTTTATTATTACTTCAGAAAAACCATTTTCCAGAACAGGTTTAAGCTTATTTACTGTAAATAAATCTTTTGTAAATAGCGCAACTATAAATACTAAAATCGGCATACAAATTAATATTATAAATGATAACTGTGAAAGATTTGCTATAACTTCAATTCCTTCATATACTCCGTAAGTTATAACTATAATAAAAAACATACCTATAAAAAATGTTGGAGTATCATTTAATCTAGTATTAAATATCATTTCCTCATAATCTCTTAGTACTCTTGATGCTATATATGTAAAATAGCATATATAAACTATACTTAAAATATTACCTAAAAATTTGCCATAAATTTTTGGCATATAAGCAACTAAGGTGTCCTTAGGATATTTATAATATAATGTTATATATATAAGCTGTAAAATAACCCCTACCAATGAATAAAAAAGCATTGCTATCCATGCATTTTGTTTTGTTTCTGGAACTAAGAAAAAAAGAATTGCACTACCATAAGGCAAAAGAATCATCATTATAAAAAATTGATACGGGGTTATTTTGTATTTCAAATTTTTCACCTCAATATTTTATAAAAAGGATTATAATTTCCTATTCATTATAAAAAAACATATAATTTATTTCTATATTTTAACCAAATTATTTTAAAACATTACATACCTTCTTATACAATTTATTCCTTCATTTAGCATATTCATTTTTTTAACAAAATATTCCTTTATGCATTTACTCAAATAAAAGACTGTTGTCAAAACAACAGTCTTTTGTTATACTATATAAATTTCCTTGGTATAAATCCTACCTTTTTGTAAACTTTTCTTAATGTTTTTCTAGCAGCTCTTTCTGCTTTATCTGCACCTTGAGCATAGATTTTCTCTAAATAATCTTTATTATTTAATAAATCATTATATTTTTCTCTTACAGGTCTTAAACTCTCTATTATAACTTCAGCCACATCATTTTTAAATTCTCCATACCCTTTTCCTTCATACATTACTTCAATTTCTTCTGTAGTCTTTCCTGAAAGTTTTGAATAAATATCTATTAAGTTTTTAATTCCTGGCTGTTCATCAGAATATTTTACTATTCCAACTGAATCCGTTACTGCTCTTTTTACTTTTCTAAGTATTGAATCAGGTTCTTCTACCATTCCTATATATGCATTTTCATTTTCATCTGATTTTGACATTTTCTTTGTAGGTTCTTGAAGGCTCATTACTCTAGCTCCTACTTTAGCTATATATGGCTTAGGAACTTTAAAAGTTTCACTATATCTTTTATTAAATCTTTGCGCTAAATTTCTAGCAAGCTCTAAATGCTGTTTTTGATCTTCTCCTACAGGAACAAAGTCTGCTTGATAAAGTAATATATCAGCTGCCATTAATGTAGGATATGTAAAAAGAGCTGAATTTAAATTTGCTTCATTTTTTTTAGATTTATCTTTAAATTGAGTCATTCTATTAAGTTCTCCCATATAAGTTATAGAGTTTAATACCCAAGCAAGTTCAGCATGAGCACTTACATGTGACTGCATAAATATCGTATTCTTATCAGGATCTAACCCACTTGCTATATATTGAGCAATAGCTTCTATTGAATTTTTTCTTAAATTTTTAGCTTCTTGAGGTACAGTAATTGCATGTAAGTCTGCTATAAAATAATAACAATCATATTCTTCTTGAAGAGATACCCAATTATTTATTGCTCCTATATAATTACCAAGTGTTAATTTCCCTGATGGTTGAACTCCACTTAATATTACTTTTTTTTCACTCATTAGTTAAAACCTCCTGTTAAACTTATATTTATAAAACAAAAACTCGTCTCTATTAATATAGAGACGAGTTAATTCCCGCGGTACCACTCTAGTTGACAAATGTCCACTTTATCCTATAACGGTGGATATCCGTTAAACCTTACTGTTATTTCAGATTTAAGCTCATAAGTCCATTCAATATAAACATCAGTTCTAGGCTCACACCATCCCTAAATCGCTGTAACTTCATTTATATTTACTACTCTTAATCATCACTTTAATTTTATCAAATTTTTAAAAAGATATATATAATTATATATCTTTTTTATAGTTCATTCAAATATTATTTATTGTCACCTTCTATACTATGAATAATAGCAATATTTTGTTCAAAATTTTCTCTTTTTATATTAATATCAGTCCAATTTCCTATTAGTTCACTATTATTTTTTGAAAAATAATCACATATATTAACCTCATCTAAATCACTATCCATGCTAGTAACAAAAGTTATTTTATTAACTTTTGTTATTTTATTATCTTTACAAATTTCATTTAAAGAATTATAAATTCTCTTTAATAAAGTTCTATCATACATTCTTATTTCTCTCCCATCTTTTAAATAATTATTTAATATTTTCATTCTTTAAAATATATGTATTACTAATAAATATGATGAAACCTTATCTCCATATTTTTGTAGTAATATTTAATAAAATAAGTGAAAAAATATATATAACTTATTAAAGGAGGTATTTTTTATGCCATGGAAAAAAGGAAGAATTGAATTTGATGATGGAAGTGTATATCCAGCTGAGATTTTACTTAGAGAAGATGGAAAAGTATGGAACACAAAAATATATAAAGATGGAAAAATCATAAATGAATTCAATCCATATGATTTTGCCAATAAACTAGGTAAAAAAGTGGAAGATATTTATCCTTATAAATATCATATAGATTAAAGTTTAGAAAGGCTGATTTTTAATATCAGCCTTTCTTTTATATATTTTTTAGCATGCTAAGTACTATATCTTTTGAATTATGTGCTGCTTCTTGAACAAATTCTTCATATGTAACATCAGCACTTCCATCTGCTTTATCAGACATTGCTCTTATTATTACAAATGGCACATTATTTACAAAACAAGTATGTCCAATAGCAGCCCCTTCCATTTCTGCACAATATCCATTAAGCTTATTAACTAATTTATCCTTTAATTCTTTACTGCTAACAAATATATCTCCTGTTACAACTCTTCCTTTTAATACCTTATGATTTTTAACATTTTTAATACTTGAATTATAGGCTACATCAATTAGTCTATCATCTGCTTTAAATATAGAAGTTTCCATTCTAGGAATTATACCTAATTCATATCCAAATACGCTTGTATCAAAATCATGATGAAGAGTATCTGTAGATATTACTATATCAAATACATCAAGTTCATCATGAAGTGCTCCTGCAACTCCTGTATTTATAACAGCTTCAACTTTAAATTCACTTATAAGTATTTGAGTGCAAAGTGCAGCATTTACTTTACCTATTCCACATCTTACTAAAACAACATCTTTATTTTCTAGTTTTCCTACATAAAATTTTAAAGAAGCTTTTTCTATTGTTTCCTCTATATTCATTAATTCTTTGAGTATATCTACTTCTTCATCCATGGCCCCTATTATTCCAATTCTATTCATTTTTATTCCTCCTAATTATAATATTTTTACTTTATTTATTTTAGCAGAAAAAAGTGCTCCATGAAAGGAGCACTTTTACTAATTTACTTTTTCTATTTTAATTCCAGTTTCATGATCATTTAAATTATGTTTTTCAAAGCCATCATCAGAAACTTCATCTAAAGTTACTGCTAAAGTTTCACTCATTATATAGTCTCTATGAATTTCAACAGCTTTAGATATAACTTCATCTCCACTGAAATAAATTTTTATATTATCCATCATTTCATAATCATTATTCTTTCTCATTTGCTGTACTTTAGATATAAACTCTCTTGCATATCCTTCATTTATAAGCTCTTCTGTAAGAGTTGTATCTAAAATTACAAATAGATTATTTTCCATAGATACATTAAATCCTTCTTTTGCAGAAATAGTTACTAAAACATGATCTTTTGTAACTTCAAATTCTTCACCTTCAATATCTACAACTACACTTTCTCCATTTTCTAATTTTGGAACTACAACTGATGCATCAACTTGTGATAAAGCTTTACCAAATGCTTTAAGCTTAGGTCCAAGTACAGGCCCTAAAACTTTGAAGTTTGGCTTTAAGCTAAAGTTCATATATTCATTTAAGTTCTTAGCAAATACAACATTCTTAACATTTAGTTCCTCTTTAATTAGTGGAACAAGATCATCTATTAATTCTTCATATTTACCATCTATTAAAACTTTTTGTATTGGTTGACGTACCTTTATTCTTACAGTTTCTCTTGATGCTCTACCAAGAGTAACTAAGTTCTTAACTAAGTCCATTTTTTCCTCTACTTTTAAATCTATTAATTCTTTATTAGCTCTTGGATACTCACTTAAATGAACTGAGAATTCACCAGTAAGATTTTTGTATATTTCCTCAGAAATATAAGGAGCAAATGGAGCTACCATTTGTGATATTCCAACTAATATTTCATAAGTAGTATTGTAAACTGCTTTTTTATCCTCAGTAAGCTCAGTAGCCCAGAAACGTCTACGAGAACGTCTTATATACCAGTTTGAAAGATCTTCATTTACAAATTCTTGAATATCTCTAACTGTTTTTGTTAATTCAAATACACTTAAATATTCTTCTACTTTTGCTTTTAAATTATTAAATTTAGATATAATCCATCTATCAAGCTCTGGTCTATCTTTATATTCTACAAAGAAATCAGTAGGATTTATTTCATCTGTGTTTGCATATAAAGTAAAGAAGTTATATACATTTTTTATAGTTCCAAAGAATTTACTTTGAACTTCTTTAAGTCCATCTATATCAAATCTAGTTGGAGTCCATGGTGGTGATACATAAAGTAAATACCATCTTAAAACATCTGCACCATATTTATCAAATAATTCAAATGGATTAATAGTGTTTCCTCTAGATTTAGACATCTTTTTACCATCTTTATCAAGTATTAAGTCAGTAACTAATACCCTTTTATATGGAGCTTTCCCTTTTACAAAAGTTGATATTGCAAGTAGTGAATAGAACCATCCCCTAGTTTGGTCTATTCCTTCAGATATAAAGTCAGCAGGAAATAATTCATCAAAGTTTTCCTTATTTTCAAAAGGATAATGATGTTGAGCATAAGGCATTGCTCCACTGTCAAACCAACAATCTATTACATCCTTAACTCTAGTCATAGTTTCTCCACACTTGCTACATTTTATATGAACATCATCTATATAAGGTCTATGAAGTTCTATAGTTTCATCTATATCTTCTATAGCTTTTTCTACAAGTTCTTTTCTTGAACCTATAGATTCTTTATGTCCACATTCGCATGTCCAAATATTAAGAGGAGTTCCCCAATATCTACTTCTAGATATAGCCCAATCATTTAAGTTTTCAAGCCAATTTCCAAACCTCTTTTCTCCAACAAATGAAGGATACCACTCAACTGTATTATTGTTCTCTATAAGCTTATCTTTAAGCTTTGTCATCTCTATATACCAACTAGGCTTAGCATAATATAAAAGAGGAGTTGAACATCTCCAGCAATGTGGATAATTATGAGCCACTTTTTCTTTTTTGAAAAGTTTTCCTTCTGCGTGAAGCCATTTTATAATTTCAACATCTACTCCTTCTTCCATTACAAACTTACCTTCCCATGGAGTAGCTGTAAACTTTCCAGTTTCATCAACAGGCTGAAGTACAGGAAGATTATATTTTCTACCTAAATTATAGTCATCTTCACCAAAAGCAGGAGCAGTATGTACTATACCTGTCCCATCTTCTGTTGTTACATAATCACCACAAGTTACAAAGAAAGCTTTTTTATCAGCCTTTACAAATGGCATAATTTGTTCATATTCTATTCCTTCCAAATCTTTACCTTTAAATTCTTCTAAAACTTCAAAATCTCCATCAATGACCTTTGAAGATAGATTTTTTTCTACATAATATACTTCATCATTATATTTAACCTTTAAGTAAGTTTCATTAGGATTAACAGTAAGTGCAACATTTGATGGTAATGTCCAAGGTGTTGTTGTCCAAACAAGAAAGTATTCATCTACATCTTTTCTCTTAAATTTAACTATAACTGTATTTGTTTTTACTTCTTTATATCCTTGAGCAACTTCGTGAGAAGCAAGTCCAGTTCCACATCTTGAACAGTATGGAAGTATTTTATGACCTTCATATATATATCCTTCTTTATTAAACTTATCTAGTATCCACCAAACACTTTCTATATAGTTATTGTCAAGTGTTATATATGGATTATCAAGGTCTATTTCATAAGCCATACGCTCTGTCATTTCTCTCCATAACTTTTCATATGAAAAAACTGATTCTCTACATTTTTCATTAAATTTGTCTATACCATAATTTTCTATTGCCTGCTTATCTTTAAGATTTAACTGCTTTTCAACTTCTATTTCAACAGGAAGACCATGAGTATCCCATCCTGCTTTTCTTTTTACTTGATAACCACTCATAGTTTTATATCTACAAACAGAATCTTTTAGAGTTCTAGCCATAACATGGTGAATTCCAGGTTTTCCATTTGCAGTTGGAGGTCCTTCGAAAAATACAAAAGAAGGCTTATCTTTCCCATGCTCTAATGTTTTTTCTAATATATTTACTTCTTTCCAAAAATCAGATATTTGTTTTTCACTTTCCACAACTGAATTGGCTAATGATTTAAATTTCTTCATGTATTTCACCCTTTCTTATGTATTTATTATTGTCCAATTAACTTTTATTTTACACAAAAAAACCTCGACCCTATAAAGGGACGAGGTTAATACCCGTGTTACCACCCTAATTACCATATCTTAAATATATAATTAATAACATAAAATTTGTTTTAAATATGGTATCTCATTAAATTTAACGGCTTTGCCGGCTCAGCTTAATCACTATTGTTTTCAGCCTACAGCTCAAGGGTGATTTTCTATTTTATAGATTTACTGACTTTTCAGCAAATGTCAGCTCTCTGTAAAATCATCTAAAATATACTCTTCCCTTTCATAGCTTTTAAAAATATTTAATTATTTAAAACTTTTAAAAGATTTATTAGCATTTTATAATAAATTTTTAATTTGGTCAATATTTTTTTATTAATCTATATCATCAAATGTTTCATCTATAGTCTTTATTTCATTTTCAAGAAGTGCTTTGAACTTTCCTCTAAATAACTTAAATGACTTTCTTGTTTCTTCATATTCTTTTCTAATTTCTATAACTTGATTATTTGCCTCTTCTATTATTTTTCTAGCTTTAAGTTCTGCTTCATCTATTATTAGCTGTGCTTTTTTTGATGCATTAGAATTTACTTCTTCAGCTGTATTTTGAGCAATTATAAGAGTGTTTTTTAATGTATCTTCAATATTTTTATATTTATTAACTTGTTCACTAAGCATATTTAATTTATCTTTTAATTCTATATTTTCTTTATATAACTTTTCAAAATCTTCTTTAACTTCATCTAAAAATTCATCTACTTCCTCTTCTTTATATCCTCTTAAGCTTCTTTTAAATTCCTTATTTTCTATGTCTAATGGAGTTATCATACCCAAACCTCCTATAGTATTATTTTTGCCTTGACTTTTACTCGTCCTTTTTTAGTATAATTTCCTATTTCTGATATTATAGCTCTTCCTCTTCCCTTTACAGATATTAAAGATTCCTCTTTTACAACTTTAGAAGCTGAACTTATAGGTTCAAAATCAATACAAACTTTCTGAGATGATATAAGCTTAGTACTCTCTTGTCTTGATAAGTTATATATACCTGATATTATGCAATCTAACCTTTGTGAAGAAACTGTAAAACTCACTTCTTTATATTCTGGTTCAGAATACTTTATATCTAAAAAGTTTATTTCCTTTATTTTCACACTATTATTTCCGACTTTATTTAAATTCAATAACAAAAAATCACATATATCTTTTTTAACTATTACTTGCCAAAAATCTTTATGTATTAATATATCTCCAATTTTTTCTCTTTTAATACCAAGACCTAATATAGCTCCTAAATAATCTCTATGAGATATTTCTTTAAATTTAAAATTGCCTGTTATCTCCAAAACCTTTATAGGTATGTCTAAATCTTGCTCAAATACATAATAAGGATATATATATACTACCTTTCTTTCTGCTTCTTCATATCCTCCATATATAAAATATTTTACATCATCTATATAGTTTAATACAGATACTGCATTTTTTATTTCATATGGATTTAAAAAGTCAGTACATCTATAATCATGATTTTTTATTACACCTATAGCTTTATCTATTACTTTATACATAGTATTTTTAAGTTCTAAATCTTTTATATGATTTGTAAGTCTTTCTTTATCTATCATCTAAAAAGCTACTCCTATTAATATTCTAACTAATACTTGATATACAATTTTTATTAAAAAATATGCAATTATTGGTGAAAAATCTATTGGCCCTGTATTTAAATATCTAAACATTAAATCTCTAACAGGTCCAAGTATTGGTTCTGTTAATGAATAAACAATATCATAAAATCTAGAATATCTAGCATTTGGAACCCAAGACATAATTACTCTGATTAAAATCATAAGTTCTAAAAACTCAACAAAATAACCTAATGCTTTAATTATAATCCACATAATTTATTCTCCTTTTAGATTTCTTTTTGCCATGGAAATAATCCCTTGTTCTCAAGCTCCTTTTTTATATTTCCATCTATATCTATATTGCTAGGAGCTAATATAAATATACCCTTAGATACCTTTTGAATACTCCCATCTAAAGCATAAACAGCACCACTTATAAAATGAAATATATTTTTAACAAGCTCTACATCTTCTATATTTTCAAGATTAACAATAACAGCTTTTCTATTCTTTAAATTGTCTACTATAGATGCTGCCTCATCATATTCTTGAGGTTCATGTATCATTACTTTCATTTGAGTAGTAGCATGTATATTAACTATTTTATTATTTATTTTAGAACTTGTTCTTTGATTAAAGGGTATAATTTCTTCTTCATGCTCCTCTTCTTCATATTCCTCTTCTTCATATTCTTCAAATCCCATAAACTTTTTTACTTTATCTACAAATTTATCCGACATATTTATACCTCCTATTTCATATAATTTCTTTTCCCAAATATAGAAGTTCCAACTCTAATCATATTTGCTCCTTCTTCTATTGCAACTTTAAAATCATTACTCATCCCCATAGATAAATAATCCATATATACATTCTCTAAGTTTAATTTTTTTATTTCATTCGATAAATCTTTCAACTCTCTAAAATATATTCTAACATCTTCTGGATTATCAACATATGGTGCCATAGTCATAAGTCCTTTTATTCTTATATTATTAAATTTATTAGATACATTTTTTATAAATTCAATAACATCTTCTTTATAAATACCATGCTTACTCTCTTCTTTTGAAATATTTACTTGAACAAGACAATCTATTACTTTATCTATAGATTCAGCTCTTTTGTTAATTTCTTTACATAATGAAATTCTATCTAATGAATGTATCATATCTACCTTATCAATTATATATTTAACTTTATTAGTCTGTAAAGTTCCTATAAGATGCCATTTTACTTTACTACCTATTAGATCATATTTTTTTACCAACTCTTGGACTTTATTTTCTCCTACATGCTTTATTCCGTTTTTTATTGCTTCTTCTATTATAGGGATATCTACTGTTTTTGTAACTCCTATTAAAACAATATCATCTTTATTTCTATTTACTTTAACACAAGCATCTTCAATATCTTTAAATACATTATTTAAATTTTCTTTTATATAATTCAAAATACCTACACCTACCTTATTTTTTGACCCTCTTTAATATTTTTCGGATTTAGAATTAGCTCATCGTATAAATCTATAGTATCAATTCTATTTTTTTTGATGTCTCTATAATTTAAAACAACGTACTCACTATTTTCTCCTAGAATACTTTTTAATTCTTTAAAAATAGCATTTCCAGTTTCTGAAAGCACATAAGCTCCCCTTTTACCCTCTTTAGTTATAATAGCATTTTTAGGAATTTTTATACCATTTATTTGTTTATATATAATTTTAAAGTTACTAACTCTATTACTATAAAAATCTACTTTTTCTTCATTTATTTCAAATACTGCAATATATTTTCCTAATTTATCTTTATATAAGTATATAACTGTTCCTGTAAAAACTTCTTTATCTTTTATAATTTTAACTTTTTGATTTATTTTTAATTTATCATTTTCATCTTTATCCAATATAACAGCAATATACCAAATATGATTATTCACAATTTTTGCAATGGGATCTCCAACTTCTACAGTGTCTTTCTCTTTATTTATCTCATTTTTATTATTTTTAACTTTAGATAAATATTCTGAATCTAATTTATCTAAAGAAGAAATTTTAAGGATATCTTCAAGCCCATCCGCATTAAAAGAAATAACTCCTGTTTCATCAGCTAAAATAGTATTCACTGAACTATTGATTTTATTTTCAAGAATTGCTTTTTCTTCTTCCAAAGTCTTTATATTTTTTCCTACAATACTTTTTTCTCCCCAAATCAAGCTTTTTTTATCTATAAAATAATAAAGATCTTCTTTTAAATTCTGTATGTTTTCTATATCCCCATCTACTATTTTATTTTTTATTTCTGACCTTAAAACTTTTATTTTATTATCTATTTTCTCTATATCTTTTTTTAAAATTTCTTCATCTCTATTTGTTTTTATACCTTCAATTCTTCTATTTAATGTATCTAGCTTTTCTTTAACTTTAGAATCTATTTTTTTTATTTCTATTTCTGCAATTTTTTCATTTTTTGGTATTCTTTTACCTTCATTGACAAAGTAATTTATTTTTCCAGATGCTTTCGAAAAAATAAGTTTCTCATTTCTTATTATTACTCCTGTCTTTTCTATAGTTTCTGTTAAGTTTCCATATTCTACAGTTACTATTGGTATTGTAAAATTAGATAAATTATTAATCAATTTAAATAGTATGTATAAAAAAACACCTAAAATTATAACATAATTAAATCTAATTTTCTTTTTTTTCTTTTTTCTTGCCTTCATTTTAGCCAAAAAACTCACCTCTATATAAATTAATAATTCTTCAAAAACTTTATTTATCCTTTTAATAATTTAACATTTAAGAAAAATCCATAATTTTCTATACAATTGGAAAAAGGGCTTAGAATAGAACATCCACTCTAAACCCTTCTAATTATAAAATTATATCAACATTTTATTAAAAGTCAAGAAAAAAGGAACTTATAAATAAGCTCCTTACAATCTACATTTATAATATTATAGTTATTAAATTAGCACTACCTTCATTTATTATTTTTTGAAGTGTTTTTTGCATTTTAACTCTTACATCTTCTGGCATCATAAATAGTTTATTTTGAAGCTGTTCTTTTACTAAATCATGTAATGATTTTCCAAAAATATTTGATTGCCATATTGCTTCTGGATTTTCTTCAAATCCCTCTAATAAATATTTTACTAGTTCTTCTCCTTGCTTTTCTGTTCCAACTACAGGTGATACTTCTGTAGCAATATCGGCTCTAATTAAGTGAATTGATGGAGCTTTAGCTCTAAGTTTTACCCCATACTGATTTCCTTTTTTAACAGTTTCAGGAGTATCAAGTGTTAATTCATCAAGTGATGGTGGAACTAATCCATATCCTTTAGTTCTAACATCGTTTAATGCAGTTTCTACTTTATCATACTCTCCTTTAATCTTAGATAATTTAGAAATCAAATTAAGTAATTGATGCTCTCCTTCAATTCTAAATCCAGTTTTTTCTTCAAGAATATTATAAAATAAATCCTGTCTTGTTTCCAATTTTACATTTACTATTCCTTCCCCTAATCCTACATCATCTAAATAACATTTTTCTAAAAATTCCATATCATGAAATCTATTTACAATATTTTCAACATCTCTTATTTTATTTATATCTTCTAAGCTGTCTTTTATTGTTTTAATTATATTGCTTTTAATCCAATGATTTTTTTCAAGCCCTTCTACCCAAGTTGGTAAATTTATATTTACTTCTCTTAATGGAAAATCAAATAATATACTTTCCATTATATTTTCTACATTCTTCAAATCCATATTTAATATATCTACAGGAAGCACAGGCATTTCATATTTTTCTTCTAATTTTCTTTTTAGATTTAAAGTATTCTCACCATTAGGATGAGTTGTATTTAGTATTATAGTAAAAGGTTTATTTAATTCTTTTAATTCGTTTATGACTCTTTCTTCAGATGGTATATAACTTCTTCTATCTATTCCTGTTATGCTACCATCTGTTACCACTACTACTCCTATTGTAGAATGTTCATTTATAACTTTTTTAGTTCCTATTTCTGCAGCCATTTCAAAAGGAATTTGCTTTTCCATCCAAGGAGTAGATACTAATCTTTCTTTTCCCTCTTCTTCATGTCCTAATGCTCCATCTACCAAATATCCTACACAATCTACCATTCTTACTTTCATTCTAAGTTTTTCTTTAAGTTTTATTTCTATTCCATCTGCTGGAACAAACTTTGGTTCTACAGTCATTATTGTCTTTCCTGTACCACTTTGTGGAAGTTCGTCTCTTGTCCTTTCTCTTTTGTAGTCATTTTCAATATTAGGAAGAACAAGAAGTTCCATAAACTTTTTTATAAATGTAGACTTACCAGTTCTAACTGGTCCTACTACCCCTATGTATATATCTCCCTGAGTTCTTTTTGAGATATCTTCATATATATTATTATGCACAATTATCCCCCCCGCATTAGATTCTTAATAAATATATATTATTAATAAAGTATTAATATTACAAAATAAAAAAATTCCCCATTGCTTTTCTTTATTAAAAAGCAATGGAGAATTTTAGTACACTCATTAAAAATTAAATTTGTCATCAAGTACAACTTCTTCTATTTCATGTGTTTTACTTCTAAGCATTAAATTTATAACTGATTCATTTACATTTTTATTTTCATATAAAACTCCATATATTTCTTTAGTTATCGGCATGTCTATACCATATTTTTTAGATAGATTATACGCTACCTCTGTAGCTGTTATTCCTTCTACAACCATCTTTATTTCTTTTAAAGTTTCTTCTAGTGTTTTTCCTTGACCTATTAATATACCCGCTCTTCTATTTCTACTGTGCATGCTAGTACACGTAACTATTAAATCTCCTATTCCTGAAAGTCCTGAAAAAGTACTTCCATGAGCTCCCATGGCAACACCGAGTCTTCCTATTTCTCTAATTCCTCTCGTCATTAAAGCTGCTTTTGTATTATCTCCATATCCAAGCCCATCACATACACCTGCTCCAAAGGCAATTATATTTTTAAGAGTTCCTCCAAGTTCCACTCCTATTACATCAGGGTTAGTATATACTCTAAATTTTGGATTTATAAAAGTATCCTGTACATATTCAGCTATTTTTATATCATTTGATGCAACAACAACTGTAGTTGGCATATCTTTTGAAACTTCTTCAGCATGAGAAGGCCCAGATAATATAGCATAATTATTGTATGGGAGTTCTTCTTTAACCACCTGTGATATTCTCAAATTAGTACCTTTTTCAAAGCCTTTTGCCACATTAACTATAATTTGATCACTATTTATAAATTCTTTTGCAGATTTTAAAACTTTTCTAACGCCTTGAGATGCTACTGCTAATACTACTATTTTAGAATTTTCTACAGCTTCTTTTATATCTAATGTTAAATTTATATTGTTAGGCAATATTACTCCTGGAAGATATTTTACATTCTCTTTAGTTTTTATCATACTTTCATATTGGTCTTTGTTTCTCATCCAAAGGCTAACATCATAACCTTTTTTAGATAGTAAAATTGCAAGTGCACTACCCCAACTACCAGCACCCAATACACAAATTTTTTCCATAAAGACACCTTCCTAATTTATCTTATTTCTACCTTTTGACCTATTTTTCTTTCTTTTTTATTAATAAGTCTTTTTATATTGGTTCTATGTGTAAATAAAATTAAAAACATTAACGCTAAAGATAGTATAAACTCATTTTTTCCCTTAAAGAACATAAAAAATGGAAAAGCACATATTCCAAGTATTGACCCAAGAGATACATACCTACTTTTATATATAGTTATTATTCCTATTAACATGCAAAAAATAGCTTGCAGAGGGTATATAGCTAACATAGAGCCAAGTGTTGTTGCAACACCTTTTCCCCCTCTAAATTTTAATAAAACAGGCCAATCATGCCCTAAAACTACAAATAAAGCAGAAATTAAAGCTGCATTTTTACCACCTAATTTTAATCCTACAAATACAGCTACAGCCCCTTTTAATCCATCTCCTAAGAATGTCCAAAGTGCTGCTTTTTTTCCTAAAGTTCTAAGTACATTTGTAGTTCCTGCATTGCCTGAGCCATGGTCTCTAATGTCTATCTTTGCCATGGTTTTACCTATTATATAAGACGTTGAAAAATTTCCCAAGAAATAAGAAATTAAAGCGGATAAAAAATAATTGTTCATATAACCTATCTCTTCCTTTCTTTTTCTTTGTAATTAAATCTTATAGGCGTTCCCTCAAAACCAAAATTCTCCCTTATTTTATTTTCTAAATATCTTTGATATGAAAAATGAGTAAGCTCTTTATCATTAATAAATAGTGTAAAGTTAGGAGGTTTTACAGAAGTTTGTGTTCCATAGTAAATTTTTAATCTCTTACCTTTATCTGAAGGTGGTTGATTTAAAAGTACTGCTTCCCCTATAACATCATTTAAAGCACCTGTATGTACTCTTTTTGAATGTTCATTAGATACACATTTTATCTTTGGTAATAATTTATGCATTCTTTGATTAGTTTTTGCAGAAACAAATAATATTGGTGCATACATCATAAATGGAAATTTTTCTCTTATTTGTTTTACAAACTTATTCATTGTTTTATCATCTTTTTCTATTAAATCCCATTTATTAATTACAATTATACATGCTTTTCCTTCATCATGTGCAATTCCTGCTACTTTAGTATCTTGCTCTGTAACTCCTTGAGTTGCATCAATTACTATAAGAGCAACATCAGCTCTTTCTACTGCTGCAATAGACCTTAATACACTGTATTTTTCTATATTTTCACTTACTCTACTTTTTCTTCTAAGTCCTGCTGTATCTATTAATAAATATTTATCTTCTCCATCTTCAAAATAAGTATCTATTGCATCTCTTGTAGTTCCTGCTATAGGACTTACTATAACTCTTTCTTCTCCTAGTATATTGTTTAGTATAGAAGATTTTCCTGCATTAGGCTTACCAACAATCGCTACCTTTATAATATCTTCGTCATACTCGGTATCTAATCCTTCTGGAAAATTTTCAATAACTTCATCTAATAGATCTCCTATTCCAAGACCAATTGAAGCAGATATTTCTATAGGATCTCCAAATCCTAATTCATAAAAATCATAATAATGCTCAGATTTATTTTTATTATCTACCTTATTTACAACTAATAAAACTGGTTTATTAGTTTTTCTAAGCATTTGAGCAACTTCTCTATCATCATTAGTAAGCCCAACTTTACCATCTACAACAAATAATATTACATGAGCCATATCCATTGCAAGTTCAGCTTGAGTTCTCATTTGAGAAAGTATTATATCTTCACTTTCAGGTTCAATTCCTCCTGTATCAATTAAAGTAAAATACTTATTTAACCACTCACCCTCTGCATATATTCTATCTCTAGTTACTCCTGGCGTATCTTCTACTATTGCAATTCTTTTTCCAACTAATTTATTAAATAAAGTGGATTTTCCAACATTTGGTCTTCCAACTACAGCCACTATTGGTCTACTCATAATAATATCTCCTTTCTTTTATCCTATTAATTTCTTTATAAATTCTCTTCCTTTATTTTTAGAAGGAATTACTTTTATATTTAATTTTTTTTCAAGCTCTTCTAATGTGATATCATCTAGAAAAATATCTTCATCTGATTTAAGCATAGATTTTGAAATGATAAGCTTATTTCCTAAATTTTTTCCTTTTAGTTGTTCAATCAAATCACTTGCAGTAATAAGACCAGCTACAGTTATACTTTCTCCAAAATATTCATTTCTTATTTTATAAATATTTATCTTTAATCCTTCTATATTATTCATAATTTTATTTGAAATATTTTTCATAAACTCAAATGCTGATTCTCCTGTAGCAATAGAAACTACTTTTTCCTTTTTTAATTTAAGAAATGTATTTTTTAAATAGTCATTTACTTCTTTTTCAAATTTAGCAATTAAACCTACACCATTTTCTATTTGAGGAAAACCTTCATAGCTTTCATAATCCGGCATTTTTTCCTTAGCCATTATGTAAAATTCATCAGATAAAAACACAAATCTAGTTCCTAAATCATTTAAAAACTTTTCTTGAACCTGTTTTATTTGAGAAATTAAATTTTGAGAACTCTCTTTATCAAACTCTTTTAAATTATAAAGTCCTTCTCTAAATTTTGTAAGTCCCACTGGAACAATTGCAACACTTTTTACATGAGGATATAATTTAGATAAATCTAAAAGAGTTTTGTCTAAATTCTCTTTATCATTTATATCAGGACAAAGTACTATTTGACAGTTCATATCTATTGAAGCATTTGCTAGCTTTTTCATTATATCATATAATTTACCCGCATTTTTGTTATTTAACATTTTAACTCTTAAATCTGAATCAGTAGTATGTACAGATATATTTACAGGGCTTATTCTATATCTTATCATTTTCTCTATATCTTCTTCACTCATATTCGTAAGAGTTATAAAATTACCTTGTAAAAAAGATAATCTAGAATCATCATCTTTGAAGTAAAGTGTTTTTCTCATTCCTTTTGGTAGTTGATCTATAAAACAAAACATACACTTATTACTACAACTTCTAGCTCTATCTATAATAGGATTTATAAACTCTATTCCTAAATCTTCATCATATTCTTTTTCTATTTCATATATATATATTTCTCCATTTTTCTTTTGTATTTCTACATCTAAATACTCATCAGAAATTAAAAATTTATATTCAATAATATCCTGTATCTTTTGATTATTTATACTTAACAATATATCTCCTTCTTCTATTTTAAGTTCATGAGCTATACTATTCTTTTTAACATTGCTTATAATGTTTTTCATTTCAGTATTTTTTATTTCCAAAGTCATCACCACTCTTTAAATAATATGTCAAATTATATTATCATGTAATATATTAAGTAGTCAAGATGAGAAAAGGTACCTTTTAAGGTACCTTAATGTTTAACTATTATAAATGTATCATTTTGTACATCATGAACCATCCCCATCATGCACTTAGATATTATTAATGATCTTCTTTCTAACTCTTCTCTATTCTCAACATAAAATATAGGTATTGTATTAGATACCATTTTTTTATCTGTAGTAACTATAGCAAGTATAAAATCATTTATACCTACATCCATAATTATTCCCTACCTTTCAAGAAATTTGTTTTCCCCTTTGCTGATTCTATAACAGGAGTATTTTTTATTATTTCTATAAGCAAGCTTTCATCCTTTTTAACAGGTATTATAGGCATAACTACACTTTCATTTTTAGGATTCCTCCTGACAATAGGAGTAAAATCAGGCTCATCAACATCTTTTTTGATTCCAAGCTGTACACAAGCATTATGTGCAATTGCTTGTCTTTGTCCTACATTAGATAGGATTCCTATATTATTAGAATCTTTTGGAATTATTTCTACAGCGAGTCCTTCTTTTAAATATCTTTCTTTAGAAGAAGAAAGTCCTATATTCATGATTACAACATTATTTACCATAAGTAGTGGTCCATCAAAACTTATTTTAGCTGGTACTACATCAGCTATTTCTCCAATTTTATCTCGTGTTAATACAATTTTAAGAAATGTAGCTACTATTATTCCAGCTAAAACAGATGCAATAGTAGATATTATATTATTCAATTTAAAAATATTGGAACATGCATAAAATGTTGTCCCTGTAGCTAAAGCTGTAAGTATTGCCATATAATTTCTTGCCTCAAAAGCTTTTGCAATATCCTCAATATAAGCTGTCCCTCTTGGCACAAGTTCTGTACTTTCTATATTATCTAGACTTTGTCTCTCCATATTTCTAACATCTCTAAACTGTTGTGCTGCTAATGCTAAAAATGTAACTGCTGAAAATTCTTTTTCTGCTAAAGCTGGAACTGCTACTGCTCCTAGTGCAGCTGCAATCATGCCTAATGTTATATGAGATACAAATCCTTGAGGATAGGTTGGATATTGCCTATAATCAAGCCTCATCATATAAAACCTTCCTATTATTCCCATTATAAATGAAGAAGTAATTAAATGTATGTAATTATTCACTACACCATCTCCTTTTAAAAGGATATCATTTAGATATTTCTTATATTTCTTATTTTTTCAAAAAAAAAATAAAAATTTCCTTGTAAATTAAGGAAATCCTTATTTTGGAATAATAACTATGAATTCTGTGCCTTTATTCAATTCACTATTTACTTCTATCTTTCCATTTAAAGATATAACTATATGCTTTAAAATAGCAAGTCCAAGTCCTGTTCCTCCTATTTTTTTGCTTCTAGCTTTATCTACTCTATAAAATCTTTCAAATATCCTAGGTATATCTTCATCAGGTATTCCTATACCTGTGTCTTTAACACTTATTTTTATATTTTTGCTATCTTCTTTTACTAAAACTCTTACACTTCCTTCTTCAGGTGTATATTTAATTGCATTGTCTATTAGATTTACAAAAATCTGCTTAATATAGTCTTTGTTTGTTTTTAAATATATATCTTTACTCGGGAAATTATAAGTATAATTTATATTCTTATTTTTTGCTAAATTAAAAGTAAGGTCAAATACTTCCTCAAATGTTTCCCATAGATTAACATCCTCATATTTATCATTTTTGTTATTTTCAATAAATGATAGCATAAGTATATCATCAATAAGTCTTCTAAGTCTATTTGACTCAATATCAATTATATCTAAAAATCTATTTCTAGTTTCAATATCAATTTCATTATTACTTTTTAATGTTTCAATAAAACCATTTATAGATGTTAGAGGAGTTTTAAGTTCATGTGTTACATTAGCAACAAAATCAGATCTTATCTTTTCAAGTTTTACATTTTCTGTTACATCTTCAATATTTATAATAGATCCTATTATAACATTCTCTGCATTTTTTAATAATATAGGGTCTATCTTTACTTTATAAAATCTATCTTTTTCATCTTCTATTTGTATCTGAGTACTTTTTCTAATAGGAATTAAGTTTTTTATAGACTTTAATAAGACATCATTATTTATAACTTTATCTATTTTTTCTCCTTCAAATTTATCACTTTCATAATTGAAAATTTCTTTTGCTACATCGTTAATTAAAAGTATTGTTTCATCATTGTCAATAGCTACTATTCCATTAGATATACTCTTTAATATAGATTTTAATTTAATATTTTTATCTTCAAGCTCCTCTATATTATTGTTAATTTTAGTTATCATAAAATTAAAATTATTAGATAACCTTCCCAAATCACCACTATATTGATTTTTTAATTTAACAGAAAAATCTCCATTACTAACTTTATTAGATACAAGTATGATTTCTTTTAAATATCTCCTCAATATTGTTAGATATCTATATATTAAAATTGATATTATAGTAAGCAATAAAACTAATACATATATATCATTATAATTTATACTAATCACCTGCTCTCTACTTTATCTTGTATCCAACACCTCTTATAGTTTCTATATATTTAGGTCTTTTATCATCATCTTCTATTTTTTTTCTTAAATGTCTTATATGAACATCTACAGTTCTAGTTTCTCCAAAATATTCATATCCCCATATTTTATCTAATAAGAAATTCCTAGATAAAACTTTGCCTCTATTTTGAATTAACAATTTTAGAAGTTCAAATTCTTTTAATGTTAAGTCTATTTTTTGTCCATTTTTTATAACTTCGTAGTTTTGAAGATCTACTTTTATCTCTCCTAAAGTAATAGTATTTTTATTTTCTCCTTTAGTTGAATAATACCTTCTTAATACAGCATTTACTCTAGCTAATACTTCTTCAATGCTAAAAGGCTTTGTTATATAATCATCAGCTCCTACTTCAAGTCCTTCTATTTTATCTTTTTCCATAGTTTTAGCAGTAAGCATTATTACAGGTATATTTTTTATATTTTCATCATTTCTTACTCTTTTTAAAACTTCAATTCCATCCATATTAGGAAGCATTCTATCTAAAAGTATTAAATCTGGATTTACTTCTTTAGATTTAATAAAACCATCTAATCCATCATAAGCTACTTCAACCTTATATCCTTTTATTTCTAAATTAAATTTTAAAAGTTCAACTATATGCTCTTCATCATCTACAACAAGTATTTTTCTATCCATATTCATCCTCCTGTTTAGATTAGTTCAATTATAAAGCCCATTCTTTTTGAAGTTCCTTTATCTCTTCTATAAGAATGGAATAAATCCCCATTGCAGTGTGTACATAAATTTAAATTAATTATATTTTCTTTTTTTATTCCATTGTTAATCAAAATGTATTCATTTATTCTCCAAAGGTCTAAAAAATACTTCTCATCTTTTATTATATAAAAACTATCATCTATATTTGTAAATTTATTGTTAAACTTTTTAATTAAATCTTCTCCTACCTCATAACAACAAGGACCTATTGATGGTCCTATAATGCAAATTATATCATTGCTTTTAGAATTAAAATTTTTTTTCATGTTTTTTATTAAATTTGAAGATATTTCTTCAAATGTTCCTCTCCATCCAGCATGAGCACATCCTATAACCTTATTTTTTGTATCTATAAATCCTATTGATACACAATCTGCTACAAACACCATTATTGGAACTTTAGACAATTTTGTTATAAGTCCATCACCTTCACTAATTGTGCCTATTTTATTGACATCATCTATTATTGCTATATTGTTTCCATGTACTTGCTTGTTAAATGTTAAATTTTTAAAATTAAAATCTAAATCTTTACAAAATACTTCTCTATCTATTTCCTTTGATATATCTAAATCCTTGGTTGTAAAAGCTATATTTACAAAAGGATATTTTTTTATATCATCAAAAAATATGTATTTCATGAAATCACCTTTTCTCATTTAAAATTTTTTCAAGCTCTTGTAAAAAAGTATTTATGTCTTTAAAATGTCTATAAACAGATGCAAATCTAACATAAGCCACTTCATCTATTTCCTTTAATTTCTCCATAACTAATTCTCCTATTTTGTTGCTATCTATTTCTCTAACCATACTTCTATTTATACTATTTTCTATATCTGTAACTATATTTTCTATTACATCAATAGATACAGGTCTTTTTTCACAAGATTTTATAATTCCATTTATTATTTTACTTCTATCAAATCTTTCCCTATTTCCATCTTTTTTTATCACCATAAGTGTTATATCTTCTACTTTTTCATAAGTTGTAAATCTTTTTTTACAACTTTCACATTCTCTTCTTCTTCTTATAGAACTTCCTTCATCTGTTGGTCTAGAATCAATTACTTTAGACTGAGAAAAATTACAATATGGACACTTCATAGCATACCTCCATTTTTTATCTTAAGTTCATTATATACATTAACAAACTATATGTCTATGTTATTAAATTCTACTCTTTGGTCTATCTTTACTAAAATAGTATCACACCCCACTTTTACTATATCATTCCAAAAAATTGAATAAACTTCTCCTCTTCCCAGCAAATACAATTTTGAGTTTTCATTAAAAATAATTAAAGATCTTATTTTACCTTCATTCATATCTAGTTCTATATCATTTATAAACCCTAATTTTTTTCCATTATTTACATTCACAACTTCCTTTTCCATCATTTCTGATATTTTAAACATATAAATCACCCTCCTTATAAATAATAATTATGAATTAACAAATTATTTTATAACAAATACAGAATCTAAAAAAAAATTGACCTTAATTTTAAGGTCAAATATATTTTCTCATATTTTTTAAAGCATTTTTTTCTATTCTTGAAACTTGAGCTTGAGATATACCTATTTCTTCAGCTACTTCTATTTGTGTTCTTCCTTTATAAAATCTTAAGTCAAGTACAAGCTTTTCTCTACTATTTAATTTTTTAATAGCTTCTTTTAGTGCAATTTCCTCTATCCAAACTTCATCATTTCCTTTTTTATCTTGAACTTGATCCATTACATATATAGCATCACCATTGTCTTGATATATAGGATCAAATAATGAAATAGGATCTTGTATAGCATCAAGAGCCAAAACTATATCCTCTCTATCTATATCAAGTTCCTTAGCTATATCAGATATAGTAGGTTCTTTAGAATTTTGTCTAGTAAGTCTTTCTCTTATCTGAAGAGCTTTATAAGCTATATCCTTTAAGGATCTACTTACTCTTATAGGATTATTATCTCTTAAATATCTTCTTATTTCTCCTATAATCATTGGAACTGCATAAGTAGAAAATCTTACATTCTGATTTAAGTCAAAATTATCTATAGCTTTAATAAGTCCTATACATCCTATTTGAAATAAATCATCGATATTTTCTCCTCTGTTATTAAATTTTTGTATTACACTTAATACTAACCTTAAGTTTCCTTGCACAAATACTTGTCTAGAATCTTCATCTCCATCTTTTATTTTTAGCAAAAGCTCTTTCATTTGTTTATTACTCAATACTGGTAATTCAGATGTATTTACTCCACATATTTCTACTTTATTAATTTGCATCAGTACCAGTCCTCTCCTCAAGTTATTTCTTTTGAATTATTTACATAAATAAATTTTTTATACTTTTGAGGAGTCGTAAATATTAGGAAACTATACAAATTTTTTCATTTCTTTTGTTAATCTATATATTATTTTTTTCTCAAGTCTTGATATATATGATTGTGATATACCTAGAATATTTGCTACTTCTTTTTGTGTTTTTTCATTTCCACTTTGAAGCCCAAATCTTAACTCCATAATCTGTTTTTCTCTACTAGATAATTTATCTAAAGCTATTTGAAGAAGCTCTCTATCTATTTCTTCTTCTATTAATTTGTATATTTCATCATTTTCTGTTCCAAGAACATCTGAAAGTAAAAGTTCATTTCCATCTAAGTCAATATTTAATGGTTCATCAAAGGAAACTTCAACCTTTTTTTTGCTATTTTTCCTTAAATACATAAGTATTTCATTTTCTATACACCTTGAAGCATATGTTGCAAGTTTTATATTTTTATCCAGCTTAAATGTGTTTACAGCTTTTATAAGTCCAATAGTTCCTATAGAAATTAAATCTTCTATATCTAGCCCAGTATTTTCAAATTTTCTAGATATGTAAACAACAAGTCTTAAATTTCTTTCTATCAATATACTTTTTACATTTTCATCTTTGTCAATATTTTTTAAAAGATCTGCTTCTTCTTTTGAATCTAATGGTGGTGGGAGCACATCATTACCACCCAAATAGTATATTTCATCATAATTCATAAACCCAAACTTAATTAATATCTTATTAATTAAATATACAATTTTACCTTTCAATAAATTAAAAAATTTTAACATATATATCCCCCCATAAAACATACTCTATTTATTTAAAGAACACTAGGATTGATTATTGCATTATATTCATCTTTTTGTGAAAAATTTGATAAACCTAAAATAATATTATTCTTCTTATTTCCCTCTACCTCTATATAATCAGCTTTAATTCCTAGTATTAAACCCTTTTCATTTCCTACAACCTTATATGGAATCACTCTAAATCTATTTGAAATTTCAATACTTAATTTACTTAATAAATAGTCTATCTTTTTAAAATCCATAATAGAATAGTCTATATAAACTAATTCTTTAGGTAAAATTTTTTCTAATTTTTTTACATCAACTATCATGACAGGATCTTTCGTTATAGGGTCTTTTAGTAAATTACCTGTATCCATTAAAGCTCTAAAATTCAAAATATTTTCTTCAATTTTAACCAATACGTCTTTTTGCATCTCTTTAAATATATTTAAACTTCTTAGATATTTATAAAAAACACTTAAAAATTTACTGTTAAAAATAATAAACAACCCACCTATAATAACTAGAGAAACTATCGTATAATCTATTCCAGTGCAGTATACTATAAAAAATCCACTACCTGCCAAAAAAATATTAACTAGATAAAAAGTAATTAAAATTTTGAAATATTGTTTCAAATTAGTATAATTAAAACTAATTCCTATAATAATAAAAATAAAAATGATTTTAAATATAATGCTGTATAAAAAAATAAGTTTTGGAATAAAATAAAACATAGAATATATTGCTCCCAGTAATGCTCCAAATAAAGCTTTATATCTAGATAAATAGCAGTTAAGTATTTTAGCAGTAGTTTGTATTATTAAATAATCTAATAATAAGTTTTGTAAAAAATAATACTCTGCATAAATTTTCATTAAAATCACCTTTTTTGAAGTTATAAATTAAATTAATCATACATAAATTATACTAAATCAATTATTATTTTTGTGTCATAATGCGTAGTCGAATTTAAAATTTTTTCTTCAATTTGTAACAAAATATTTATCAAAAACTAAAAAAGAAGAAGACTTTATTATCTTCTTCTTAAAAAAGTAGGTATATCTAAATCATTGTCTAAATTATTTTGTTTTTCTTCTTTTGATTTTGTTTCTTCTTTTACTTCATTATTTTTTTCTTTATCTCTAAAAGTTACTATATCTAAAGTATTATCTTGTCCTTCTTGAAATCCTGTTGCTATAACAGTAATTTTTAACTCATCTCCTAAGTCTTCATCTATAACTGCACCAAATATAATATTTGCTTCCGGATCCGATGCTTCTTGAACTAAGCTTGCAGCTTCATTTATTTCAAATAGTCCTAAATCTGATCCTCCAGTTATATTAAGTAATACTCCTCTTGCTCCTCTTATTGAAGTTTCAAGTAGTGGACTTTGAATAGCTTGTTTCGCTGCCTCAATAGCCCTATTTTCTCCTTTAGCACTTCCTATGCCCATGTGAGCAAGACCTTGTTCTCTCATTATAGTTTGAACATCAGCAAAATCTAGGTTAACAAGTCCTGGAACAGCTATTAAGTCTGATATCCCCTGAACTCCCTGCTGTAAAACATCATCTGCTTTTTTAAAAGCATCAAGCATAGAAGTTTTCTTTTCAACAATTTGTAGTAGTCTATCGTTAGGTATTGTTATTAAGGTATCTACATTAGATTTAAACTCCTTTATACCTGATTCCGCATGAAGCATTCTTCTTCTTCCTTCAAAAGTGAATGGTTTTGTAACAACACCTACAGTAAGTATTCCTAATTCCTTAGCAACTTGAGCTACTACTGGCGCTGCACCTGTTCCTGTTCCGCCACCCATACCAGCAGTAACAAAAACCATATCTGCACCTTGAAGGGCCTGCATTATATCTTCTCTGCTTTCTTCTGCAGCTTTTTTCCCTATTTCAGGATTTGCTCCTGCTCCTAAACCTCTTGTTAATTTTTCTCCGATTTGTATTTTTTGTTCAGCTTTAGAGGTAAAAAGAGCTTGTTTATCTGTATTTATAGCTATAAACTCAACTCCTTTTAACTGAGCTTCTATCATTCTATTAACAGCGTTATTTCCTCCACCGCCTACTCCTATTACTTTTATCTGTGCAAATTGATCCATATCAACATCAAATTGTAGCATGTAGAAACCTCCTTACCAATAATAATTCATTTAAAATTTATACTATGTTTACTACATTATTGTTTCTCAAAAATTTTATTAATATTAAAGGTATTCAACACAAAATATTAATCTCCTCTTTTTTTGCTCATTAATTTGCCAAAAACGTACCTTCTAATAATAGCAAAATTTTGAAATAGCCTTCCTCCAAATACAAATATAGAAGCATAATAAAGTGGTACTCCTAATCTATCACCTATATAAGCTAATAGACCCGCTAAAATTGCATTTCCAAAAAATCCAGTTATGAATATAATACTATTGTATTTTCCTTCTAATGTTGCTCTTATAGCTCCAAATACAGAATCCATTGCAGCTAATAATCCAACAGATATGTATAAAGAATAACTATCAGGATAAGTCACAGGTATATAATATCCAATAATTATTCCAAGCGCAAGTCCTATCAATGATAAAATCAAATTAATCACCTTCTTTTATATATTCTAAATTTATTTTTTTATAATATTTAGGTATTATTATCTTATCCATAAGTCTCAACTGTACATCTATTCCATAAATTTCTTTCAATAAATAGGCATGAGAATTTTGAGCTTGTATAGATGCTTGTAGCATTTTTTTATTTCCTATAGCTTTTATAACAAAGGGTTGTCCATAAGTTGAACCATTTATTGTTATTGTTGGACCTGAACATTTAATTTCTGATAGAGCTGTCACTCTTTCTCCATTTATAGATATAGCTTCTGCTCCTGCCACTTTCAAATCATTTACTATTATTAAAACATCCATATCATGAACTAAATAATCATTGGGGTCTTCTCCTTCTCCTAATTCTCTTTCGCTATCTCTTAATTCTACAATTACTCCTTCTCCTTTTACATCTTCAAAACCAGTTATAGTTTTAATATCTTTTAATTCCTTTTCTAGTATACTACTTATAGATCCATTTTCATTTAATTCAAGTTCATATTTGGCTATATCAGATTTTCTTTCTAAAATTAATTTATTTATATTCTCAAGTTCTACTCTTTCTAAATTAATTTGATTTTCCATCTCTTTTATACTTTTTAAAGTAACAAAAGTATTATTAGGATTCAAGCTTTTCATATGAATAGATATTATAATTCCTAAAAAAAACATTAAATATATTATAGATTTTTGTTTTATTTTTTTACTCATATTACTTCACCTGCATTTTACTATCTACTGGTTTTGCATATTTTAGGTTTATCTTTTTATTATATCTAGGTATTTTAATGTTTTCCTCTTTTTCTACACTTACACTTAATCCATAATATTTTCTCATTTTATATATTATTCCAAATCTTAGATTTAAAGCTGCCTCTAAAGTATCTGAATTCCCTATACATTTTATTTCAAAAGGGGGAAGAGTTGGATTTCCATTTATAATTAATTTTTCTCCAGACAAGAAAATTTCTGTATTTGAAATGATTCTTTCATTATTTATCGATATAGCTTCTGCTCCTGCTGCCTTTAATTTATTTATTATAGCTAATAAATAATCATAATTATATAGTAATATATTACTATTTGAATCCCCCTGTGGTTCTTCTAATCTTATTATGACTCCTGAGCCTTTAACATCAGTATATCCAGATAGAACCTCATACTTCTTCATATCTTCTTTTAAATTTTTTACAATTACACTTTTCTCGGCTTCAGAATTTTTATATTCATCAATTCTATTTTCTAAAGATTTTAACTCTTTTAACAAACCTTCTTTCCTGTCCTTTAAACTCTTAAGTTCTATGGCTAATTGATTTGCCTTTTGAGAAGATACTAACCCCCCTGTTGTTTTATCCACAGTTTTAAATTCAATAATAAGCAACATTCCTAAAAAAAAGCTTAATATTAATAATGACAAACTATTTTTTTTCAAAATACCTCACCACCTATTCAGGCCTATACACAGGATAAGCATTATACCTCATATCAACTATACCTTTTGATATATTTCTTGTATATAGGTCTATTAATATTTTATTCAACTCAAGCATTTTGTAATCTAAGTTTTCACCTTTTCCAAGTAAGACTTCTACTCCCTGTACAGTATATAATTTAATATTTTTATTTTTGTCTATATTTATTTCAGATATATTACTTAAAATATTAGCATTATTACAGGAATTTAGCAAATCTAATATTTTTACCAAAAAATCATTATCATCTAATTTTATTTTTTCTCCTACTTTTAAATTTTTAAATTTTATTCCTGTAAGTAAAGGATTGTCAATATTATTAATATCTTCTTCTACTTTTAGAACTATTCCTTCTTCATTTATAAGTACATATGATCCCATATACGGTATAGCACACATATCTACTCTCTCCACTAAGTCTATAATCATCTTATTTGGAAATTTAATTTTTATATTTACATCTTTTATGTATGCGTTTTGTAGCAAGTTTTCTTTTATGTCTTTTACATTATACATATATATATTTTTATTCATTTCTATTTTACCACTACTAAGTATATCTTCTTTATTTAATTTAACTTGTCCAACTATAGTTAACTCTTTAAGAAATAAAAAATCAGTCTTCATAAATATATACCCAAATATAGAAACTATAAAAACTATTAATAATAATATATTATGTATTCTTTTCATATATTTTGCCCCCTCTAAAACAAATCAAAAAAAGGCTTAAGCCTAAGCCCTAATAATATTAGCACCTAGACTACTTAGAACCTTTTCCATAGACTCATAACCTCTATCAATATGATGTATATTTTCTATCTCTGTATATCCAGTAGCAGCAAGCCCTGCTAAAACTAATGCCGCTCCTCCTCTTAAATCAGAAGATCTTACCTTTGTCCCCATTAATATTTTTACACCTTTAATGACAGCAAATTTTCCATTTACATTTATATTAGCTCCCATTCTAATAAGTTCCTCACAATGTTTAAATCTATTTTCAAATATATTTTCACTAACTATACAAGTTCCATTTCCTAATGTCATTAAAGCCATCATTTGAGCTTGCATATCTGTTGGAAATCCTGGGTATGGAAGTGTTTTTATTATATCAATAGATTTTATAGTTTTTGGAGCAATTAATTTAACTTTACTTCCTATATATTCAATTTCACATCCTGCTTCCTTAAGCTTTGAAACTATACTATTAATATGATCTGGTATAACATCATCAATAATAATTTTTCCTCCTGTCATTGCTCCTGCAACTAGATAAGTTCCTACAGCTATTCTATCTGGTATTATCTTATATTCAACATTTTGAAGTTTTTTAACACCTATTATTTCTATACAACTACTTCCTGCTCCTTTTATTTTTGCTCCCATAGCATTCAAAAAATCAGCAAGATCAACTATTTCAGGTTCTTTTGCTGCATTATAAATTCTTGTTACTCCTTTTGTCTTTACAGCCGCAAGCATTACATTTTCTGTTGCTCCAACACTTGGAAAATCTAAATGTATATCACAAGGTTTAAGATTTTCTCTTGTACAATTAATAAACCCATGTATCTCTTCTACTTTAACTCCCATTTGTACTAAAGATTTTAAATGAAGATCTATCGGCCTTGGTCCTATCTCACATCCTCCTGGATAACTAATTTTAGTGTATCCAAACCTTCCAACCATTGCTCCAAGTAATACAATAGAAGATCTCATTTTCCTAACAAATTTTTCTGGTATCTCAGATGAATTAATATCTTTAGTGTTTATAATTAAGGTTCCATCTTCCATTTTCACATAACAACCTATATGTGTTAATATATCAATCATTACTTTTACATCTGATATATTAGGTATATTGTGTATTATACTTTCTCCCTCATTTAATATAGTTGCTGCAATAACAGGTAAAACTGCATTTTTTGCACCTTTTAAAGTTATCTCTCCTTCTAATTTATTTCCACCACAAACTATATATTTTGCCAAAAGGGCCACCCCCTACTAAAAATGAAAAAGTCTTTATTCTAAAGATTATTAAATTTGACTTTTAAAAATTCAATAAAACTACCTTTATATTATATAATTTTATGTATTAGTAGGGTTTTATGTTACTTTAACATATCTATAATTTCTTTGTATATTATATTTAGAGAATCAGGATTTCCAATGGATTTACTATTTTTTTCCATACTCTTTAATTTTTCTCTATCTCCTAAAATTTTAAATATAGTTTTATCTAACTTATTAGATGTTAGATGTTTTTCTAAAATAGCTATACCAGCACCCTTTTTTTCAATACTCTTTGCATTAAATTCTTGATGATTTTCAGCAGTATAAGCCTTTGGAATTACAATAGAAGGCTTTCCAAGGGCTGTAACTTCTGCAAGAGTTATAGCTCCTGCACTACATATAACTAAATCACAAGCTGCTAATGCATTAGCCATATCATCAAGGTAAGGAATGATTTTTTGACATCCTTTTAGATTTACATCTCCTATAGAATTTATAAAATCATCATAATGGTTTTTTCCAGTAACATGTATAAACTGTATATCTTCTTTAATAAAATTAGGAATAATAGAGAGCATACAATCATTTAATTTTTTCGCTCCTCCACTTCCACCTACACATAAAACCATCTTTTTATCTTCAGCAATTCCAAGCTTTCTTCTTGAAGTTGTTTTATTAGAATGCAAAATTTCTTTTCTAACAGGATTACCAGTAAGCACAATATTATCTTTATCTTTAAAATGCTTTTTTGCATCTTCAAAGCTTATCAAAATTTTATTTACTACTTTTGAAAGTATTTTGTTTGTTATTCCTGGAAATGCATTTTGTTCATGTATAACAGTAGGTATTTTATTAACAGCTGCATTAAATACAACAGGTCCACATACATATCCACCAGTTCCAATAACTATATCTGGTCTAAAACTTTTTATTATTCTTCTAGATTGCTCTAGTCCCTTAAATAATTTAATTACTCTTTTAATATTTTCAACACTTACTTTTCTTCTAAACCCTTGTACAGTAATAGTTTTTAATTCATATCCAGCTTTTGGAACAATTTCACTTTCAATACCATTCTTAGTTCCTACGAATAATATTTCGACATCTTTTATCTCTTCTTTTAATTTATTAGCTATAGCTATTGCTGGATAAACATGTCCTCCAGTTCCTCCTCCAGAAATCAAAACTTTCATTTTATCAACTCCTGTCCAACTTAACATGTCTTGATATATTTAATATTAATCCAATTGCTGCCATAAATATTATAAGTGAACTTCCTCCATAGCTTATAAAAGGAAGTGGCATTCCTGTAACAGGCATAGATGAAGTTGCAACAGCGATATTAATCATAACCTGTATTCCTATCTGAGCCGTAATTCCAGTAACTAACATACAAGAAAAAGTATCCGGACAATTAATAGCAACTCTTATACATCTATATATTAAAAATAAAAATAATAATAGTAAAAATATACATCCTATATATCCAAGCTCTTCTCCTATTATAGCAAATATAAAATCATTTTGAGGCTCTGGTATATAAAAGAATTTTTGTCTACTTCTCCCAAGACCTAGCCCAAATAATCCTCCTGATCCTAAAGCATATAATGACTGTATTACCTGATAACCATCTCCTAATGGATCCTTAAATGGATCTAAGAAAGATGTAAGTCTTTTTAGCCTATAAGGTGCAATAGCAATCATTATTCCAAGAAGTCCAAAACCTGCTCCTATCATAGAATAAACATACTTTAAATCCATACCAGCTACAAATAGCATTACAAATGTAGTCATCATGATAGTTCCACCCGTTGAAAGATCAGGCTGTAAGACTATAAGTATAAAAAATAATCCTGAAATTAAAAGTGGAGGTAAAATTCCTTGTACTAAACTACTTATTTTATCTTTTTTATTCTCTATTACTTTTGCTACTATTATTATAGAAGCAAATTTAGCTATTTCAGATGGCATTATTGTAAGCCCCCCAACTCCAAGCCATCTCTTTGCACCATTGAATGATATTCCTAAAGGAGTTAATACTGCAACTAATAATAATGCAGTAACCCCGCCAATTACTGGAATAAACTTTTCTAATCTCTTATAATTAATTTTTGATACAAACATCATTGCAAAGAAACCCATACTTGCATAAATTATATTTCTCTTTAAAAAATAATATGCATCATCCATTTTAAACTTTGCTTGAACATAACTAGAGCTAAACACCATTACTATGCCTATTATTACTAAAGTTAAAGTTGTATAAAAAATATATGGATCAAAATGCTTTTCTCTTTTTTTAGCCATTTAAAAACCTCCTTAAAATTTAAAGGCTAAATACTTCATTCTTAAAGTCTTTTCCTCTAATTTCATAACTTTCATACATATCCCAACTAGCACAAGCAGGAGAAAGTAATACTACATATCCAGATCTTGCTAGTTCATATGACTTTTTCACTGCTTCCTTCATATTTTTTACTTTATGACAATTAGTAAATCCTTCTTTATTCGCTGTTTTTTCTATTATACCTGCAGTTTCACCTAGAAGAACTAATTCTTTTACTCTTCCTTTAAAATGTTTTATAAACTCTGTAAAATCACTTTTTTTGTCCATTCCTCCTGCAATTAATATAATAGGTTCATTGTAGGATTTTATTGCTTTAATAGATGCGTCTGGATTTGTTCCTTTAGAATCATTAACAAATTTAATATTATTTATTTCTTTTACAAACTCAAGTCTATGCTCTACTCCATTAAAAGTTTTTAATATATTTTTTATTACATCCAAATCTAAATTTAAAATTACTCCTATGGCAATTGCAGCTAATGCATTTTCTAGATTATGATTTCCTGGTATATTAATTTCATTTTTATTCATTAAAATAGTATTTATTCCTTCAAATTTTATTATAATACTATTTTTCTCTACAAATACCCCTTCCTTAAGTATTTCTTTTCTACTAAAAAATACCACTCTACTTTTGCATTTAGATGCTAAAGAACGAACTATAGGACAATCGTAATTTAGTACTGTAAAATCTTCTTCATTTTGATTTTCAAATATTCTTGCTTTTGCATTTATATAGTTTTCCATTGTTTTGTGTCTATTTAAGTGATCTTCAGTTATGTTAAGTATAGAACTTACTTTTGGTCTAAATTCCTTAATACTCTCAAGTTGAAAACTGCTAAGTTCTGTAACAAATATTGAGTTTTCGTTAGCCTCATCAACTACATCTATTACTGGATTTCCTATATTTCCAACTACATAAGTATCTTTATTAGCTGCTTTAAATATTTCTCCAGTAAGTGTAGTAGTTGTGGTTTTCCCATTTGTACCTGTAATTCCTATGAAAATACCTTTAGATAATCTATAAGAAAATTCTACCTCTCCTATAACTTCTATATTATTTCTTTTTATTTTTTCAATAAATGGAAGATCTAGAGGAACTCCAGGGGATACTATAGCTAAATCTATGTCAGTTACATCTTCTATATGTTTTCCTAGTATATATTTAACATTATACCCTTTTAAATTGTTTATTATATCTTTTAGCTGCTCTTCTTTTTTGATATCATTTACAACAACATTAGCTCCCATATTAATTAATTTTTTCACTGTAGATATTCCAGTTTTAGCAAGCCCTACCAATAGTACTGTTTTGTCTTTTAACTTCATATTCAACTCCCCCTTATTATGTACTCTTTTTACTCTATAGGATATTATAAATGTTAGTATGAAGCGAATTTTTTATAATAATGCTAAGAAACCTATTACACTTAAAATTACACTTGTTATCCAAAATACTGTTACTACCTTAGTCTCATGCCATCCTTCAAGTTCAAAATGATGATGGAGAGGACTCATTTTAAAAACTCTTTTTCCTGTAAGCTTAAATGATGTAACTTGTATAATTACAGATAAAGATTCTGCAAAATATATCCCTCCAACAATTGGAATTATCAAAGATAAATTCATAAGTATAGCAGCAGCAGCAACAGCTCCTCCTAATGCCATAGAACCTGTATCCCCCATAAAAACTTGAGCTGGATGAGCATTAAATTTTAAAAATCCAAGGCAAGCTCCAACTAAAGCTGCAGAAACTATATATATGCTAGTATTTCCCAAGTGACTTGCAATCATTGCAAAAAACGAAGCTACTATAAGTGTAACCCCAGATGCTAATCCATCAAGTCCATCAGTTAAATTAACGCTATTAACTGTGGCTATTGTAACAAATATAATAAATGGTATGTAAAATATTCCTAAGTCTATGTTAGTTTTTAAAAAAGGAACTATAACCTGCGTTCCAAGTATTGATGTTTTAGATTGATAAATAGCTAAAACAGTAGCAATTATTAACTGCCCTACTATTTTTTGATAAGCTCTAAGCCCTAATGATCTTTTTAATACTACTTTTATATAATCATCTATAAATCCTATAAGGCCAAATCCAAATATAGCAACTAATGCAAATATCATATCCTTATTTAATCTAGTTGTTGTAAGGCAGGTAATAAGTATTGCAATCATCATTATAATTCCACCCATAGTAGGTGTTCCATTTTTAGACAAATGAGTTTTAGGTCCTTCATCTCTAACTGTCTGCCCAAACTTTAACCTTTTAAGCATAGGTATAAATATAGGTCCTAGTATTAGTGTTATTACAAAAGAAATTATTATTGTAAATACTATTTCTTTTAAATCATTCATTTTACCAATCTCCTCTCTCATACCAAAAGCTTATTATAAAGCTTTTGGTTTTATCCGTATATGCTAGATAGTATAGTCATTTAAAAATTTAACTATTTCCTCCATTTTCATTCCTCTAGATCCCTTTACTAATATAACATCATTTTGTTTTAACATTTTCTTTAGATAATCCATAACTTCTAGGTTACTCCTAAAATGAATTACATTTTCTTTATTAAATCCTTCATATAAAGCCTGAGTACCTATATACTGTGAATTTTTTCCTACAGTTATAATAATATTACTCTTATCCTTCGCTAACTTTCCAACAATTCGATGCCCAGATTCAGCATAATCTCCCATTTCCAGCATATCTCCAAGTATTGCTATTTTTCTATTGTCTTTATATTCTCCTAGTATCTCAAGAGCTGCTTTCATAGAGTCTGGACTTGCATTGTACGCATCATTTATTATAGTTAATGATTCATTTTTTAATATATCTAACCTCATTTTACTAGGTTTAAAGCTTAAAAGTCCATTTTTTATTTCATCCATATTTAAATCTAGCTCAATACCTACTAAAATTGCTGCCATGGCATTATATATATTGTGCTTTCCTCTTGCTGGAATAAAAAATTCTTCTTTCTTACCATATACTATACAGTTAAAATATATCCCTTTTTTATCCATTTTATATCCTATACAGTATAAATCATTATTTTTTTCAAATCCAAAAGATTTTAATTTATAGTTTAGATTTTTATTTTTTATTCTTTTTAAGTATTCGTCATCTCCATTTATAATTAACACATTATTTCCTTTGAAATTAGCAGTTATTTCAAGTTTTGCTTTTAAAATTCCTTCTTGTGATCCTAAATTTTCTATATGAGAAAGCCCAACATTTGAAATAACACCAATTTTAGGCTCTACAATATTTGTTAAGTACTCTATTTCTCCAAAAGAAGACATTCCCATTTCAAGTACTGCACATTCATATTTATTATTTAAATTAAATATTGTAAAAGGCAATCCTATGTGATTATTAAAATTCCCTTCATTTTTTAAAGTATTATATTTACTAGATAAAACACTATGTATTATATCTTTTGTTGTAGTTTTTCCTGTACTTCCTGTAACTCCTACATAATTTATAGGAAATTTACTTTTATAATATTTTGCTATATCTCCTAATGCTTTTATTGTATCTTTAACTTCTATTATATTTATATTGTTAAAGTTTAAATTTATATCTTGATCTTCATTTTTTAAGAAGCTTTTAGTTCCTTTTTCATAAGCACTTAATATAAAATTATGTCCATCAAAATTTTCTCCAATTAAGGGTATAAATAAATCTCCATCATTTGCTTTTCTACTGTCAGTGCATATATTTAGAATTAAATCTTCACTATTTCCCTTAATTAATTTTCCATTTGTACAATTTAATATTTCTCTTATTTTAATAGGATTCATTTTTATTCCTCCCCTAAAATTTCTTTTACTACTTCTTTGTCATCGAAATGTATTTTTTCTTTTCCTATAACCTGATAATCTTCATGTCCTTTTCCTGCTATAATAACAATATCTCCACTCCTTGCTATATTTATAGCCTTATTTATAGCTGCTTTTCTGTCTACAACAATTTCATAGTTTTGTTTATTATCATCCATTCCTTTTAAAATATCTTTTATTATATTAATAGGAGTTTCAGTTCTAGGATTATCTGATGTTACTATAGTAAAATCAGAGTATTTTTGACTAATTCGTCCCATTAAAGGTCTTTTAGTTTTATCTCTATCTCCTCCACATCCAAATACAGTTATTATTTTCCCATTTACAAACTCTTTAGCTGTCTTTAAAATATTTTCAAGAGCATCTGGTGTATGTGCGTAATCAACAATTACATTAAATCCTTTACTGCTATTTATATTTTCAAACCTTCCAGGAACTCCTTTTGTATTTTTAAGTCCCTCTATAATTATTTCTTTAGAAATATTCATTAAATAGCATGCACCTATTACTGCTAATGAATTATAAACAGTAAATCTTCCTGAAATAGGTACATATATATCGGCTTTGTATTCTGGAGTTATTAGTTTGTATTCAACACCATTAGGATATATTTTTATGTCTTTTGCTTTAATATTGGCATCTTCTTCTATACCATAAGTTAAAACTGGAACTTCTAAATTTTTAATAGACTTATATATTTTTTTACCACCTTCATCATCTATATTTATCACATTACCTATAGTAGTTTTATAAAATAACTTTTCTTTTGCTATTCTATAATCATTTAAATCTTTATGAAAATCTAGATGATCTTCAGTTAAATTGGTAAATATTCCTATTTTAAACTCACAATTATCTACTCTACTTAGTTCAAGAGAATGAGAAGATACCTCCATTACACAATATTTATTATTATTATTTATCATTTCTCTAAAATAGTTTTGAAGCTCTATACTCTCAGGAGTAGTTCTAGATGATATTATTTCTCTATCACCTATTATATTTTTTATAGTCCCAATCAATCCTACATTTTCATTATTATGTTCAAGCACATCTTTTAGTAAATGAGTTATGGTAGTCTTTCCATTAGTGCCTGTAACTCCTATTAAATTTAAATCCTTCGTTGGCTCATTAAAGAAATTTGAAGATATTTTTGCCATGGCTTTTCTAGTATCTTTAACTTTTATAAAAGTATATCCATCTATATAAACGTCATCTTCTACAATGAAAGCTATACTACCTTTGCTTATAGCATCTTGTATAAATTTATGACCATCTACACTAAATCCTTTTATACATATAAACAAACTATTTTTATTTACTTTTCTAGAATCATAATGTATATCTTCTATGTTCACTTCAATATTTCCTTTACTATTTACTATGTCTAAACCTTTTATTATATCTTTTAAATTCATATTTTTATCCCTCCATAACAAACTCAACAAATAAATTCATCATTCTTTCAACTGGGTCGTTATAAAAGGCAATGCATTTTTATATACATTGCCTTTTTAATTATATAATAATTTATCTTTTTTTGATAGTTTATTTGAATTCAACAGTAATTACAGAATTTATATTCACTTCTGAATTTGGTAGTGGATTTTGATTTACTGCTTTTCCATTTCCTATAGGCTTTAATTTTAATCCTAACTCCTTTAGTATATTTGCCACTTCTTTTACAGTTTTATCAGTTAAGTCAGGAAGAACAACTTTTGGTATTTTACTATTCTCATCTTTAGAATTTTCAACATAAAGTATTATATTAGACTCTATCGGCACTTTAGCCCCAGGATTTGGAAACATACTTATAACACGCTCTTCTCCACTAGCATATATATTAGGTTCAACTGTAAAATTAAACTTATTTTCTAACAATATTTTTCCAGCTTCTTCAAGTTTTAAATTTCTAACTTCTGGCACCACCACCTCTTCTTTAACAAGATTTTTTCTTTCTTCTTCTGTATAACTAGGTTTTATATCTAAGTATTTTAAAGTATCATATATAATTTCTTTTACTATAGGTCCTGCTGTCGTACTACCAAATTGACTTTCTCCATTTGGCTCATCAACTATTGCTAAAACAATAACCTTAGGATCATCTGCTGGAGCTATTCCTACAAAGGAAGTAATATAACGACCTTTAGCATACCTTCCATCTATAACTTTTTGTGCTGTTCCAGTTTTACCTCCAACATGATAACCTGGTATATACGCTTTTTTACCTGATCCTTGAGAAACCACAGATTCCATTATTTCTCTAAGTGTTTTAGATGTTTCCTGGGAAATTACCTTCCTTACCATTTGTGAATTAAATTTTTTTACTACATTACCTTTACTATCTATAAATTCCTTAACTAATCTAGGCTTCATAAGCTTTCCATCATTAGCTATAGCACTTATAGCAGTAATTAACTGAATAGGTGTAACAGAAATACTTTGCCCAAAAGACATTGTTGCAAGTTCAACTGGTCCTACATGCTTTTTATTGTAAATAAGACCATTTTCCTCTCCTGGAAAATCTATTCCTGTACGCTTTGTAAGACCAAAAGCATTTATATATTCGTAAAACTTATCTACACCCAGTCTTTGACCAACTTCAACGAATACAGGATTGCATGAATTTTGAACAGCTTGAGTAAATGTTTCTTGCCCATGAGGTCTATAATGCCTCCAACATTTTATTCTTCTACCTGCAACAATTATATATCCTTTATCATAAAATTCTTCTTCCGGTGTTACAACTCCTTCTTCAAGTCCTGCCGCTGAAGTAATTAGTTTAAAAGTTGAACCAGGCTCATATGTATCATTTACGATAGGATTTCTCCACATTTTAAACCAGCCTTTTATTTTATTCTTTTCATCATACTTTGATAATTCTTCTTCAAAACTAGAATATATTGGGGTTGTTGGATTATTAGGATCATAATCTGGCTTTGATACCATCGCTAATATATCTCCCGTTTTTGGATCCATTACTATTGCATGTACTCTTTTTGCTTTATTTATTTCTAAAGCTTTACTTACTGCTTTTTCAGCATAATGCTGAATAACTTCATCTATAGTAAGTACAACGCCTAAACCATCTTTTGGTTCATGATACTTTTCATCTCCATGTGGAATCTCTCTACCAGAAGCATCTGTACTTATTACAAGCCTTCCCGGCATTCCTTTTAAATATTTATCATATTTAAGTTCCAACCCCGAAACCCCTTCATTATAAGCAGAGACATGCCCTAATATATGAGCAGCAAAATTTCCATATGGATAATACCTTTTATTGTCCTCAGCAATCCATATCCCTTTAATCTTAAATTTCCTTATTTGTACTGCTTTATCATCGTCTACCCACCTTTTAATTCTAACTAATGCCATATTTTTACTTAGCTTTTTATAAGTTTCACTTTCATCTTCATCTAGTATTTTTGCAAGTACTTTAGCAGTCTCTCTTTTATCCTTTATTTCAGAAGGTTTTGCCCAAACTGTATTTTTAGTAATACTAACTGCAAGTTCCTTTCCTTTTCTATCATAAATAGTACCTCTTTTAGCTTCAACAGGTATATCTCTTGTTTGTTGAGATAAAGCTTTTTCTCTTAACCAATCTCCTTTCACCAACTGTAAATACCCCACTCTTACTATTAGTCCTAAAAATATAATACACACAGAAACCAAAACAAAAACCAATCTTTTTTTGGTTTTAATACTAAATTTAGACAAAAATTTTGCCCCCCTTACAATTAATCAACTTTAATATATATACTTTATTCATAAGTTCACTAATTTTTTTAACAAAATTGTCTTTGTCATTATAATTAATATTCATTTTTTTGTATGTATATTCCTTTTAACTACTTAGTTTACTATATTTTTAATCAAAAAAGACAATGTACATTACTATACATTGCCTTTTTACTCATATTATATTTTTTAATTGTTTATTTAAATTCAACAGTAACTATAGAGTTTATATCCACCTGAGAATTTGGTAGTGGATTTTGATTTACTGCTTTTCCATTTCCTATAGGTTTTAATTTGAGTCCTAATCCTTGAATTATATTTGCAACTTCTTTTATAGTTTTACCACTAAAGTCAGGAATACTAACTTTTGACATTTCATTATTCTCACCTTTAGAAGTTTCAATATAAAGTGTTATATTAGATTCTATCGGAACTTTAACTCCGGGTTTTGGAAACATGTCTATGATACGTTCATTTCCACTTATATGAACATTAGGTTCAACCATGTAATTAAGTTTATTTTCTAATAGTACTTTTCCTCCTTCTTGAATCTTTAAATTTCTAACTTCTGGTACTATAGTTTCTTCTTTCACAAGACCTTTTTTTTCTTCTTCTGTATATGTAGGTTTTACATCTAAATATCTTAAAGTATTATATATAATTTCTTTTACTATAGGCGCTGCTGTGATACCACCATAATAGCTTTCTACATTAGGTTCGTCTACTACTGCTAAAACAACAACCTTAGGATTATCTGCGGGTGCTATTCCAACAAAAGATGATATATAACGACCCTTTGCATATCTCCCATTTATAACCTTTTGCGCAGTTCCAGTTTTACCTCCAACATGATAACCTGGTATATATGCTTTATTTCCCCCTCCATCTACAACTTCAGCTTCCATTATTTTTCTTAATGTTTTAGATGTTTCTTCAGATATAACTCGCCTTATACCTTCTGGCTCAAATTTCTTTACTACATTGCCTTTAGAGTCTACAAGCTCTTTTACAACTCTTGGCTTCATAAGCTCTCCATCATTTGCTATAGCACTTATAGCAGTAATTAACTGAATAGGTGTAACAGAAATCCCTTGTCCAAAAGATATTGTTGCAAGCTCAACTGGTCCTACATTTTTTTTATTATAAACAATAGATTGTCCTTCTCCTGGTAAATCTATTCCTGTAGTTTGTGTAAATCCAAAAGCATTTATATAATCATAAAGTTTATCTACTCCTAATCTTTGTCCCACTTCAACAAACACAGGGTTGCATGAATTTTGAATAGCCTGAGCAAAAGTTTCCTTTCCATGGCTTCTTGGATAAATAGCATCTTTTATTCTTCTACCTGCAACATCAATATATCCTTTATCATAAAACTCTTCTTCTGGTGTTACAACCCCTTCTTCAAGTCCTGCTGAAGCAACAATTAATTTAAAAGTAGAACCTGGTTCATACACATCATTTACTATGGGATTTCTCCACATTTTAAACCAGCCTTTTATTTTTTCTTTTTCCTCATATTTTGAAAGTTCTTCTTCAAAAATATGATATATTGGAGTTCTAGGGTCATTAGGATTATAATCTGGTTTTGATACCATTGCCAAAATATCTCCTGTCTTTGGATCCATTACTATTGCATGTACTTTTTTTGCCTTGTTTATTTGTAAGGCTTCATCCACTGCTTTTTCAGCATAGTGCTGAATAACCTCATCTATAGTAAGTACAACTCCCAATCCATCTTTTGGTTCATTATATTTTTCATCTCCGTATGGAATTTTTCTACCTGAAGCATCTGTACTTATTATATTTCTTCCTGGAAGCCCCCTTAAATCCTTGTCATATTCAAGCTCAATTCCTGAACCACCTGAGTTATCAGCTGAAACATACCCTAATATATGTGCTGCAAAATTTCCATATGGATAATACCTTTTATTGTCTTTTGAAACCCAAATTCCTTTAACTTTAGATTTTTTTATTTTATCTACTTTATCATCATCTATCCATCTTTTAATTTTAACTAAACGCTTATTTTCATTTATTATTTTATATATTTCATTTTCATCCTCATCTAATATTTGTGCAAGTACCTTAGAAGTTTCTCTTTTATCTTTTATTTCAGAAGGTTTTGCCCAAACTGTGTGTTTTATAACACTTACTGCAAGTTCCTTTCCTTTTCTATCATAAATAGTACCTCTTTTAGGTTCAACTGATATATCTCTTGTTTGTTGCGATAATGCTTTTTCATTCAACCAATCTCCTTTTACTATTTGTAAATATCCTACTCTTATTATTAATCCTAAGAATAAGAAACATACGAAGAATAGAAGAACAACTAGTCTTGTTTTACTCTTAATATTAAACTTAGACAAAGACTTAGCCCCCCTTACAATCAATCTACTTTTATATAAACAGTTTGTTCATCTGTTGGATAAATCATATTAATCCTTTCTTTAGCTTCTTTTTCTATAAAACCACTTTTACTTAAATTATCCAGTTCTAAATATAACTGTTTTTTCTTATTTTTCTTATTTTCCAACTCTTTATTTAAAGATTGGACTTCATATTTCAAACTAGAAACAATAGAATATCTATACATAAAAATTATTATAATACAAAGTATAAATAAACCAAAAATACTCAAAATATTTAATTTTCTATTTTTTTTCTTTTTAAGATTATTTTTATGAGAATTAATACGATCTAATTTTTTCTTTCTATACTCTTCTAAACTGCTTACTTTAGTATTTTTTTTCATTCTCTTCCCCCTTGAACAAAAAAATTAAACTTTTTGAGCTACTCTAAGCTTTGCACTTCTAGATCTAGGATTCATTTCTATCTCTTCTTTACTTGGAATTATTGGTTTTCTAGTTATAACTTTTACAACTTGCTCCTTTTCACATCTACAAATAGGAAATTCCTTAGGACAAACACAACTTATGGCTAATTCTTTAAATACATTTTTAACTATTCTATCCTCTAAAGAATGGAAAGTAATAACACAGATTCTTCCATCAGTATTCATCATATTTGCAGCGTCAATTATAGTTTTATCAATTATATCAAGTTCATTATTTACTTCTATTCTTAATGCCTGGAATGTTCTTTTTGCTGGATGTGGTCCATCTATTCTAGCTTTTTTAGGTATAGCTTTTTTTATAATTTCTACTAATTCTCCCGTTGTTTTTATTTCTTTTTTATTTCTTTCTTCAACTATAAATTTTGCAATTCTTCTAGCCCATTTTTCTTCTCCATAAAGCCTTATAATTTTTTCTATTTCATCTTCACTATAATTATTTACTATATACTCAGCTGTAAAAGAATTTCTTATATCCATTCTCATATCAAGAGGTGCATCTTGCATATAAGAAAATCCTCTTTCTCTTTCATCTAGTTGATGAGAAGATACCCCTAAATCAAGTAATATTCCATCAATATTATTTATTCCTATATTTAAAAGTTCTTCTTTTAAATTCACAAAGTTTGTATGTATAAATCTTACCTTATCTAAGTAATCTTTAAGCCTTTCTTTTGCAACAGTTATTGCATTTATGTCTTGATCGAAAGCAATTAAAAGCCCACCATCTCCTAGCCTTTTTACTATTTCAGAAGAATGACCTGCTCCACCTAATGTTCCATCCACATATATTCCATTAGGTTTTATGTTTAAATTCTCTATACATTCATTCAAAAGCACAGATACATGATTAAATTCCATATTATTCCTCCTTCGTTACTTAATTTAACCCATAAATTTTTTAAACAAAAATCTATGGGTTAAATTATTTATTATAATTTATTTTTATTTTTCAAATTAATATGAACTATACTACCAAGTACTATAAATATTATACTAATAACTTGAGCCATTCTAAATGTCCCTAACATCAAACTATCAATTCTAAATCCTTCAACAAAAAACCTACCAATAGAATATATAATAGCATAACATATAAATACATGACCATCATATTTTTTATTTTTTCTAAGCCACATTAAAAATAAAAACAAACAAAAATCCCAAATAGATTCATATAAAAAAGTTGGATGAACATTTACTCCATTTACGTTAATTGCCCAAGGTAAATTCGTAGGTCTTCCATAAGCTTCTTGATTTATAAAGTTACCCCATCTTCCAATAGCTTGTCCTAAAGCTATACTTGGAGCAGTTAAATCTAATATTTTGCGAAAATTCATTTTTTTAATTTTACAATATAAATATCCAACAAGTACTGCTCCTATTATTCCACCATGTATTGCAAGACCTCCACCTCTTATATTTATAATCTTAAATAAATCACCTTTATAGTAATCCCAGTTAAATATTACATAGTAAGTTCTTGCTCCAATTATCGCACATGGAATCGCTATTAAAAATAAATCTAATAGTTTTTCCTCATTAATACTTACTCTCTTTGCCTCTTTAAGAGCTAGGAATATACCAATCATTATCCCTGTAGATATAAGTATTCCATACCATCTAATGTCTATTCCAAAAATAGTAAAAGCAATAGGATTCATAATTAATTACCTCCATATAATAAAAACTAGGTATAACCTAGCTTTTATTATATCATAATATTGATTTTATTAAAGTTAATTAAAGTCATAATAGGGCTTTTCAATTTATTATTTAGGATTAACGATAGATATAACGGAGTATTCTTCTTTAAAATGATTTTCAAACCTTTTAATTACTTCTTCAAATTGTATTTTCTTTAAAACCTCTAAATAATCAATTAAATTTATATTTCTAAATTTATATGATATAAAGTTATTAGCTATAAACTCTACTGAATCAAAATATTTTAAAAACATTCCTATTTTCTTTTTCTTAATTCTTTCAAAATCCTCTTTACTCAGTCCTTCTTTTTTATATTTTTCTATATACTTAAAAATAGTATCTTTTACTTTATAAGGTTCTTTAGATTCTCCACCAATAATAGTATACCCATGATCTATTTGTGAGACATGATTACATCCAAAGCTCTCATTTATTAGCCTATTTAAATACAACTCTTCATACAATGAACTTCCTTTTTTAAATATCATATCTAATATTATTTCTGTACTTATTTCTTTTTTCAAAAGTTCTTCTCCATCTTTATTTACATCTATATCTTTAAAACCTATATTGAACATAGGAATAGATACAGATAAATTTTCTATTATTTCTTTTTGATTTATATTATCAGGCTCATTTGGATAAAATCTCTTTATATCGCCTAAAACTTTAGTATCTGTTTTTATAGTTTTATTCACTACATCCATAACCTTTTCATATTCTAAATCTCCTACTACAAATAAAGCCATATTCGATGGATTGTAAAAGGTATTATAGCATTTATAAAGCTCATCTTTTGTAATTTTATATATACTTTCTACTGTGCCTGCTATATCTATTTTAGTATAATTATTTACATACATTGCTTTTAATGTATTAAAATATACTTTCCAATCTGCATTATCATCATACATTTTTATTTCTTGCTCTATTATACCTTTTTCTTTTTCCACATTTTCATCAGTAAAATAAGGAGTTTGAACATAATTTATTAAATGCTCTAATGCTTCATAAAAATTATCTGTTGCTGAAAAAAGGTATGCTGTCATTGTAAAATTAGTATAAGCATTTGCACTTGCTCCAAGCTCTGAGAAACGATCAAAAGCATTTCCTCCATCTGGTTGTTCAAACATTTTATGCTCTAAAAAATGAGCTATACCTTCATTAACTCTAACCTTTTCTTTTTCTCCAATAGGAATAAATTCAAGTTCATTCGAACCATATTTTGTAGCAAATACAGCATATTTTTTATTAAATCCTTTTTTAGGCATAAAAAACAAGTCTAATCCATTCTCTAATTTTTCATAATATATTTCTTCCTTTAATATATCATTAAATATTTTTTTCATAATATGCCTCCTTTAGTTTCTTAAAAAATAAATAGTATCTAACTTTATACTTTTCGAAACATCTACAATTTCATCCATTGTAACTTTTCTTATTTTTTTCATAATAGAATCTAAAGTTTCATTTGATCCACTTACTCCTTGACTATAATAAAAATCAGAAAGACTGTTTAAACTATCACTAACAGATCTTATAGAATTTATTATAGAATTTTTACTATTTTCAATTTCTTCTTGTGAAATTTCTCCTTTTTCCATTTTGCTAACTTCATTTTTAATTAAATCTAAGGCTTTATAATAATTTTGTATTTCTATTCCTGAGGATATGAACATTATTGATTTATATTTTTCAACCATAGAATATACATAATAGCATAAGCTTGCTTTTTCTCTTACGTTCATAAATAACTTTGAATGAGGGCCTCCTCCTAATATGTTAGAATAAACCATTAATGAATAATATTTTTCCTCTTTAAAATCTATATTTGTTCTAAATCCCAGAACTATTTTTCCTTGAGTTACATCCATTTTATCTAATATATTTTTTACAGTATTAGGATTATTATATATTTCTTCTCTAGGTATAGTTATAATATTTTTTTGTCTTTCAAATTTAAATATATTTTTTATATTTTTAATTACTTTTTCTTTATCAAGATTTCCTGCAACCACTATATCTATAGGTGATGTTTTCATTATATTTTTGTAATGTTGATAAAGATTTTTTTTATCTATTGAATTTAAGTCTTCTTCATAACCATTCTCATTTATGCTAAATTTTTCATTTTTGCACATTTCTTCTATACATCTTTCTAAAGCGTATTTACTTTTATCGTTTATTCTTGATCTTATCCTATCTTTTAGATTGTTTTTTTCTATTTCTACATATTCTTTATTAAAGCCATCTTCTTCTACTAGAGGATTGTTTATTATATCATTTAAAAATTTTAATCCTTCTTCAAATATATCTTCATCCAAATAAGAATCGTTAGTTACTAATAACTTAAAACTTAAAATTTGTCTCTCTCCTTTTTTTGTTACATCAGCAAAAATACTAGACCCATATAAATTATCTAACTTTCTAGATATTTCTCTTTGACTTTTATAATTTTGACTTCCATTTTTTAATACAATTGGAATTAAAGCATTTTTAGTAACTTCTTTTTTGTCTAGAGGTCTTTGAATATATACACTAACTAAATTAGTTTTAAATTTATTAGTATCTATAAAGGTCAAATTAATTCCATTACCTAAGTTTATTCTTTCTACATTATCCAATTTAATTACCTCCTTCATTTTCAGCTAACTTTATTTTTTTATATAATTCATCTATAAATACCTCATCTTCATTAAAGGGTCCTATGTAATGAAATCTAGTTTCATTTGGTATATCTAACTTTTCAAGTATATGCTCAGCTAAAGTTCTAATATATACAGTTTCAAACAAAGATGTTGGTATTACTAAACAAAGAGAATCTATACCATATTCTAGTAATTCATCCCCTGTTTTTATTATATCCTTTTTATGATTTTCTAAAAGAGGTAATTTTATTTTAATATCATATATTTTTTCATCTTTTAAATATTTTTTTATCTTTTCTCTAAAAATTATATCTTCCTCTAAATTATTTTTCTCCTCAAGTCCTACTAACAGTACTCCTATAGTTTTATCTTTATTGTCTATAGATTCTAATATTTTATTTTTATAGACTTTTGCTAAAACTTGAGAGTTCCAAAATAAATCTGTAAGCTTAATATTAATTTCATATTTTAATATTCCCATATTATTTATTCTCTTTCTTAATAAATCATAGTCTTTTCCTTCAGTAAAAAAAATAGGACATAATATTATATCTTTATAGCCCTTATTTACTAAATCTATTAGTATTTCTTCTATATATGGAGTAGTATATAAATTACTATTTACTACTATGTAATTTTTTCCAAGCCTTTCACTTAAACTGTTTCTTGTAATATATGATTTATTTTTAAATTGACTTGATCCTAAATCTTGATACATATTCTTATATTTATATAGTTTATAATTCATATTTAAGAATGAATAAAGTCTATTTCTTTGATATATTTCTCTTGCCCTTTGTTTTAAATTATATTTTTTATCTTCTCCATCATAAACTAATACAACTGCTGTTTTATTTTCTCTTTTATCAGTTGATTCTAGTTCTTTTAATTCTAATCTATCTTGAAAAAATACTATCACTAAAAAATTAAGTATAAAGTGAGCTAAAATAAAACCTATAAATAAATTTTTAAAGTCCTTATTCAAAAATAAGTTATACATCCCTATAACAAAAGCAATTATAAATATATTTTCTAAGAAATTATTAAATATAAACATACTAAAAAAACAAAGTCCTAAAATTATTTTTTTATACATTTTAATCCTCCATATAAATTTCTACTCGTTATAAAAATATGAAATTAAAAAAAATAAAGAACAGGAAAGTCCTGTTCTTTATATATTAGGTATAAAATTTCTTACTATATTTTCAATTTCCCAATCTAAATTAACTTTTTTTCCTCTATTTATATTTTTTGATATATTAATTATCTTTTTTGTAATATTTGAATTGGATGTTATAAATATATTTTCTACTTTTGAATCTGAATCTTTTACTATTTTTTTTATTTCATCCCTTAATCTCTTTTTAGTAGTTATTCCTAATAATTCCTTATCTTTTAAATCTAAAGCAACTAATGCTGTATTCTTACTAATTAATATATCCACTTTATTTATAGGATCTAAATTTGAAATACGAGAAGCTATTACATTAGATTTTTTAATAGATTTATTAGCAGTTGCTTTCATAGTACATGCACAAATAGAAATTATAATTAATAAGAAAACACCTAAAAATATAATATATTTTTTGTTCAAAATAATCCCTCCTTTAACTTAGTTTTTGTTTTTTATAGAAAAATAATTAAGTAATTTTATAATAATTAGGAAATTATAAACTCCTATATAATCTTACTTAAGTTTTTTCTAATATTGCATGTATTTATCATATAGGTTATAATTTTTCTGTATGTTTTAAATAGTTTTGAAAAAACTTATTATTATAAATAACAAATGAAAGGAAGATTTAAATGAAACTAGGTATAGTAGGTCTACCTAACGTTGGAAAAAGTACTTTATTTAATGCTATAACTCAAGCTGGTGCAGAATCAGCAAATTATCCATTCTGTACTATAGAACCTAACGTTGGTGTAGTTGCAGTTCCAGATGAAAGACTACATAAATTAAAAGAAATATATAATTCTGAAAAAATTGTTCCTACTGCTATAGAATTTTGTGATATAGCAGGACTTGTTAGAGGAGCAAGTAAAGGAGAAGGTCTTGGAAATAAATTCTTATCTCATATAAGAGAAGTAGAATCTATAATTCACGTTGTTCGTTGCTTTGAAGATCCAAATGTTGTTCACGTAGATGGATCTGTTGATCCTTTAAGAGACGTAGAAACAATAAATCTTGAACTTATATTTTCAGATATTGAAGTTTTAGAAAGAAGAATTCAAAAAACGCAAAAAGCAGCTAAGGCTGATAAATCTCTTCTTTCTGAACTAGATTTATTAAATAAAATAAAAGAAACTTTAGAGGATAATAAGTGTGTTAGAACAATGGAATTTACTGATGATGAAAAAGCTTTTGTAAAACAATTAAATCTTTTAACTTCTAAACCCGTAATTTATGCTACTAACGTTTCTGAAGATGATCTTGCAAATGATGGTGCTGATAATCCTATGGTTGAAAAAGTTAGAGAGTTTGCAAGTTCTGAAAACGCACAGGTAGTTGTTATATGTGCTCAAATAGAGGCCGAAATAGCTGAACTTGAAGAAGATGAAAAGAAAGAATTTTTATCAGATTTAGGACTAGTTGAATCTGGTCTTGATAAATTGATAAAAGCTTCTTATTCTTTACTTGGACTTATAAGTTTCTTAACTGCAGGTCCAAAAGAAATTAGAGCTTGGACTATAAAAAGAGGAACTAAAGCTCCTCAAGCTGGTGGAAAAATTCACTCTGATATTGAAAGAGGATTTATAAGAGCCGAAACTATAGCCTATGAAGATTTAGTTAACGTCGGAACAATGAATGCAGCTAAGGAAAAAGGACTAGTTAGACTTGAAGGAAAAGATTATGAAGTCAAAGATGGAGATGTAATATTATTTAGATTTAATGTATAAAAAAGAGAAGCAATTTTTGCTTCTCTTTTCTTATTTATTAAGCCTGTTCAGCCATTTTTTTGTAAGTTTCATATCTTTCTTTCGCATCTTCTTCAGCTTTAACAAATAACTCCTCTGCTATTTCTGGGAAAGCTTTCTGAAGTGATGTATATCTTACTTGTTTCATTATGAAATCTCTAAAGCTTTTTTTTGGCTCTTTAGAATCTAGAATAAATGGATTCTTTCCTTGCTCTTTTAATTCTGGGTTGTATCTATATAAATGCCAATATCCAGCTTCAACAGCTTCTTTTGTATTTGCTTGAGTGCGTCCCATACCTTCTTTTAAACCATGGTTGATACATGGAGCATAAGCTATTATTAAAGATGGTCCATCATATTTTTCAGCTTCAATTAAAGCTTTCATGAATTGGTTCTTATCAGCTCCCAT